>CALLIL010000010.1 GCA_938009755.1 uncultured Marinomonas sp.
GGTGAAAGGTGATGAGCATGGCAATACCGATCATTTAATGAAATACACTGAAGCCAAAACAGGCCAAGCCTTCTTTGTACCTTCTAATGAATGGTTGAGCCGCTTAAAATAGCGTTAGGTTAAGCACTTCAAAGGGTTAACAAACAATAGACATAAAAAAACCACTCATATGAGTGGTTTTTTTATTTACAACAAAGAACTTAACGTTCTATGTCTGCTCTTCCTTGCAACAAAGTCTGCTGACCTTGCGCACTCAAGTTTGCTTGGATTTGGTTCAAGTACTGTTCATATGCCAGCGCCTGATCATCTTCGACATACTCATTACCTGCTTCCACGCTGTTTAAACGTATAAGAACCAAGTCACCGTTTGCTAAGTCTTTTACATCCAAAACAGGAGAGCCTTCAGGATGAGGCAAAGAGAACGCCAACGATGTTAACTCATCTTGTCCACGCTTCGCACTGACAACAGAAGTCCAATCAACCGTGTTGGCACTTTTTGCTGACTCAGCCTTTTCTCTCAAAGACGCTAGCGCTTTACTTTGCACTACAATTGATGCGACCTGATCTTTTGTCTCTTCAAACGTTTGGAAGGATTCTGGCTTATGATCACTCAAATGTAACACCGCGACTTGGTCGTCGTTTAGTTCAATTAAGTTACTGTTTTGATCATCTTCAAGAACAGAAGCCCCAAACGCGGCAGCAACCACGACGGCATTGCTCGTAATTTCGTCTGAGCCGCCTTCACGACCAAAGTAATCACTCTGCAGTACATCAACGCTATATTCTTTCGAAATAAGGTCTAGAGAGTCACTAGCGTAAGCCAGATCGGTAATGTCTTCATGAGCAGACAACAACGCGTCACGCGCTTTCTCTTCTTTCAATTGTTGAGTTAACGATGCTTTTTGTGATTCAAAACTTGGTGCGTCGCTCTGAACAATTTCATCCAACTTAATGACATGGTAGCCGAATTCGCCTTCAACCGACTTCGTTTCACCTTCTGCCATGGAGAAAAGAGCATCATCAAAGACTTCGCCATTCACCCCTTTTACAACGTAACCAAGATTACCACCGTCACTTTTTGAACCAAGATCGTCAGAGTATTCTGCCGCTAGCGCGGCAAAATCTTCGCCCGCTGCAAGCTTAGCTTGCACTTCTTCAAGACGTTGCTGAACATCTTCTGCATCTCTACTTGACTCAATTAAAATATGAGATGCCAAACGCTCTTCGCCCACAGAATCTGAAATCGATGCTTGATAAGCGCTTTCAAGTTCCGCATCGGTTACCTCTATCTTGCTATAAAAATCAGCACTAGAAATAACAACATAATCCACCTTTACTTGTTCAGGTGTTTTAAAGCGATCTTTATTTTCTTCGTAATAAGCTTGAAGTTCCGCGTCAGAAACACTGGTTTTTTCAGACTCTTCTGCCAATGAAAAAGACACATAATCATAAGAACGCTCTTGTGATTGTAATGTTGAAACGCTGTTCACCTGATAAGGCAAAACAAACTCTGAACCTGCAATCGCATTACGAGACTGTTGGATCAAAATGTCTTGTTGAATACGCTGTTTAAAACCTAACGGAGTAAAGCCCAATGAACTGATGTAGTTAAGGTATTTATTTTGGTCAAACTGATTATTCGTTTGAAATTGCTCAGCTTGTAATAAGTAAGCATCAACCTGACTGTCAGATATTCCCAAGCCTAATGACTCTGCTTGATTGACCAATACGGCACGCTGAATCAACTCTTCCAACGCTCGGCGCTGCAATAAATTATCTTCAAGCAGCTCTGGTGTAATTTGATTGCCCATGATTGAAATGAGCTGACGACGCTGTGTTTCGGCGCCTTGTAGCATTTGTGTTCGGGTGATTTCTACACCATCTACTTCAGCAACGGTTTCTGAAGAATTAAAACTTGTAACTAAAGCATCTACACCAAATAGAGCAAAAGTCACAACGATAAAACCAACAATGATCTTTACCACAATGCCTTGTGACTTATCTCTTATATCCTGGAGCATTACTGCCTCCAAATGAGTTAATTAAATGACAAATAAAAAAGGTGCATTCCGCATGGAATACACCTTTTGTGTCTAATGGCGGAACAGACGGGACTCGAACCCGCGACCCCCTGCGTGACAGGCAGGTATTCTAACCAACTGAACTACTGCTCCAAAAACATTAGTTTACAGCGTCTTTAAGGCCTTTACCGGCTTTAAAGCCAGGAACTTTCGCTGCTTTAATTTGGATTTCCTCACCAGTCTGAGGGTTACGGCCTGTACGTGCCGCACGTTCTTTAACTGCAAAAGTACCAAAACCAACTAGTGTAACCTGGTCACCTTTTGCTAAAGCTGCTTCAATTGTTTTTAAAGTAGCGTCAAGAGCATTGCTCGCAGAAGCTTTAGATAGATCAGCAGACGCTGCAATAGCATCAATTAATTCAGATTTATTCACGTTGTACCCCTTCAGTATTTTCGTGGTTCCTTAGAAATATTTTCGGCTTAATATAAATGCCTACTCACAAGCCGAGCCAGAAGTTATACAAGCTCAGCCTACTTCCTGTCAACACAGGAAATGTCTTTTAATGATGACTTACCGTTTCAGGTTCATCAACCGTTTTTTCACTCGCCGGCAAACTTTCTACTTTTTTTGGCGACGGTATATATTCCAACGCAATGTCCAATACTTCGTCAATCCATTTTACTGGAACAACATCAATATCGGCCTTGATATTATCAGGAATCTCTTTCAAATCACGAGCATTTTCTTGCGGAATTATGACGGTTTTTATGCCTCCTCTGTGAGCCGCCAGAAGCTTCTCTTTGAGGCCACCAATAGGTAGCACCTCCCCACGCAACGTAATCTCCCCTGTCATCGCTACAGAGGCCTTTACAGGCACCTTAGCTAGAACAGAAACGATCGCTGTACACATAGCGACGCCAGCACTTGGACCATCCTTTGGCGTTGCCCCTTCAGGAACGTGCAAATGTAGGTCGGTTTTTTCATGAAAATCTTCGTCAATTCCTAAGCCAATTGCTCGACTTCTGACCACTGTTAAGGCTGCCTGAATGGATTCTTGCATGACATCTCCAAGCGAACCTGTCTTAACATGACGCCCTTTACCGACGACTCCAGCCGCTTCAATGGTCAATAATTCACCACCAACCGAGGTCCAAGCCAAGCCTGTAACCTGCCCAATTTGATTTTTTTCTTCGGCTTTTCCGTAACTAAATTTATGAACACCTGAAAAATCTTCTAAATTTTTACTCGTTACCGCGACAGCTTTGGTGTTTTTACTCTTACTTAGTGCTTGTTTTTTAACCACTCGACGACAGATTTTACTTAATTCACGCTCCAATCCACGCACGCCAGCTTCTTTTGTGTAATAACGAATAACATCCATTAAAGCATCATCAGAGACGTTAATTTCATGCTCTTTAAGGCCCGCTAATTTGACCTGCTTTGGGAGCAAATAACGCTTAGCGATATTGAGCTTTTCGTCTTCTGTATAACCAGGTATGCGGATAACTTCCATTCGATCCAATAGAGGACCAGGAATGTTCATACTATTAGATGTACAAATAAACATGACATCAGATAAGTCATAATCCACTTCAATGTAGTGATCATTGAACGTGTGATTTTGCTCTGGATCTAGCACTTCTAATAAAGCTGACGCAGGGTCGCCTCGCTGATCCATACCCATTTTGTCAATTTCATCTAATAAGAACAGTGGGTTTTTGACTTTTACTTTGGCTAGTTTTTGTAGCAACTTACCTGGCATAGAACCAATATAAGTACGACGGTGACCACGGATTTCAGATTCATCACGTACTCCACCTAACGCCATGCGTACATACTGGCGATTTACTGCTTTCGCGATAGATTGCCCCAAAGATGTTTTACCAACACCAGGAGGCCCAACCAAACACAAAACAGGCCCTTTTACTTTCTTCACACGCTGCTGAACCGCTAAAAACTCCAAGATACGCTCTTTTACATCTTGCAGACCATAATGATCTTGATTCAATACTTTTTCAGCATAAGCCAAGTCATTACGCACTTTGCTGCGCTTTTTCCATGGTAAAGACACCAACCAATCAATATAACCACGAACAACCGTTGCCTCAGCAGACATAGGCGACATCATGCGTAGTTTTTTCAACTCCGCTTCAGCTTTTTCCTTTGCCTCATCTGTCATCCCAACTTCGGCAATCTTTTCTTGCAACATATCCAGTTCATTGCCGCCATCTTCCATATCGCCCAGCTCTTTTTGAATAGCTTTCATTTGCTCATTCAAATAGTACTCGCGCTGACTCTTTTCCATTTGTTTTTTAACGCGACTACGAATATTTTTCTCAAGATGTGCGATGTCTAATTCACCATCCATCAAACCAATCAAGTATTCACCACGACCCACTAAGGAATCAATTTCCAGCACTTTCTGCTTATCTTCAAGCTTTAGACTCATGTGACCTGTGATGTTATCAATCAATTTAGAAAGGTCATCTATAGATTTAAGGGAAGCGACGACTTCTGCAGGAATACGCTTGCTGCCTGCGACATATTCATCCAACTGTTTCAGCAGAGCGTTACGAATTACGCCATATTCACTTTGGTCTTCCTCTTGGGAATCTAACTCAACAACGCCACCCAAAACGAAGCCATCCGCTTCTTCCATTTTTTCAAGGCGTGCACGCTTACCACCTTCTACTAACACTTTTACCGTACCGTCTGGTAAGCGCAATAACTGCATTACTTTGGCGGTTGTTCCTATGGAATATAAGTCATCTAAAGTTGGGTCATCTTTAGACGCGTCTTGTTGAGCCACAAGAAAGACATATTTATCGTTTTCCATAGCAGATTCTAATGCTGCGATAGACTTAGCTCGCCCAACAAACAAAGGCAAAACCATATGAGGATATACCACCACATCACGAAGTGGCAGCATTGGAAGAAGTAAAGAATCTGACATAATTATTTCCAATCTGGGCGCATAAGACAAAAGCGCACTTTATATTTTTACGTTGATTAGGAAAGAGATAAGGGCAAAGCCCTAAATTACAAGAGTAATAAGTATTTGTTTTCTAGCCTAATGAAAGTTTAGACCTGAAATCACATAAAAAAAGCCGAAACTGAATAAAAACTCAATCTCGGCTTCTTACTAACAACTTATCGAACCATTAAGCGTTCTTTGCTAACTCTTCTTTTTCAAGAACCATTAAAGGCGAAGAGTCTCCACGGATAGACGCGCCATCCATGACAACTTTGGAAACATCAGTACGAGTTGGCAGTTCATACATACAATCCAACAAAGCAGACTCTAGAATACTGCGAAGGCCACGAGCACCTGTTTTTCGCTCTAATGCTAATTTAGCCGCTTCACGCAAGGACTCTGGCGTGAACTCAAGCTCAACACCTTCAAGCTCAAACAAATGTTGATATTGCTTAACAAGTGCGTTTTTAGGCTCACTTAGAATCGTCATTAAGGCCTCTTCATCCAATTCTGAAAGTGTCGCCACAACTGGCAAACGACCAACAAATTCAGGAATCAACCCAAACTTAACTAGATCTTCTGTCTCTACGCGGTGAATTGCTTCAGAGAAGGTTTTGTCCTCATCCTTACTTTTAACCGTTGCAGAAAAACCAATACTACTTTTTTCTGTTCGATCACTAATGACACGCTCCAAACCAGCGAACGCACCACCACAAATAAACAAGATATTCGATGTATCAACTTGCAAAAACTCTTGCTGCGGATGTTTACGACCACCTTGCGGTGGAACCGATGCAACCGTACCTTCTATCAACTTAAGCAATGCTTGCTGAACACCTTCACCTGATACATCACGTGTAATAGATGGGTTGTCAGACTTTCTAGAAATCTTGTCTATTTCATCAATGTAAACAATACCGCGCTGCGCTTTCTCAACATCATAGTCACAATTTTGCAGAAGCTTCTGAATGATATTCTCAACATCTTCACCAACATAGCCAGCTTCCGTTAAGGTTGTAGCATCTGCGATGGTAAAAGGCACATCTAATACGCGCGCAAGGGTTTGAGCCAAGAGTGTTTTACCACTACCGGTTGGACCAATTAGCAAGATGTTACTCTTACCCAACTCAATAGTTGTGTCCGCTTTCCCTTGATGACGCAAACGCTTGTAGTGATTATAAACCGCTACGGCTAATACTTTTTTCGCACGATCTTGACCAATAACATAATCATCTAAAGAAGTACTCAGTTTTGACGGTGTTGGTAGCTCTTCTTCAGAGCCTGTTTCCGCGTCAATTTGAGATAACTCTTGCGTAATAATGTTATTGCATAAATCAACACACTCATTACATATATAGACCGACGGTCCCGCAATCAGTTTTTTTACTTCATCCTGACTCTTCCCACAGAAAGAACAATACAATAACCGATCGGAGTGGTCACCACGGCTAAAATTATCATCAGACATTTATTCCACCCTAATTAAACTTCTCGTTTTTGCAAAATATCATCAATCAAACCATACTCTTTTGCTGCTTCAGGGTTCATGAAATTATCACGATCCGTATCGATAGCAACTTGCTCAATTGGCTTACCAGTATGAGAAGATATAATTTCATTTAATTTGTGCTTAATACTTAAAATTTCACGCGTATGGATTTCAATATCAGACGCTTGACCTTGATAACCACCTAGAGGCTGGTGAATCATGACACGAGAATTTGGCAAACAATAACGTTTTCCGGCAGCACCAGCAGTCAATAACAAAGCGCCCATACTAGCTGCCTGGCCAATACACATAGTACTAACGTCTGGCTTAATGAATTGCATAGTATCGTAAATCGACATACCAGCCGTCACCGAACCACCTGGAGAATTAATGTACAAATGAATATCTTTATCTGGGTTTTCTGACTCTAAAAACAACAATTGAGCCACAACTAAGTTTGCCATGTGATCTTCAACTTGACCCACTAGAAAAATAACCCGCTCTTTTAGCAAACGTGAATAAATATCAAACGATCTTTCGCCACGAGCCGTTTGCTCGATAACCATAGGAACAAGACCATTACTTGTAATTGCAACAGGACCAGTCGTTGGATTTGTTAAATTCATATAGCATTCCTTAAAACAAAAAGTCTTAAAACAAAAAACCTTAAAACAAAAAAGTCGACATAGCATATGCTATGTCGACCTTATTTAAAAAGATAAGACTTGTCTTATGCTTCTTCCCCAGCCTCTTCAGCTGGGGCATTTGGCTTGATAGCGTCTTCATATCCCAAAGTTACTTCAGTAACCTGAGCTGATTCTAACAGTTTATCAACAACTTGCTCTTCAAGTACAGCAGATTGCACTTGCGCTAATTGCTCTTTATTCTTCAAGTAGAACTCAACAACTTGCTGAGGCTCTTGGTAAGCTTGCGCCATATCTTCTAGGAATGCGCGCACTCGCTCATCATCCACTTTAATTTCTTCTTTCTGAATCACTTCAGAAATCAACAAACCAAGCTTAGCACGTTTTTTTGCTTCGTCTTGGAACAACTCAGCAGGCAATTGAGAAGCATCAAAACCCTCTCCACCGAATTGACTTGCCGCTTGTTTACGTAAGCCATCCACTTCTTGATCAACCAATGCAGAAGGCACTTCCACCTCGTTGATAGAAGCCAATCCGTCAAACAGCGCTGTTTTCAATTTAGCTTTAATCGCTTGATTCAACTCACGTTCCATATTCTTACGAATTTCAGCACGCAATGCATCAACAGTTGCTTCTTCCAAACCAAACTTAGCAACAAACTCTTCATTAATTTCAGGAAGAACCTGTTCAGCAACTTCAGAAACAGTAATCTTAAAGCTGGCTTCTTTACCTTTTAAGTTTTCCGCTTGGTAGTCTTCAGGGAAGGTAACAGAGATAGTACGCTCTTCACCTGCTTTAGCACCTACGATACCCGTTTCAAAACCTGGGATCATAGTGTTAGAACCAAGTACTAACTTGTGACCTTGAGCAGCACCACCCTCAAACGCTTCATCACCTAAGTAACCAACAAAATCGATTGTCACTTGATCGCCGTCTGCTGAAGCACGCTCAACCGCGTTCCACTCAGCATTTTGCTTACGAAGTGTTTCAAGCATAGTATCAAGGTCTGCGTCTGTCACTTCGGATAAAACACGCTCAACTTTAATAGCAGAGTTATCCGCCAAGGTAACTTCTGGGTAAACTTCTACTTTAGCAACAAACTCAAGATCAGCACCTTCAGTGATGTTCTTAGGTTCAATAGAAGGCATACCTGCAGGCTGAATAGATTCTTTTTGCATAGCTTCCATATAAGCATCGCGCATGATCTGTTCTACAGCATCAAGACGAATACCTTGTCCGTAACGTTTTTTAACAACGCTAACTGGCACTTTACCTTTACGGAATCCATCAATACGAACTGTTTTCGCTGTTTTTGCGATTTCAGAATTGATTTTCTCTTCAACACGATCAGCTGGAACAGTGATGGTTAGAACGCGCTCAATTGGAGACGTTGTCTCTACAGAAACTTGCATAAAACTTCCTCTCGGGAACTTGCTTTAATTTGTTGGCCACATCATGCATTTACTACAGGACATAAATAAAACAACAGCCAACAAAACCTAAATAAATGTTAACTAAAGTAATGGGCTAGAAATGGCGCTCCGTACTGGATTCGAACCAGTGACCTACCGCTTAGAAGGCGGTTGCTCTATCCAACTGAGCTAACAGAGCTTAAGCTCATTACATTTCATGTGGTGGGCTATTATAGGGATGGAATAGCAATCGTCAACCAATAGACATAAAAAAGCCCAGTAAACTGGGCTAAAATGATGATTTGCAACTAAGGAACTAAATATCGTTCAAAAAACGACCTCTTCAGTACAAATATCACAAAAGGAACGAGTGAGATAATACAAGCGCTAAAAAGTAAAAACAAGAGCAGCGCCCCATATAAATGCACATTGCACCTTATTTGTGCATTTGAACTTAGACTCAAGGATAATAAGTCTTATCACCTTCTAAACAAGCTATGATATTCTCACTAATATATTCAAAAAAGACACTAACATGACAGACAACTTTTTTTATTTAGCTCTCACACTCAAACGTTACGGGCGACTTACCACGAATCGTTTCAAACACAGTCATCTCTCGCAAAAAGCAGCCCAACTGACATTATCTAGCTTGTTAGCAGCAGTGCCTATTATCACTATTATCCTAGGCATTTTAAGCTTCACACCAACATTAGCTTCTATGCAGAACCAACTTTTTGATCTTTTAGAGCTTCATTTAGCACCAGGTTCAAGCGATGTAGTCTTACCTTATTTAATACAATTTTCAGAGCAAGCTAAAAAACTCCCTATTGCTGGTGTTGTCGTCTTGCTACTAACCGCTCTACTATTACTAAACAGTTTTGAAGGTAGCGTTCAATCCATATGGGGAATAGAAAAGCCACGAAAACTAAGAGAAAGACTGCTAACTTATTGGGCAATATTAACGTTAGGGCCGATTATTTTCGCTGGTTCGTTGAGTCTTTATGGCACACTAATTTCTATGCAAATCCAAGACATTGATGCCAGCAATTGGCTTAACAATCTATTGGAGTTAGGCAGTATTGCATTGTATTTCTTAATGTTACTCACTCTAAACTATTTAACGCCGAACGCAGACGTATCTATTAAATGGGCAACCCTCTCCGCAATTATTGGCAGTATTGGCCTATTTATCCTCAATACTGTCTTTAGCTCTTTTGCTCAATTTTTTACGAATTACCAAGTTATTTACGGTGCTTTTGCTGCGATTCCTATTTTCTTAATCTGGCTACAAAGTTCATGGCTGGTTGTATTAGCTTCGATCTGTCTATGCGCAACCCTTCATGACATAAAACACTTAGCATCAAGCCAGGATTAATGTAAAATCCGGAAAATTTTTAAATATAGAGCTAATGATGACCAATACAATTGCTGATTTAAACACCCTTCTTAATGAAGCTGACTGCCTAGTTAATGAAGCAGAACTAAATCAGGCCCTTGATAAAATGGCCAATCAAATCACCAGCGACCTTGCAGAAAAATTACCTTTAGTACTTTGCGTTATGAATGGAGGACTGATTCCAACGGCAGCACTCATTGAGCGCTTAAATTTCCCTCTTGAACTGGATTACATTCACGCAACACGCTATGGCATGGAAACAGAAGGTGCATCTTTAAATTGGTTAAGCTACCCTCAATCAGATTTAAAAGGTCGACACATCCTAGTCATTGACGATATTTTTGACCAAGGCCATACTTTGCAAGCCATCACCAAATGGCTCGAAGCACAAGAAACAGAAAGCGTCTATACAGCTACTGTAATCAATAAATTACACGACAGAAAGACGGACATGACGCCAGATTATGTTGGTACTGATGTAGAAGACCGTTTTTTATTCGGTTACGGAATGGATTACAAAGGCTTCTTTAGAAACCTTAAAGGTATTTACGCAGTAAAAGGCAGCTAATAGTATTAAACACCTTTACAGCAAGCCTACAACCGTTAAACCTTCTCTCAATAATATTCG
Source organism: uncultured Marinomonas sp. (assembly GCA_938009755.1). Taxonomy (GTDB): domain Bacteria; phylum Pseudomonadota; class Gammaproteobacteria; order Pseudomonadales; family Marinomonadaceae; genus Marinomonas. The sequence goes on from CALLIL010000010.1 coordinate 10,569, forward strand.
AATCGCTTGGGTGATCGAGCCAATAACCTGTTCAGTATTGTAGG
>CALLIL010000011.1 GCA_938009755.1 uncultured Marinomonas sp.
ATTTTCAACCGAGTTTAGTTTGCGCATGATGGGTGACGTGCAACAATATTTTATTGATCACAATGTGCGTAATTTTTATTCAGTGTCGATTTCTGGGTATCATATTGCTGAAGCAGGCGCCAACCCGATCACTCAATTGGCCTTCACCTTGGCAAATGGGTTTACCTTTGTTGAAGCGTATTTGGCGCGCGGTATGCACATTGACGATTTTGCTGGCAATCTATCGTTTTTCTTTTCCAATGGTATGGACCCTGAATACACGGTAATTGGCCGAGTCGCTCGACGCATTTGGGCGGTCGCGATGCGTGAAAAATATGGCGCCAATGCACGTTCGCAAAAACTCAAATACCATATTCAAACTTCAGGTAGATCGTTGCATGCCCAAGAAATGCAATTCAACGACATACGCACAACTTTGCAAGCCCTACTCGCGATTAATGATAACTGTAATAGCTTGCACACCAATGCTTATGATGAAGCAATAACCACACCCACTGAAGAATCGGTTCGCAGAGCACTCGCAATACAGCTGATTATCAATCGTGAATTTGGTTTAGCAAAAAATGAAAACCCTAGCCAAGGCTCATTTATTGTTGATGAGTTAACTGATTTAGTTGAAGAAGCCGTGCTGCAAGAGTTTGAAAAAATATCTGATCGAGGCGGTGTGTTAGGGGCCATGGAAACTGGTTATCAACGTGGTCGTATTCAAGAAGAATCAATGAAGTATGAAATCCAAAAACACGATGGCACTTTACCGATTATTGGCGTGAATACCTTTTTATCCGAAAAGGATGAACCGGAAGAGTTTAATATTGAACTAGCTCGATCAACCGATGACGAAAAAAAGAGTCAGATTAAACGTGTAGAAGAATTTAGAAATCGACACTCCGAAAAAGCCGACGAAATTTTAGCCAGCATTAAACAATCAGTGAGTGAAGGTGACAATGGCTTTGAAGCACTTATGGAAGCCGTTCGCTATTGTTCATTAGGCCAACTTACTGAGATCTTTTTTGAGGTTGGTGGTCAATACAGACGCTCTACCTAAACATAAGTATTAAAAATGTCTCGAGAAACCAATCACTCCAAGAAAGTCGTAACCAACCCAAGACCAGTGAAACCTCTGATAGAAAACGTTCATTATTATATGGATTCAGGCAATTTAGTTTTCACAGAAGCCTATCATTTGGCCAGAGGTAGTTGTTGTGGCTCGGCATGTCGACATTGCCCTTATGATCATATAAATGTCGCTAAATCTAAATAACCAACGTCATCAATGCGAGTTATTTGTCTAGTACCAAGCCTTACTGAAACACTAATCGAATGTGGCGTAAATGTCGTTGGTAGAACACGGTTTTGCATCCATCCTAAAGATGAGATTGAAAACATCGTAAAAGTCGGCGGCACAAAGGGGGTTAGTTGGCAACGCTGCGCACAATTAAACCCTGATATCGTCGTTTTTGATCGCGAAGAAAACATTAAATCAATGGCCGAAGAGTGTCCATATGAATGGGCTGCAACGCACATCACTTCGGTGAATAATGTTGGCGATGAATTAATAAAACTCGCGCAAATATTACATTCCGACGCTCTGAATAAATTAGGGCAAGATTGGAACAGCCTTGCTACTTTGCCTGATAGACAGTTTACCACTTGGAATGATGTGCCGGGTGCACTGACTTATTTAGACAATCTACAGACAGACTATAAACGACTTGAATACATTATTTGGCGTGAACCTTGGATGGCAGTAGGCGCGGATACCTTCATCACATCAATGTTACAAAAACTGGGTTTTGGCACTTATTTAGCCGAACACCCTAGCGCTTATCCAGAGCTTAGCGATCAGGATATGTCGCGAGACGATACATTTTATTTATTTTCATCTGAGCCTTATCCTTTTGGCAAACATCAAAAACAGTTGATCGAAGAAAATTTTAATGGTGCGATCGTCGATGGAGAGGTCTACTCATGGTTTGGCATTCGCAGCTACAAAAGTTTAGCCTCATACTTACACGAATAAGCTAACACACGATTTCACAACCATACAATACCTTTGAAACATTCGAATATTGATCCTGAGTTTTATCAAACGATTGAGCAGTTGAAATCGCTCTTAGGAGAGAATGCTTGCTTTGATTTATCAAATCTTGAAGTAGTACGTTCGATGGTAAATGCAATGTCGGATGCTAGCATTGCCGCAATGCCGCCATACCCAAATGTCAATATCAACAGCATCAACCTGCACGACGATGAGTTGGATAATGATGTTCAGTTACAAATCTATACAAATACGACATCTAACGAAAAGCAACCAGTTATTCTCTATTTACATGGAGGTGGCTTTGTCATGGGCGCCGCCCATCATGCCCAAGCGAACTTAAGCCGATGGTGTGACGAACTAGGTGTAACTATTGCATCAGTCGAATATCGTCTCGCGCCTGAGCACCCATTCCCAGCAGCCTTGAATGACTGCTTCGCAGCACTTAAATGGTTATCAAAGGATACTGGAGATCAGAATATAGACACTCAGCGAATTGCGATTGTTGGTGATAGTGCCGGCGGAGGATTAGCCGCAGGTTTGTCCCTATATGCAAGAGACCACAGCGATATACCTATTTCGTTTCAGCTGCTTATGTGGCCAATGCTTGACCCCACTAACACTAAACCAGTAGATTCGTCAGAATCTAATAAAATTCTTTGGAACCAAGCGAATAATAAGTTTGCTTGGGACGCCTATCTTAAGACTGATGTTAGCGACGATATGCGAAAATACGCCATACCGTTTTTATACGATGACCTATCCAGATTACCTCCGACCTTTATTGGTGTTGGCGATCAAGATTTATTTTTTGAAGAAAACCAAGATTACGCAACTCGTTTAAAAGAATGTGGTGTGCATGTCGATTTCAAATGTTATTCAGGCGGGTTTCATGGCTTTGCGGTAGCTAATCCTGCTGCAGGTATTTCTAAACAATTTAATAAGGATTTGCTAAGTGCGCTTAAATTCGGATTATTTGAATAAATTTGGTCGGGGTGAGGGGATTCGAACATCCGACCACCGTTCCCTCAGAGCGTTCATGGTGATTATCCAGTATGATAGAAAGTGATGAAAAATGGACCTAAACAACTGATTTATAAAATAATATCGAAATTTCAATATCACTATAGTCCACTTTAATACATCCTAATCCACTTACTCACTCCCCCATAATTACCCCATTTAGTTGAATCGCGTCACAAGTTTTATCTGAAAATTTCATGCGCTAATCAAGCACACTCATATTAAGCTTGATAAGTACCACCAGGGTGCGCACTGTCAAATGTGATTATTGAATTGCTGGACAAAATTTATGGTGTCTGCACCAGCACCCACAGTAGAGCCATTGACTGAGCTAACAGTATTGGCTGATGTAATCGCACTGGCCAAATCACAACTCGCGTTTACAGTAATATTAGCCGCATGCGATGGGCCGCTAGTCTGTGTTGCCAAGGCAACCGCAATCGCGATTTTACTCCAAGCAAAGTTACTCTTATTGTTCTTCAAAATACAAACCCGCTCACTGTTTATTTGATGTCACAACATAATTTGTCTCAAGATGAATAGCTTGAGTCAGAATACCTACTTTTCAAATTAAAAAAGCTGGGCCTAAATAGGCATGATAAGAGGAGACTCAGTTGGTTAGCTAAAATTTGTTATTGCCCATAATCAAAAAAAACAATGCTAAAATGATTTCATATGAAAATTGAAACTCTCTATTTTGCCTATTAAATCACCTAAATTCATGAATTCATTGCGCACCAGATTGCTGGTTTGGTTGGTTATTCCAATGGTGTTTTTATGTGGCGCACTTGTTTACAGTACCTATGTAGACACTAAAGAAACCTCCAAAGAAATTTTTGACAGGTTGTTAGTTTCAATGGCCTTGAGTATTTCACAGCACGCTTTAGCGACTGAGGGTGATTTACTAACGGATGATCTATTAGAAATGATTAGAGTCGTAACCAAAGACAATTTATTCTATAAAGTAAGAGGTCCTGATGATGCGTTTTTAATTGGTTATTCTGACCTTCCTGAACCGCAGGGAGGCATTAACGTTCTTGATCAGCAAGTGTTGTTTTACGACGCCTCTTTTCAGGACCAATCAGTTCGAATTGTTGCTGTTTCAACCTTGGTTAATGGTCCCACACTGCAAGGTTGGATGACGACATTTCTAGCTCAAACGTTAAATGATCGAGACCAATTTATCTCATCCAAACTTAGTGAAGACATAGGTCGCCTCCTGTTATTAATTTTAATATTGTCTATCCTTTGCTTTGTTAGTGTCACGATTGGTCTAAAACCACTCACTAATTTACAAAAGTCAGTGGATAAACGTAATCCGCATGATCTATCACCGCTTAAATTGAGCTCTGCGCCTATAGAAATAAAACCAGTGGTTTATTCCTTAAACGATCTTCTAAGTCGATTGTCGTCGCACATAACACTTACCAAAAAATTTGTTGAGAATGCGGCCCATCAACTTCGAACACCGGTAAGCTCACTAATACCACAAACTGATCTTGCATTAAGAGGTGCCGCAACAGAGAGGGAACGCAATTCAATAAGCAAAATTCGTAAAAGTGCCACCAAGCTTGGCCGGTTAACGAATCAACTCTTAAGCTTAACGTATGCGGACTCAATCTCGCTAGCTGATACTAAATTTGCAACCTTGAGTCTTGAAAAATTGGCACAAGAACAAGTTACAAATTTTTCTAGTAATCCAAACAACTTAGAAATTGTTTGCCAACTCACACCAGTTAACATCCATGGCTCCGAATTACTAGTGAAAGAAATAATTGATAACTTAATAGATAATGCAATCAAATATAACTTTAGTCCAAGCAAGCCAATTGTTATAAATACAAATCGCAAAGATAACTGGGCATTACTCAGGGTAAGCAATAGCGCAAAAATTGAAGATGTCACAAAACTAGACGATTTATTTAATCGGTTTGTGCGCCTAGATGAAAACCAGGTTGGCTCTGGATTGGGCTTAGCCATTGTTAAAGAGTTGGTTGAAATCCATAGCGGAAAAACAGATATCAAGTATAACGAGCAAGATCAAAGATTTATTGTTGAGTGTTACTTCCCCGTAGAGAATTAGCGCGTACTACGAAATTAAAACTTTAGACTTTTTGAATCAAAATACTTTAATTTAGCAAAGTAAGCGTCAACCATAAAAAGTTTAAGATGATTATCATTGTCATTATTTCAATTATTTTAAGATGATGGTCATCATTCATTCGACGAAGAAATGCCCGCCCTAGCCAGTTAGCTGGTATTGTAACCAACCCAATTGCAATACCGAGCAATAATACTGACCACGTCATCACATCAACCACACCAAACACCATCAGTTTTACTATATTCATACAAAACACAATGCAAGCAAGCGTACCCACATAGGTCATTCTGTTCATACCGGTACCAAGTAAAAATGGGGCAAGAAAAAATCCTGGGCCGATGACATTTCCAGCAATTAACCCCCATATACTGCCTGCCACAGACAGCATCCTGTTTGACGTTTTTAATTGATTATGTTTTGCATAAGCTTTGACAGGAAAAGATACGATCAATATTAACGCCATTAATGCTGACACCACTGCTGGATGTAAGTAAGTAAAAATAAGGGTTCCAACGGCAACCATTGGCATACCAAAAATCAAGACTATTCTCGCCGAATGCCAATCGATGTTCTGAAGGTATAAAAAAATCCGACTCGCATGACTAAATATCAATACACAGGTAATCAAAGGAATTGTTTCTTTTATTCCGATCCAATGAGAGAGAATAGCAACTAATGCTATGCCGCCACCCATCCCGGTAGCTCCATGTAATATGCCAGTAATAAATGCGGAGACTGCGATTATAAAGAAAGCGTCTAAGGTAATTTCGAATATCCCGACCACTATCGTTCTCGGATATTAGCAGAAATTATTTTTTAACTCGAGATGCAAGAAGCTCTACAAGCTTTCCGCCAGCGAGAGAAACAAACAATAAAACTAGAATCATTATAGCCATAGGTCGCTCTAATAAATAAGACCATTGACCACCGGAAATCTGCCAAGAATAGATCAAAGAATCTTCTGCCATGTTGCCCAACAATAAACCAATGACAGCAGCTGGAACGGAGTAATCATAGCGCTTAAAAATCCAACCAACGATCGCTGCGATCATCACAGTAATAGGGCCAGACAAATCACCTGTTAAACCGAAAGCACCAAATATCGCCAACGATAACACTGAGGGAATGAGGTAACGCATTGGAACTTTTACCACATTGGCCAATAAGGGAATAAAGATAAGCCCCAATAAGATAAGCAAAAATGCTTGCCCGAAATTTGCAATGACAATTGCGTAAACTACGTCTGTCTGTTCACGGATAAACTGAGGCCCGCCAGTTATATTATGCATAGTAAACGCGGCTAACATCACCGCCGTTGCGCCACCGCCAGGAATTCCAAGCGCTAACAGTGTTGCCATAGAGCCTGCTTCGGAAGTACTGTTCGCTGCTTCGGAAGCCACGACTCCTGCAGGGTTACCTTCACCAAACGTTTCCGGTTGATCACTGCCACGCCGCGTTTGAATGTATGACACTAGATTGGCAATTGAGGAACCCACACCAGGAATGGCGCCAATACCGACGCCGATAATACTGCCACGAACGATAACCCAGGGATACCTAAACGCCTTCTTAAACCCTTCAAACACCTTAGCTGCACTAACGTTTCTAGCTGCACTGTTTTCTACCAGGTAGTTAGAACCAACCAACTTAAACAACTCGGAAGCGGCAAACATACCCATCATTGCCGGGATAACAGGAATGCCATCAAGAAGATAGTCGCTACCCATTGTTCCCCGACTTACGCCTACTTCACTGTAACCAATGGTTCCAATTAGCAAGCCTATCATCCCAGCAATAATACCCTTTACTACCGACTTTCCACTTAAGCTAGCAATCAACGTAATACCCCATATTACGATTACAGACATCTCGGCAGGCCCCATCTTTAACACTAATTCTGAAACTGGGGTAATCAGAAAAAAGAGAATTAAGTAGCCGATTAACACACCAATACACGAAGAACCTAATGCATATCCTAAGGCAAGATTATGCTGACCTTTACGTGACATTGGGTAGCCATCAAATGTTGTCGCGATGGCCGATGACGTTCCTGGTATGTTCATTAAAATTGCAGGAATACTGCCACCAAAACTGCCGCCAGTAAAAATCGCGGTCAAAAACAACATGGCTTGAGTAAAACTCATATACAAAGTAATGGGCAAGAAGATTGCCATTGCCATCGAAATTTGCAGGCCCGGAATAGCGCCAAAGATTAAACCTATCAAAATTCCCGGCAAGACCACCAGCCAGACCGAATAATCGGAAAACAAAAGCTCTATACCTGCATTAAACGCGCTAAAATCGATCATAATCAGTTGGGCTTAATTCCAGTCAATTAGTAGGCCGTCTGTAGTAATAACATCGGCATAGGATACGGCAGTATGGTAGAGAAGAAGAGTGCAACCGAAGCCGAAAAAACAAAACTATAGGCTAGTAGCCAAAAAATTCGTTTCTCCCCGTGCAACCATAGGAATACGCCAATAAATAAAAAAGTACCTACATCGAAACCAACAATAACCACATCAACAGCAACAATAACCACAACAACAAAAACAACAACAACAACAACAACGACAACAACAAAAACCACAACAAAAATCAACAGCCCACCTCGCAGGCGCGGTGCATCTCCACAAGCTTCTTCACGGACCCCCCGCCCTCCGAGCCCGCGTCATCCTCCGGCAACTTCCTCCGACGACTGGTCCACAGCTCGTGGTTACCGACGACAAAAAACACCTGAGCGAAAAAAAAAACGTTTGAAATAACGCGTCCAATTCATATAGGAATAAAGCGCGGGCGTGATTGCCGACGGCAAACACACCTGACCAACAATAAAGCGCAGACTTGACTACCGACCGCGAAAAACACCTGACTGACAAAAACTTCGTTTAACGTGTATAAAAAAGGCAGTAATCGTAGACGCTTATCACTGGTTCGACACTATGATTGACGCATATTGTGTATGAAACGAAGAGGAC
>CALLIL010000012.1 GCA_938009755.1 uncultured Marinomonas sp.
AATTGATTAAAAGTCAACTGCTCTACCAACTGAGCTAACGACCCAACGGGTTGCGTATAATACAGAGCCCGCTGAGTATTGCAAGTTATTTAATTTTACTTAAATACCCTGCAGCCAGTTGTGCCGCTTTACTTTCTGGAAAGCGTCTTATGACATCTTGTAGGTAAGATTTGGCTTTTTCAGATTCTCCGAGCTGATCACTAACAGTGCCAAGCTTGTATAACGCATCCGGTTCTTTACCATGACCAGGTATTTTCTGGGTAACAACAGAAAAAGCATCAAGAGCTTCTCTTGATTTACCTTGAACCAGCTTCACCTCACCCAACCAATAATATCCGTTACCTGTTAAGGAATTGTTTGGATAGTCTTGAACGAATTGAGAAAAAGCCACCTCAGACTCTTCAAATTTACGCTCACGAATCAAACTATAGGCGTTATTGTAAGCAAGCTTTGCTTGTTCCGAAGGGGCTTGAAGGCTAATCGGTGCCAATGGAGAAGGTAATGTATTAACCAAAGTAGAAGTATCCTCAGCAGTCTCAACAGGCTCTGCTGATTGATTTACTTCTGGGGGACTTACAACTTCTGGTGTAGTAGACGCTGTAACAGTAGGCGCTCTACTGGAAGCCATAAGTAAAGAAATTCGCTTATCAAGATCAATGTAGCGGTCTCGCTGACTCGCTTTCATCAATTTCAACTCATGCCCTTGCTCTTCTAATTGCCCACGCAAAGATTGTACTTCTTGTTGGAGCGTTTCCAATTGAAAAAGTAAATCGGCAGCAGCACTAGGAGAAAGTGCAGTTCTTGCTTGCTGTGTTTCGGCCAATGCCAGTGGTGCTGTAAGGCACAGCACCACCGCAAAGGAGCGAACATTTAAGTTGCTTAAAACCATTATTCGTAACGCACTTCAACACGACGATTTAACTGCCAAGCGCTGTCTTCGTGACCGAATGCAACTGGTACTTCTTCACCAAAGCTTACTGTCTCAATTTGAGATGCAGCAACACCTTGAATCGTTAGGTAACGACTAATTGCTTTAGCACGACGCTCACCTAGAGCCATGTTATATTCACGAGTACCACGCTCATCTGCATGTCCCTCCAATACAATACGAGCTTCTGGGTTCAATACCAAGTATTCTGCGTGTTTCGCTAAAGCTTCACGAGACTCTGGACGAACAATTGATTTGTCAAAATCAAAATAGAAAACAGTTTCAACACCTACTAAAGAAGCCATTTTATCAACTGCTTCTTCTGCAGCATCTTCAACAATAACACTTGTTAAAGAACCATCATCACCAGCACCGAATGCTTGATCAGAATTTTCCGCTGTATCTTCGACAACTTCTTCTGAAGTAGCATCTTCAGAAACCGTTGAAGAATCCGTATCTGTTGCGCTTGATGCACAACCTACAATCCAAGCTGCAGATAAACCGATTACAGCAAATTTACCTAATTTATTTACACTCATTATTCACTCCTAAAGTTCTTTATTTGAAATACGGGGACCAAGATGGTTCGCGTACATCACCGTCTGCCGATGGTAACCTATATTTCACTAGGCCATCAACGGATACTACAGCTAAGATGCCTTTACCTTTATAGGTTGTGGCATACATCACCATGCTGCCATTTGGCGCAATGCTCGGCGATTCGTCTAAGTAAGTCTCCGTGAGTATCTGAACGCGTCCAGTTTTCATATCTTGTAAAGCAATATGATAATTTCCGTCGTTCTTTTGAACCGTAACAAGGTACCGACCATCTGGGGTCATACTTGCTCTAGTATTCAGGTCACCTTCAAAAGTCACCCTCTCAACGCGCTTACTATTTACATCTAATCGATAAATTTGTGGATTACCACCACGATCAGATGTGAATACTATTCCCTTACCATCTGGTTCCCAGCTTGGCTCGGTATCAATTGAGTAATGGTTTGTCATACGCTCAAGCTTTTGCGTCGCAATTTCAAGCGTATATATTTCTGGATTATTGTCTTTCGACAAAACCAGTGCCAACTTCTTACCATCTGGAGACCAAGCTGGCGCTCCATTCAAACCACGAAACTGTGCAATTTGTTGACGCTCACCGGTTGCCAGTTTCTGAATAAATATATTCGGTCGGCGATTCCTAAACATTACATATGCAATATCGCGGCCATCACGACTCCATGAAGGAGATAATATTGGCTCTTTCGACTCAACAACAACTTGAGGTCTATGACCATCAGCATCGGCTACTTGCAATTTAAATTGCGGTGCTGCTCTATCTCCCTCAGCAGTAACGTATAGTATTCTTGTACTAAAAGCACCTTTGGTACCCGTAAGCAACTCGTAAACTTTGTCACTAATATAATGCGCAGCGTCTCGGAAGTTTTGAGGACCAATATCAATTGATGCATGCTTCTGAACTGGCTTCTGTCCCAAAACATTAAGCAACTCAAATCCAATTCGATACTTTTCATTAGGCAGCTTCTCAACTGTCCCAATCACAACATAATCACTTTTTAATAGTCGCCAGTCTCGATAAAAAACATCTTTTTCAACAGACGGCATACTCAACATATTGGCTCGCGGTATTGGCTGAAACAAACCACTTCTAGCTAAATCATTTTCAACGATTTGCGCAATATCCTCTGGTAACGCATCAACACCTTCATAACCAAAAGGAACAATAGCAATAGGCAATAATTGGTCAGCACCGCTTGTGATCTCAATAACAAGTTGTGCCTTTGCTGTGCTCATGAACATTAAGCAAGTAAATACAGCAGTTAACCATTTTCTAAACATCATCTAATTTCTCAAGTCTTGCGGGTTAAAAATTAAGTCAATTTGTCGAAAATTTCGCTCAAACACATAAGAGTCCACATCAGCTAACTCTTCAATTCGCTCCACCTTATTAACCGCATCCAATGTTCTTTGGTCAAACAATGCGTCACCACTTCCTTCGGTCACTTCTGCGTAAGATATCTCGCCATTCGGTAGAAAGTTGATACGCAACTTCGCTTTCATTCCATTTCTTGCACTCGGCGGGCGGTTCCATACCGACGCCACTCGACTGTTAATCAAACTACTAATCGATTGAACCATTTGCGCTTCTTCAGCGGCTAACCTTTCAGCCTCTTCCGCGGCAGCTTGAGCTGCGGCTTCATCAGCACGTTTTTTCTCTTCAGCAACTCTTTTGGCTTCTTCCTGTCGCTTGCGCTCTTCATTAGCAAGTCGTTCAGCTTCAAGTTGCTTTAAAAGCTCTTGTTCTTTGCGCTGTTGCTCAGCCTCTGCTTTTCGCTTCTTCTCTGCTTCTGCCTGTTGGGCTAAACGAGCATCCTCAGCTTCTTTAGCTAGGCGTTTTTTTTCTGCTTCATCAGCTTTGCGCTGTTGATCTGCAATTCGTTTTCTCTCAGCCTCGGCTCTTTTTGCCTCTTCAGCCTCTTTGGCCTTCAACTGCTGAGCTTGAGCAAGCTGTTTTCGTTTATCTTCCAGTGCTTTTCGTTCAGCTTCTTGCTTTCTTTTTTGCTCAGCTTCTTTTTTCCGTTTTTCCGCTGCAACAGCAGCCTGCTGTTTAGCCGCTCGCTCTTTCGCTTCTCTTTGCCCAATAATTGTATCTGAAATATCAATTACAGTGGCGTTTACAATAACAGGTCTTTGTGGTTGTTTTGTGTCATTATCGTTAAAATCTATTGCAATAATTCCTACTAAAACAATAGCTAAATGCAAACCTACCGCCAAAAAGACTGGAATACCGTAACTGTCATCCTTTAACCAGCTCATTAATTATCATCCGGCTCAGTAACCAAACCCACTTTAGGCGCGCCTGCCGCTTGCAAAGTAACCATCAACCCTATGACATCACCATAAGGGACATTTTTGTCTCCTCGTACTAATACAGACATCTTTGGGTTTTGGTTCAATACTTTTTTCACTCTATCCTGAAGTTGAGCCAAGCTAATAGATTCTTGCTCACCTCCGATATCAATATAAAACAAGCCTTTTGCATCCACCGAGGCAATCAATACATCTGCTTCAGTATCTTGTATCGGCGCAGCGCTTGCACTCGGCAAATCAACATCAACCCCCTGAGTCAACATTGGTGCCGTTATCATAAAAATAACCAACAACACCAACATAACATCAATATATGGCACAACATTAATTTCGGCCATTGGCTTACGTTTGTTTCGTCTATTAGAACGAGCCACTATACAGCGCCTCCCTCTTTAACGTGCACTTTACGGTGTAAAATACTAGTAAATTCATCGGCAAAGTTTTCATAGCTTGCTCCAAGAGATTCTGAAGAAGCTGAAAAACGGTTATAAGCAATAACAGCAGGGATGGCTGCCGCTAAGCCAATTGCTGTTGCGATCAAAGCTTCAGCGATACCCGGAGCAACGGTTGCCAAGGTTGCTTGCTGCACTTCGGCCAACCCGATGAAGGAATGCATAATCCCCCAAACGGTACCAAACAAACCAACATAAGGGCTTGTAGAACCAACGGTAGCAAGGAAAGGAAGATGCTGGTCCAGCTTCTCTTCTTCCTTATAAAGTGCAACACGCATTGCTCGCTGAACGCCATCCATAACAGCATCAGGATCAACATTTTGATTCTGTCTAAGCCTAGTGAATTCTTTAATCCCCGAAGTAAAAATATTTTCCATACCTTCGGCAATTCTGCCATCTTGAGTCAATTTTCGATAAAGCTGACTTAGATCGATACCTGACCAAAACTGATCTTCAAATTCTGTTCTTATTCTTTTTGCCTGCTTCAACACACGAACACGCTGAAAAATAATAACCCACGAAAAGATAGAAGCCGTAAGCAGCGTCAACATAACCAGCTGAACCACAATACTAGCACTCGCGATAAGTCCCCAAATTGACATTATTAACCTCTAATTAAAATCTGTAGGTAATTGGTAATTAAAATGTTCGTATGCACGTTTTGTCACCTGTCGCCCTCTAGGAGTTCTGATAATAAAACCTTGCTGTATTAAAAATGGCTCAATGACATCTTCAATAGTGTCTTTATCTTCACCCAACGCAGCAGAAACGCTGTCTAAGCCGACCGGTCTTCCGTCAAACTTTTCTATCATGGTCAACAACATACGTCGATCGAGATGATCAAAACCTTGATTATCTACACTTAACATATCTAGTGCCCGTTGAGCAACTTTTTGTCCAACCAGCGTCTCGCCACTGACTTGAGCAACATCTCGAACGCGTCGTAATAAACGATTCGCGATACGCGGCGTTCCCCTTGACCTTCTGGCGACCTCAAAACTACCAGACTGATCTAAATCTATTCCCATTTTGCCCGCTGAACGAGCCACAATAGTCGTTAGAGACTCAACATCATAAAACTCTAGGCGCTGTACAATACCAAAACGATCTCGTAACGGAGACGTCAATAAACCCGCACGGGTAGTTGCTCCGACAAGCGTAAAAGGCGGGAGTTCAATTTTAATTGATCTGGCAGCTGGTCCTTCACCAATCATAATATCAAGCTGATAATCTTCCATGGCCGGATACAAAACTTCTTCTATTGCTGGGCTCAAACGATGTATTTCATCAATAAAAAGAATATCACCTTCATCAAGGTTGGTTAGCAAGGCAGCCAAATCCCCTGCTCTTTCTAATACAGGGCCAGACGTTGTTTTTACCTCAGCGCCCATTTCATTACCGATAATGTTCGCTAGCGTTGTTTTCCCTAATCCTGGCGGCCCAAAAATCAAGGTATGATCAAGCGGTTCTTCACGCTGCCTTGCCGCCTGAATAAAAATCTCCATTTGCTCGCGCACTACTGGTTGACCAATATATTCAGCAAGCATTTGAGGGCGAATGGCACGATCTACCTGTCGATCATTGCCCTTTATTTCTCCTGTAACGATGCGATCTTGCTCTATCATTTTTATTTCAACATCCCTTTCAGAGCGGCCTTAATAACTTCCTCGCTGCTTGAGGCATCCATTGGCACGCTAGAAATCGCTTTCGCCGCTTCTTGGGGTTTATAACCAAGAGAAATAAGTGCCGCCTCGGCTTCTTGTCGAGGGTCGGCTTTCACTTGACGTAATACAGCAGGCGTAGAAAACAGATCAGTCTTGGCCGCTTGACCTAATTTATCTCTTAACTCAACAATCAAACGTTCAGCGGTTTTTTTACCAACCCCTGGTATTTTTGTTAGCGCCGTCACATCAGACTCTTGAACATTTGAAATCAATTCTTCTGCCGACATACTCGATAAAATAGCCAACGCCATTTTAGGGCCGATACCATTTACTTTAATAAGAATACGAAACAATGCCCGCTCGCTCTTATCGATGAAGCCATACAAGGTTTGAGCATCTTCTTTCACTTGAAAATGCGTATAAAGCGTCACTTGTGCGCCGACTTGAGGCAAATCATATATGGTCGTCATCGAAGCGCTCACTTCGTAACCAATACCATTTACATCAATCAACAACTCAGGCGGGGCCTTCTCAATTAAAGTACCAACAATTCTTCCTATCACAAGGCTTTCCTTACATCTTGTTCTGTCCAACGCTTAGATGAGCGCCCTGCTCGTTTACCAACACCGTATTCTAACCCACCAGACGTTCGGCTATTTGCGTGACACAGTGCAATTGCCAACGCATCCGCCGCATCCGCCTGAGGTCTTGAAGAAAGCTTTAATAGCATCTGCACCATAAGCTGGACTTGTTCTTTATCTGCATTACCACTTCCCACAACCGATTGCTTTACTCGTCGGGCAGCGTATTCATTCACAAACAACTCTCTAAGTGATGCCGCAACAATCGCTGCACCTCTTGCCTGACCGAGCTTTAAGGCTGAATTAGGGTTTTTCGCCATGAACACTTCTTCAATGGCAAACTCATCCGGCTGATATTCTTCTAATAAAGCAGATACATTCTCAAAAATGTGTTTCAACCTCACTGACAACACTTCGTCAGGAAGACGAATACATCCACTATTCACATAAACTGACTTTCCATTAATTACATCGACAATCCCAAATCCAGTGATGCGGGAGCCTGGGTCAATTGCGAATATTCTAGTGGATGCCATTTTCTTGCACTCTTCATTGTTACTGTACATTTCAACAGCCCTTCATTCAGTATGCAATGTAAATATACAAAAAAGACCGCTAATTAGCGGCCTTTTACGTTTTTATTGCATTCCTTTAACATAACTTACTGTTTTAAATAAAGTTAAAGGCAAATTTGGTTACTCAACAACGGGTTTTCGAACACGAATGCTGAGTTCTTTTAGCTGCTTCTCGCTCACTTCGCCTGGCGCCTGAGTCAACAAACAAGTTGCACTTTGCGTTTTAGGGAAAGCAATAACGTCACGGATTGATTGAGAGTCCGTCATTAACATAACAAGACGGTCTAAACCGAACGCTAAACCACCATGCGGCGGCGCACCAAATTTCAAGGCATCAAGCAAGAAGCCGAATTTCTCTTCTTGCTCTTCTTTTGAAATATTCAACAATTCGAACACAGACTCCTGCATATCAGATTGGTGAATACGAATCGAACCACCACCAAGCTCTGTACCATTTAGAACCATATCGTACGCCTGAGACAATGCAGTCAAAGGGTTCGCTTTTAATTCTTCAGGAGAACAGGAAGGCGCTGTGAATGGGTGGTGAATGGCTGTAATCCCGCCATCGCTTGTTTCTTCAAACATTGGGAAATCGACTACCCATAAAGGCGCCCACTCACAAGTATAAAGATCCATATCTTCGCCAAGCTTGCAACGTAATGCACCAAGCGCTTCGTTAACCACTTTTTCAGAGTCCGCACCAAAGAAGATCAAATCACCATCTTGTGCATCAAGACGAGTCATCAAAGCTTCACGAACAGACACAGGCAAGAACTTAACGATTGGTGACTGCAAACCACAATCATCGCCATCTTCAAGCTTGGTCTTATCATTCACCTTGATGTAAGCCAAACCTTTCGCACCGTAAATACCAACAAACTTGGTGTAGTCGTCGATTTGCTTACGAGTTAATGAATTGCCATTTGGCACCTTCAACGCAGCAACGCGGCCTTTAGGGTCTGTTGCAGGACCAGAGAAGACTTTGAAATCAACTTCTTTCATCAGGTCAGACACAGTAACAATCGTTAATGGAATACGTAAATCAGGCTTATCGCTACCGTATGTTTCCATCGCTTCTGAGTAAGGCATGCGAGGGAAAGTTCCCAGATCCACATTCAACAACTCTTTGAACAAACCAGTAATCATGTCTTCCGTCATGCCCATGATTTGCTCTTCAGACATGAAAGAGGTTTCGATATCAACCTGAGTAAATTCAGGCTGACGGTCTGCACGTAAATCTTCATCACGGAAACATTTTGCAATTTGGTAGTAACGATCAAAGCCAGACACCATCAACAATTGCTTAAACAATTGTGGTGATTGCGGCAAAGCAAAGAAACTGCCCTGCTGCGTGCGGCTTGGTACCAGGTAATCACGAGCACCTTCTGGTGTTGCACGTGTCAAAATTGGTGTCTCAATATCTAGGAAGCCGTTGTCATCTAAATAACGACGAAGAACAGACGTCACCTTTGAACGGAAACGCATTTTTTGCTGAACTTCTGGACGACGCAAATCGATAAAACGATTTTTTAGACGAACATCTTCACCAACGTTTTGGTGATCATCCAATTGGAATGGCGGTGTTTGTGCCGCATTCAAGATTTCAAGCTCTGTGCCCAACACTTCAATCTCCCCCGTATTCATATTCGGGTTAACAGTGCCTTCTGGACGAGCTCGAACCAAACCAGTCAACTTAACAACAAATTCATTTCGAACACTGTCTGCAATGGCAAAGCTTTCTGCACGGTCAGGGTCAAATACAACCTGTGTGATACCTTCACGGTCACGTACGTCTAAGAAAATAACACCGCCGTGATCACGGCGACGATGGACCCAACCACATAAAGTGATTTCTTGTGAAATGTTAGAAGCATTTAATTCGCCGCAATAATGGCTGCGCATAATTTCTTTCCTATTACTTTCTCAGTAAGAGATTGATGTGTTCTTAGAGTGTTTTCTGCTTGTTTTTAATCACAAATTAAATGCAAACAGAAGAACAGAATTTTTTAAGGCAAAGCATTATATGCGAACACACTCTGACTCTCTAGGGTTTGAAGCAAAATTGTCGCAGTAATCCTGCCACAGAAGATGAAATACTATAAAATTTCAGCGACTTCAAAGCTGGTTTTCAGCCCATTTCTAAGCAAATCCACTTCATCGTCCACGCTTTTTCCCATTAACGCTTTACCAACAGGGCTTGAAGGTGTGACCAAGAAAACGGACTCATTTTCAATTTCAACCGTTAAGCCGCCAGCGCAAGGCGATATAAAAAAGCACACTGTACTCTGAGTAGAATCCACGCCGACAAGGCGAATGAAAGCCCCTAAAGAAATAGCCAACACTCCTTCACTAAAATTTGCTTTCGTGAAACTCAGCCAATCTTCCTCACACTCAAGCACTCGTTGCGATTGGCCGTGGGCCAAATAAGACGCCTCCAAACCAAAAGTATCGTATTTATTTTCAGCAATACTTTCTTTGCTGGTTGCCGCTTCATGAGCTTGATTTGCAGCCCATTTAGCGGTTTCAAATCGTTGCAACAGGGCGTTAGATATCGCATCTAATATGCTTTTTTTATTCATATAACATCAGACATTTGTGTATTTTAGAAATCGAGCATTGTAAAGATTCCACCTTAGTAATAACACAATAAAAAAGGTTTTCGATAAAAAATGAAAATCAGTGTATTTTATGGCAACAAATACTTATGAGAAGTACAACAACCACTATTTACTTCCGAATTACAGAAAAGGATTGTCATGCTTAAATTTTTAATTATTGCTGCGATCGCCGTACTATTGATCGCCTGTTTGTCTCGATTCGCAACTGACGTAACCGTCATGTCAGCCATGAAAGGGAAAATCACTTTTAAAGACCAACCTTTAGCAAACATCCAAATCACCAGAACATACACGAATATTGGAAAAACAGGCGATATTTCAGAGACCATTTACTCTAACGACAATGGAGAGTTTCATTTCGACGAGGTAAAAAAACCCTTAGGCCTTTTAAAATTTTTTCCGCATGAAGCCGTTATTTATCAAGAAATAAAAGCCAATTACTTAGACACAGACTACCTTTTGTGGCTCACAACCAAAAGAAACTACGACCCTCTTGGGGAGTTTATTTTTAACGAAGAAATACCTCGGCTAAACCCTGAATCCTCAGACGCATTTAACAACGGTTACATTCTCCTTAATGCGACTCTGGACAATAACGAAGAAATCTCTCAAAAAATCAATCCGTATACTTCTTTTATCAGTACGACAGACCTCAAATTCCCTTACGACTTAATGCGAAAAAAATACACCAACGAAATATCTGATAGGAAAGACGAGTTTGATGCCCATATCCATCAATGGTTTGAAAAAAATCCCGCCTTTTTTAGCCAAATAAACGATGAGTCAGACAGCTGGAACGAGCTAGAGTTTACCAAACTCTCCCAATACAAAGACGCAAAAATCCAAAGCATAGATCATATTGACTATCAAACTCACCATATCTCCATGTCTTACTTTGATGAAGATTTCGATAAAGAGACTCAAAGAATCAACGTTAATGGAAGCGTTATACTTAAAGTACAAACCCTACAAGGCGACAATTTACAAGCAAGAGTATGGCTGAGGAACGCAACCTTTGAAGTAAGTGACAATCACGTCACGCTACAACCAAACCAATACCTTTTCAGTATAAATGCATTCAATATCAACCCAGCTGAAGACAATGAATAGCGTCCATTAAAATATATCGCCTTGTAAGTTGTACCCAAGAATCCAACCCAACTTACAAGGCAATCGCTGTTATCGATCAGAATAAGGACATAAATGTGCCCTAGTGTGCAATTAGCCTACTTTCACTTGTTTAAAAGCCAGCGAAAAGAATACAATTGATAACAATTCTTATCTGAGAAATATATAAAACAACAAACATTAAGGAGTCTGACATGAGCAGACCTCAACCGATAAAACTCACCGTTATCAATAAAACCCTTATCACACCTCATATGTTACGCATTACACTTGGCGGAGAAGACATCAAAAATATCCCTGAAGACCAAGAAAGTGGTTACGTTAAGCTTGTCATTCCAAATGACGATATTCAGACACCTGAAAACAGCAAACCATTAATGCGCACCTACACGATTCGCCACCAGCGTTCTGACAGTATCGATATCGATTTTATGCTACACGGCGATTCAGGCCTCGCATCTAATTGGGCAAAACACGCCAAACTCAATGACACTATAACCATCGCAGGCGTCGGCTCAAAACGCATGATACACATGCCATCTGATTGGTATTTAGTGGTTGGCGACATGACAGCACTACCAGCCATCAGCGTCAACCTTGCAGAACTTCCCAGCGATGCAAAAGGCTATGCGGTGATAGAAGTGGTCAGTGAAGAAGACATTCAAACGATAGAACATCCAACTGACGTCACCTTGAAATGGATCATCAACCCAACACCCGGACAAAACCCAAACGCCCTTTTAGAAGCCATTCAATCCTTAGACTGGCTCAATGGAGAGGTTGCGGTGTGGGCTGCATGTGAATTTAATAGCATGAGAGCATTACGCCCATTCTTAAAAATCGAAAAGAAAGTAAGCAAAGAAGCCCTATACCTTTCAAGTTACTGGAAACTGGGGATGAACGAAGATCAACATAAAATCGAAAAACGCATTGACGCTGACAGACCCATTCCACACTAACAAACATGTAAATATAACCATCCTTAAATACAAAAAAAGCCAGCAAACTGCTGGCTTTTTTAGATTCAAGAATCAATCGCTGATTATAGAAATGCTATAGACGCACACTTTCAATAATCAGATCAACCACATCATCAACAGAGGTTTCTGTAATTTCAGAATCCGCAATTGCAGCATCTGCTATCAAGAAAGCAACACCTGTTTGACGAATCAAAGCAGATTCTTGTGCTGTCGCGTCCGCCTTTACCAAGGCAACAATACCTTGACGTAACAATAAGCGCTCTACCGCATCCGCTTTCGCCAATACGTCCGCAGACAATGCAATCACAGCAGGCTTTTGTCCAAGGCGTGCCGCGCGATCTTCTGCGCTCACAACAGAGTCAGCATCCAATTCAGCAATGGCTTCTTCTACCATGCCAGCACCAACGGTGACGTTAGTCAGGCGGTCGATAATAACCAACGCACCCGTCAAACGACTGTTTTGGTATTCGTCAAACGCAACAGGCGCATCAAATTGAATCACACAATCGCCAATACCGTTAAGCTCAAGCGAATCGATGTCGCTTTTCTCTAACGTATTCACATCTACTCGGTGGTTAAAGTGATGCACTTTGCCCGGAACAGTTTGTGTGCCTAGTTTAAAGTCATAAAGCTTGCCAGGAACTAACGCCTGATCTGCCATCCAAACCACAGAAGCACGCAATGTTGACGCAATCAGCGGCTCTTGATTTGGGTGAGACAACATATCACCACGACTGATGTCGATTTCATCTTCCAATGTAATCGTCACCGCCTGACCTGCTTTTGCAGAAGCCAAGTTACCATCGTACGTAACGATTTCCGCCACTTTGGACTTCTTACCAGAAGGCAAAGCAACAATTTCATCACCCGGTTTCACAACACCTGCTGCGATGGTGCCAGAGAAACCGCGAAAATCTAGGTTTGGACGGTTTACATACTGAACAGGAAGACGGAATGAATCACGCTTCACATCGCGATTGATTTGAACCGACTCCAACATGCCCATCAAAGGCAAACCTTTGTACCAAGACATGCTTTCAGATGGATTTACCACGTTATCGCCTTTCAAAGCCGACATTGGGATAAATTGAATATCTTCTGGTTTTCGGTTACCAAGCTGATCAACAAAGGCAAGGTAATCCGCTTTGATCTCTTCATGTTTGGCTTCAGAGAAATCCACCAAATCCATCTTATTTATCGCAACCACAATATGCTTAATACCCAGCAAGGCAGCGATATAAGAATGGCGGCGTGTTTGCGTTTGCACACCATAACGCGCATCAATCAAGATAATCGCAAGGTCACATGTAGATGCGCCCGTTGCCATGTTACGAGTGTATTGTTCGTGCCCCGGAGTGTCCGCGATGATGAACTTACGTTTTTCAGTAGAGAAATAACGGTAAGCCACATCAATGGTAATGCCCTGCTCGCGCTCCGCTTGCAAACCATCCACCAACAAAGCCAAATCAATCTCTTCGCCTTGTGTTCCGGATTTTTTACTGTCACGCTTTACCGCATCTAAATGATCTTCATAAATCAACTTAGAATCATGCAATAAACGGCCAATTAGCGTACTTTTACCATCGTCTACGTTGCCACAAGTAAGAAGGCGCAGTAGATCTTTTTCTTCATGTTGTTTCAAATAACCAAGTATGTCTTGGCTTATCAATTCTGACTGGTGAGACATTCTTTACTCCAAACTATCTTTGCTCAAACCGACTTCACTTCAAGCCTAGAAGTAGCCTTGTTTCTTCTTCTCTTCCATTGAACCGGAAGAGTCATGGTCAATCATTCGGCCTTCACGCTCTGAACTGGTCGTCAAAAGCATTTCTTGAATGATCTCAGGCAAGGTCGCCGCTTCAGATTCCACAGCACCAGTAAGTGGGTAACAACCTAAAGTACGGAAACGAACCGACTTCATTTCAGGTGTTTCACCATTTAGCGGCATACGCTCATCATCAACCATGATCAAAGTACCATCACGTTCAACAACAGGGCGTTTTGCAGAGAAGTAAAGAGGCACAATTGGAATGCTCTCTAAATAGATGTATTGCCAAATATCCAATTCCGTCCAGTTAGACAATGGGAAAACACGGATGCTCTCGCCTTTGTTAACTTTACCGTTGTAGATATTCCAAAGCTCTGGGCGTTGGTTTTTAGGGTCCCAACGATGTTGCTTATCACGGAAAGAATACACGCGCTCTTTGGCACGAGATTTTTCTTCGTCACGACGTGCGCCACCAAATGCCGCATCAAAACCGTATTTGTCTAATGCTTGCTTGAGGCCTTGAGTCTTCATGACATCTGTATGCTTAGAACTGCCGTGCGTAAATGGACCGATACCTTGGTCAATACCTTCTTGGTTCTTATGTACGATAAGCTCTAAACCTAACTTCGCCACCAACTCATCACGGAAAGTGATCATTTCCTTGAACTTCCACGTAGTATCAACGTGCATCAAAGGGAATGGCGGTTTGCCTGGATAAAATGCTTTCATCGCAAGATGCAACATAACCGCAGAATCTTTACCGATAGAATACAGCATTACCGGATTATCAAATTCGGCTGCAACTTCACGAATAATATGAATACTTTCCGCTTCAAGCTGCTTTAAGTGAGTTAACCTTTCCTCAGTCATAAACCCTCATCTCTATTGTAAGGAGTGTGTATCCACAAACTATAACATGCTTTTAAGTTATAAAAACTAAGGTGAATAGACTTTAGTGATATATAGATAGTCAAAAATACCTAAGCAACCTTGAAGAAGACCATTATTTACCCCTAAAAGCGATAAGCCTTATGGCCAACTCGTCCACTACCCGCTATCCATGAAATTTTGAAAAGGTAGGATTTCGATTTTTAACCCTAAAATGAAGCGAAATTTTGGGAATGGATAAAGCTAGGGTAAAGCAACTTAATAAACCACTACGTTACGGAAGCTTAAACAGCTTTAGCCCACTTCTCTAGCCAAAGCCCCACCAAGCAAGCCGAAATAATCTCTAAACGCTTGGTTAATAGCTTCCCGCTGCTGTCCTTGCGGATAAAGTCCAGCCTTGGCCTCTTCTGAGTATTTGCTGCCTTTGACGAGAAATCGACTCGCTGGCTTGGTGTCTTCTATAAACGCTTCAAACGCGCGAGCGCACATTTCTTCAGGTTTGGAGTAGTAGAAAATATTGTGTTTTTCATCGATGTGTTTAGACGCTTGAAAAAGTTCGCTAGTGTCGTTTCCATCTGGACTGAGTAGGATGCTTTTGAAGCTGTCAGCCAAAAGCGTGTTGAGCGGGTGAGATTTGATATTGCTTGAATCGGGTTCTTGCAGCCAGTTATTGGACGCAAAGCTGGAGGATGAAGCGAAGTAAAACATTTTATCGCCCATGTAATGATCAAAAGCGTGGAACCATTCGTGCGCCAAGCTCCCTGCTCCGGCATTTTTAGCCAAGGCCAGTTGTCGAGTCGCTGGCATATAATGCGCCGCCACACCGCGTTGTCCACCTTTTCCAAACTGAAGTCCAAGCGTGCCTCGTAGAGAAATAAGATGTTCAGGACCTTGCAAAGCATCCATTAAGTCATGCAAAGCTTGGTGGAAATTGACCGCCGCACGATCTCTTTCTTCAGGTGTCACCCAACGGCCCATTTCTATGCCACGAAAATCAAACTGGCGGCGAATAGCAACAAAATTAAATCGATCTTGCGTCATTAGGCGAAGCTTTATCTATATTGAAATGAAAGCACAATGATATAACGAAACGCCCAGACACTCCTGCTTTTATTAAGAATCACATATTACAAGCGGACACAGATTCTTACCAATAACCCAACACTTTCCACCAAAGCCCACCAACAACACCCCAAACGAGTAAGTTAACGACACTCATGATAAAACCCATTGTCCACCAATTTTCCATTGAAACATAACCTGAACCAAATACAATTGGTGACGTTCCAGTGGCGTAATGAGTGAGAGACATCATTAGAGAAGAGGCACCAGCTAACAATAACCCTAAATATAGAGGCGGCGCGCCAAGTGCCAAACCTGCGGCATAGAAAGCTGCAAACATGGCAGTAATATGAGCCGTCGTACTAGCAAAGAAGTAATGGGCGTAGAAATACACTGCGACGAGAATCACCACAGACACGCCCCAATCAAAGCCAAAATGCGCAATATTGCTTTCTACAACAGATGAAAACCAACCAACTAATCCGAGTTTATTCAGAAAAGTCGCCATCATTACTAAGGCAGAGAACCAAACCACAGTGTCCCAAGCGGACTTTTCCTTGAGTACATCGTCCCAACTCAAAACACCTGTTATGAGTAAAATAGACAACCCTAAAAACGCCACAGCGGTTGTGTTCACCGCGTAATCAGAACCAAATAACATAGCGGGTACGCCAGCCCAAAGTATCAACAATAAGGAAAACACACCGACCATGATTTTCTCGCCATAAGACATAGGTCCCATTTCGGCCAGTTTAGATGAGGCGTAATCTTTTGCATCTGGTGTACTTTTAATTTCCGGTGGGTAAATCGCATACACAACCAAAGGCACCAAAGCGATACAAAGCAAACCGGGCAATAAAGCGGCCAGCGCCCATGTTCCCCAAGTGATACTGATGTTTGCGCCTGTGGCATCGGCAATCAATTTTACAACCAAAGGGTTCGGCGCTGTGGCCGTAATAAACATGGCTGAAGTAATCGGGTTGATGTGATAGCTCACCAATGCAAGATAATGCCCAATTTTTCGAGATGTCCCTTCCTCTGGAGAAGAGCCAAAACTTGTAGCAATGGATTTCATAATGGGATGAATAATACCGCCACCGCGTGCCGTATTGCTCGGTGTCACTGGCGCAATGACCAACTCAGATAAAGCCAACGCATAGCCAATCCCTATGGTTTTCTTACCGAACAAGGTAATGAAGTAATAGCCGACTCGGTTTCCCAGGCCTGTTTTAACTAAACCTCTAGAGATAATAATGGCAACACCAATCAACCAAATAAGAGAATTGGAAAAACCACTTAAAGCATCTTTTATCGCTCCAGATGGGTTGTCATTGGTTACGCCAGTGAATGCGACAAGCGTTATGGCTAAAATGGCAATAGCACCAATCGGCATGGCCTTACCAATAATGGCGACGACAGTTCCGATAAACAGAGCCAATAAATGCCAAGCATTTATTGTCACACCATCAGGAACAGGCACAGCAAACCAAATGAACAAGATTGTAACAATAGAAATGAGCCCAGGAACGAGGCGAATATCTGAGGTTTTCATGGCAAATCCTTCTAATACCTACTTTAAGGTGCTCCAAATAAACTAGAAGCAATACTTATAGTACGTGATCCAGAAATAACAAAAGATGACCCACATCATAAAAAATCGTGGCATTTTGCTCACCGACACTTTAAAAACTACCCTCACATAAAAAAAGACCGGCAAAGCAGGTCTTTTAGGTATTAAAGAATAACGCGATGGTATTTAAGGAAAGGCGGAAACTAATTGATTATTCATTAAATCTTGCCACTCTCTATCGAGCGGTGCTTCGAATAACATACGCTCGCCATTTAGCACTATATCCAAACGAGTCGCGTGCAAACAAAGACGCTTGAAGCCAATGGCTTTGGCTTCCTTCAACGACTCCGTTGGTGAATATTTATCATCACCCACGATTGGGTAGCCCGCATGTAATGTATGAACTCGGATTTGATGAGTACGCCCTGTCACTGGCTCACACTCCACTAAACTGTAACCTTCAAACTGTCGCACCAATTTAAATCGAGTTAGACTGTCTTTGCCATCAGTATGCACTTTAACAATACGTTCGCCTGATTTTAGCTCGTTCTTTAATAGTGGCGCGTTCACCTGAAGCTTACGCTTTGGCCAACTCCCGTACACTAAAGCCAGATATGTTTTTTGCACACCTTCTTTTTCACGTAATGCGGTATGCAATTCTTTTAGAACCGCGCGTTTTTTTGCGATCATAATCAAACCAGACGTATCTCTGTCTAATCGATGCACTAGTTCAATGAATTTTTCTTGTGGGCGCATTTGTCGAATCACTTCCACAAGCCCAAAGCTCAAACCACTTCCACCATGGACTGCCAAACCAGAAGGCTTGTTAACAACAATCAAGCCCTTGTCTTCGTAGACAATACGAGATTCAATATCGTTTTTTAGGCGTTCAGGCAAAGTTGGCTTTTCCGATTCTGGCGCTATAACAATCGGCGCAATACGCACAATATCTTCAATTTGCAGGCGATAATCAGGCTTAGTACGCTTTTTATTAACTCGTATCTCCCCCTTTCTCAGCAAATTATAAATTTTACCTTTCGGCACGCCTTTCAAAAACGTCACCAAGAAATTGTCTATACGCTGCCCATCGTTGTTCTCATCGATGGTGACGTAGCGAACAGCGGGACGCTCTGTTAAATTTTGTACTGAATCCGACATAACGAAAGATTGGTTTCCTTTATAATTGAAGCACTTAGTTTTTACTGTTATATTGATCTTCGCAAAGGGTAAGAGGCAACAAAACACCTCGAAGATAAGATGCAAGAATGAATACATTGCCGAAGCGACACTTTGGCCTCTATCTTACCTCTGTAACGGTTAATCTTAAATAATTAAACCGCATGATTCGGAAAAATCCGTCTCAGTGGAAGGAATTCTCATTATATTGCTGATCCACGCGTTCGCGTTGTTTCTTACAAAAGCAAAAAAACGAGACCGGTTAAAAGACTATTTAGTATTTATAAATGCAGTGACCGCACAAAAACGTTTAAAAACAAAAACGGACAGCGTACTTCTTCCTGCAAAAAACTGAATGATTTACTCAACTGAGTCAGATTGATTAATGGTTGCCTATCACTGCTACGACTCTTTTCGCATCTGCGCTAACAGAGTTCACACATACAATGATTAGAATGCTAATAAATGCAACTCAACAAGAAGAGTTGCGCGTCGCTCTTGTAGACGGTCAACGTCTATATGATCTAGACATCGAATCCGGTTCTCGCGAACAGAAAAAATCCAACATCTACAAAGGCCGTATCACTCGCATTGAGCCGAGTTTAGAAGCCGCTTTCGTCGATTTCGGCGCAGAACGTCACGGTTTCCTTCCTTTAAAAGAAATTTCCAAAACTTACTTCTCTAAAAAGTCCAATAACGAAGGCCGCGTAAACATCAAAGATGTATTAAGCGAAGGCCAAGAAGTTATTGTTCAAGTAGATAAAGAAGAACGTGGTAATAAAGGTGCAGCACTGACGACTTTTGTCAGCCTAGCGGGTCGTTATTTGGTATTAATGCCAAACAACCCACGTGCTGGTGGCATTTCTCGCCGTATCGATGGCGATGAAAGATCACAACTTAAAGAAGCCATGTCAGGGCTAAACACTCCAGAAAACGGTGGTTTAATTGTCCGTACAGCGGGTGTTGGACGCTCTACAGAAGAGCTTCAATGGGATTTGGATTACCTTGATACACTTTGGAGCTCAATCACCAAAGCTGCATCAGAAAAACCGGCTCCTTTCCTAATTTATCAAGAAAGTAACATCGTTATTCGCGCTATTCGCGACTACCTTCGTGAAGATATTGGCGAAGTACTTATTGATGAAAAAGGCGCATACCAAGACGCCATTAATTTTGTTATGCAGGTTATGCCGCATTTCAAATCTCGCATCAAAATGTACACAGACACCACACCTCTTTTCAATCGTTTCCAAATTGAAAGTCAAATCGAAACAGCATTCCAACGTGAAGTACGTTTGCCTTCAGGTGGCTCAATCGTTATTGACCCAACGGAAGCTTTGGTTTCTATCGATATCAACTCCGCTCGCGCAACCAAAGGTGGAGACATAGAAGAAACCGCATTACAAACAAACCTAGAAGCAGCAGACGAAATTGCTCGTCAACTACGCTTGCGAGATATTGGTGGCTTGGTTGTCATTGACTTCATTGATATGACGCCTGTACGCAACCAAAAAGAAGTTGAAAATCGCATGAAAAATGCGCTTGAAGCCGACAGAGCTCGTGTCCAAATTGGTCGAATTTCTCGATTCGGCCTACTTGAAATGTCGCGCCAACGTCTTCGCCCTTCACTAGGAGAAACAAGCGGTATCGTTTGCCCTCGCTGTAATGGCCAAGGCTTTATCCGTGACGTTGAATCTCTAGCCCTGTCAGTACTTCGCTTAATTGAAGAAGAATGCTCAAAAGAGCGTACCTCTCAAATTCGTGCCGTATTGCCTGTTTCCGTTGCCACTTTCTTGCTAAACGAGAAACGCACTAACATTGCAAAAATCGAAAAACGTAATAGCGTTCATATTATTCTTGTGCCTAATCCACACATGGAAACACCTCATTTTGAAGTAGAGCGCATTCGTGATGACAGCACAGTTATTACACAAAATGAAAACAGCTACACACTTGTAGAAGCTCCTGAACAACCACCTTACGAACCTCGCCAAACAAGCGAAACCGTACGCCCTCAAGCGGCGGTAACAAGTATTGCTCCTAAAGCGCCAGCACCTGCTCACGCCGTAACCCCTGCAGCAGTGACAAGTAAGCCAATCACAAAAGACAAAAAGTCAAACAAACCTGGTATTTTAGCTCGCATCATCACAGCACTATTTGGTGAACCTCAACCGGTTACTACCAAACCTAAAAACAAGACTAAAACAACAAAGAGCACCCCTGATAAAGGAAGCAATACAAACACAGAGCAAAAGGGCCAAACCACAAGCAACAAAAGTCGCCCAAGCCGTAACAAACGCAACACCAAGCACCAAACAGCTGAGCGTGAAGAAATAACAGAGAAGAAGAGCCCAAATAACCGCTCTACTCGCCAATCTCGTCGTGAACAGGCAGAAGCAACTTCAAATAATCCTAATGCGAAAAATAATAACCGTCGCAATAACAATCGCAACAATCAGGACAACAAAGGTGAAAAACAAGAAGCCGCTGTAAAAGCTCCTCGTCAGCAACCAAAAGAAGTACCTGAAGTCAAAGAACGCAAGCGCGATCGCAATGATAACCGCCGTCGCAATGGCAAACTAAAAGACGAAGCTCTAGAAGCCAGTAAACTTCAAGAGCAGGAAGATGCTGCTTTATTAGAAGCGGCCAAAGAAGCAATGACTGAAAGCACTGACGGTAATGATGAACCACAACGTCGTTCCCGCCGCTCTCGTCGCCCTCGCCGCCCTCAACAAGATACAATTGAGAGTAATAACGAAGCGACACAACAGGACGTACCTTCTACAGAAGAAAAAACGTCAGCACCAACTGTTGAAACGAAAGAATCAGCCGCTGACACTGTAGAAAAAACAGAAGATACGCCAAAGCTTACCGAAGAGAAAGCGGTCGAAGAAAAAACGGAGACACCTCAAGAAAAAGCGGTGAAACCAAAAGTATCTGTAAAAGCACAAATCAGTGAAGCCTCTGCGAAAAAAGAAGCTACTGAAGCACCTACAGCGACTGATGAAAAACCAACTACTGAAGGTAAACCAGCAGCTAAAGAAACACTGGCCACTGCAGAGAAACCTAAAGCAGTAGCAACGGAAGACAACAAAGCTGAGTCAATACCAGAGGTTGAAGCAACGCCAATTGAAAAAGCAGAGCCTGCACTTCAAGCAAAGTCTGTTGCTAAAGCGAAACCTACTGTTGAAGAAATCCCAGTTTCTAAAGAGGTTGCTGTTGAGCCATCCGCTCTTGAAGCAACAACCGAAGAAACCAAGGTAGAAACAGAGACAACACCTAGTAAAGACGCAGAGGCGACAGGAACAAAAGCTGAGCAACCAAAACCAACAGGTCGTACACCTCGACGAGGTCGCGGCAAACCTGCTGCCCAACCTGTTACTGAAACAAAAGCACCCGTTGAATTACCAGCGGCCATTTTAGCCCAGCAAGAAAAACTTCGATTAGAGCAAGAAGAAAAGCGCAAAGCGTCTACTTCTCGCCGTCGAGCAACCTCTGGCCGAGTGAAAAATGATCCAAGACTGTCTCGCGAAGACAAAGCACCAGAAAGCAGTTCAGATACAACAGCAGAATAAACTCAGTTTAGATACGTCCAACTGAGTAAAAGAGCCCGCAGATGCGGGCTCTTTTGTAAGTATCAATAAGTCATGTACACTTTATATAAAGCCTTATGAATATAGATAAACAGGTAACCTATAATGATCATTGATTTTTCTCGCTTTAAAGACTGGGACTTTGTTGGCGACCTATTCGGTGGCGCAACAACAGCCATTGTCTCTCTTCCTCTTGCTTTGGCATTTGGTGTCGCCTCTGGTGCAGGTGCTGAAGCTGGATTATGGGGTGCTATTTTAGTTGGCTTTTTCGCAGCACTATTTGGCGGCTCAACCAGTTTAATCTCAGAACCAACCGGCCCGATGACCGTAATCATGACAGCGGTTTTGACGAGCATGATGGCAAGCAGCCCAGAAAACGGTTTAGCCATGGCATTTACCGTGGTGATGATTGCTGGACTCTT
The DNA here is from genome assembly GCA_938009755.1 of uncultured Marinomonas sp. GTDB lineage: Bacteria > Pseudomonadota > Gammaproteobacteria > Pseudomonadales > Marinomonadaceae > Marinomonas. The sequence continues at coordinate 22,292 of CALLIL010000012.1, forward strand.
TCAAATCACTCTGGGTTATTTGAAATTAGGAAAATACATAACTCTAATGCCGTATAGCGTGATTTCTGGGTTCATGTCAGGCATTGGTGTCATTCTTATTATTCTACAATTAGCACCATTTCTAGGTCACCCTTCCCCTGCTGGTGGTGTAATTGGCACTATCAGCGCTATTCCAGACTTAGTCATGAACCTGCATTTTTCTGAGCTGTTTTTAGGCTTATCCACTCTTGCGGTTTTGTTTTATCTACCAAAACAATGGAGAAAATACGTTCCACCTCAACTCGTCGCTTTGGTCGCAATCACTCTTGTCTCTGTTATTTTATTCAGTGACGAAGGCGTACGTAGAATTGGTTTAATTCCATCAGGTCTGCCTTCCATTCACTGGCCTAACTTCCAGATCGACGTTGTAATAGAAATGATAATCAATGGTTTGGTACTTGGCACATTAGGTTGCATTGACACCCTTTTAACCGCAGTGATCGCAGACAGCCTAACCCGCAAAGAACACGATTCTAACCGTGAATTAATCGGTCAAGGTGTCGCAAATCTGACCTCTGGCTTACTCGGCGGATTACCTGGCGCTGGCGCAACCATGGGAACCGTGGTGAATATTCAATCTGGCGGTAAATCTCCATTAGCAGGCATTGCACGTGCGTTTATTTTATTACTCGTTGTGCTGGGTGCATCACAACTTATTAGCCCAATCCCAATGGCGGTGCTAGCTGGTATTGCACTTTATGTTGGCATTAACATTCTGGATTGGAGCTTCCTAAAACGCGCCCACAAGGTGGCCTTATCTCCAACCATCATTATGTATGGCGTTATGGCATTGACCGTATTTGTTGATTTGATGGTGGCCGTTGGCATCGGCGTTTTTATCGCCAACATTATGACCATTGAAAAGCTAAGTCGATTACAATCCGGCAACGTAAAAGCCATCAGCGATGCGGATGACGACATTTTACTCTCTGATGATGAAAAAGAGTTATTAGATAAAGCCGATGGCCAAGTTTTATTATTCTATCTTTCTGGCCCAATGATTTTTGGTGCCAGTAAAGCCATTGCTAAGCATCACAATCGCATACATAACTACAAAGCCGTTGTTCTCGATCTAAGCGCAGTTCCTATGATGGATTTAACCATTAGCCTTGCATTAGAGAACGCGATAAAAGACGCCATTGAAGCCGATTGCGCCGTGTATATATTCAGCCCCAATGGTCAAACTACAGAGCGACTAGAAAAGCTCGGCGTGCTAAAACGACTACCTCACAATGCATTTTGCGATTCAAGGAAGTCCGCCCTTATGCACGCTGTAGATGACTTAGAAAGGTAGTTTTTTAGTGAGTATTACCTTATCAAACATGACTGAATTATTTATAAATACAATCTTCTTTTAGATTACTCCTTCGAAAGCAGAGAAACCAAAAGTCGAGTTATTTAAAAACTTCCCAGTGTATTAACAACAAAAAAAGGCCGCTATAAGCGGCCTTTTTTAATGCAAGAAATTAAGATTAAAGCGTCAAACGACGTAAATCACTTAATGCTGCATTTAAGAATGTCATGAAGCGACCAGCATCACCACCATTTATTGCTCTATGGTCATAAGACAAACATAGCGGCAACATCGTGCGAGGCTCAAATTCTTTACCATTCCAGCGAGGCTCGATGTCTGCTTTAGAAACACCAAGAATACCCACTTCAGGACAGTTAACGATTGGAGTAAATCCAGTACCGCCAATTGCGCCTAAACTAGAAATTGTAAAACAACCACCTTGCATATCTGCAGGTTTAAGCTGCTTATCAAGCGCTTTCTTGATCAGTTCATTTGCTTCTTTTGCAATTTGAACAACAGATTTCTTATCAACATCACGCAACACAGGAACAACAAGACCTGCAGGAGAATCCACCGCGATACCAATATGTACATACTGCTTCTGAACGTAAGATTCGCCGTCTGCCATTAAAGATACGTTGAAACTTGGGTTCGCCACCATTGCTTGAGCAACCGCTTTAATAAGGAATGGTAGAGGCGTCATTTTGATACCCTGCTTCTCCATTTCTCCCTTCAACCCTTTACGGAACGCTTCAAGGTCTGTGATATCAGCTTTATCAAACTGCGTAACCTGAGGCACAACAAGAGAGTTGCGAACCATGTTTTGAGCAGTTAGACGCTGTATCTTAGACATCTTAACAACTTCAACTTCACCAAACTTGCTAAAGTCTTGATCAGGAACCGTTGGCAAACCAGCACCGCCTGCCACACCAGCTGGTGTCGACGTTGCTTTTTGAACTGCCGCTTTCACGTAGGCGTGCAAGTCTTCTTTGGTAATACGACCACGAGGGCCAGTAGGACGAACAAGCGATAAATCTACACCCAATTCACGAGCAAGCATACGAACCGCTGGTCCAGCATGCACTTTCGTTGATGGCGATGAAAGCACCGCTGATTGATCTGCTGTCGCTACAGGTGCCGCTTTTGCAGGAGCTGGAGCTGCTACAGGAGCCGCTTTCTCAGCAACAGGTGCTGCCGCTGGTGCAGAGCCACCTTCAACTTCCAGTTCAAGTACAGCATGCCCTTCAGAAACTTTATCACCCACCTTAATAGAAACAGATTTAACCGTTCCTGATTTAGGTGCAGGAATTTCCATAGAAGCTTTATCTGTTTCAAGCACGATGATGGAATCACCTTCTGAAACTTTATCGCCAGCAGCAACCGCCACTTCAATAACTTCAACACCTTCAGCGCCGCCAATATCAGGAACATTAACGGTTTCAACACCGCCAGAAACAGCCGCTACTGGAGCAGGTGCTGCCGCTTGAGGTATTTCCGCTACCTCTACTGAACCGCTTGACTCACCAAGAATCACTAAAATATCCGCACCTTCAGAGACAGTATCACCCACTTTAATAGAGATACTTCCAACCTTACCTGAGAAAGGAGAAGGAATATCCATAGAGGCTTTGTCTGTCTCTAATACGATAATAGAGTCACCCTCTTCAACCGTATCACCTTCAGCAACGCAAATTTCAATGACCTCAACATCAGTTGCGCCACCGATATCTGGCACAGTCACTTTGTTTTCAGAGGAAACAGAAGGAGCAGAAACTGGTGCAGCCGCAGCGACTGGCGCTTCAGCTTTTACTTCAGGTGCTGCAGCAGCGCCTTCAATTTCTATAACAAGAACTTCATCACCTTCAGAGACTTTATCGCCTTCTTTAACGGAAATACTTGTTACTTTACCTGCCATAGAAGATGGAACATCCATAGAGGCTTTGTCTGTTTCTAATACAATAATAGATTGGTCAACTTCAACAATATCGCCAACCTGAACACTGATCTCGATAACTTCGACATCAGTCGCACCGCCAATATCCGGTACTCGAATGATTTCAGTACTCACAGAAATCTCCTTTGTCGTATAGACGCATCAAACTTTAAAACATATCTGGCTTGAGTTTCACTCAAGCCAGATGCCTAGCTTGTTAAGCAATTAGCAAGTTACTGGATTTGGTTTCTCTGGATCTAAACCAAATTTAGCAATCGCTCCGCTGACAACAGATGCTTCAATCACACCGTCTTTCGCAAGCGCATTCAATGCTGAAACAACAACCCAATAACGGTTAATCTCAAAGAAATGACGTAGTTGAGCACGAGTATCACTGCGGCCAAAACCATCCGTACCAAGTACATTATATGTACCTTTAATGAATGGACGAATTTGATCTGCGAACAATTTAACATGGTCAGTAGAGGCAATTACTGGCCCTTTATCGTTCAAGCAAGACTCAACGTAAGATGGACGAGCTTCTTCTTCTGGGTGCAGCATGCTCCAACGACTTGCATCAAGACCTTCACGACGCAATTCATTGAAAGAAGTCACACTCCAAATATCAGAGTTCACACCATAGTCATTGAATAGGATCTCTGCAGCCGCTTCAACTTCACGAAGAATAACGCCAGAACCAAGCAATTGAACTTGTTTCTTATTCGTTTTCTTAGTATGAGATTTCAGCTTATACATACCTTTCAATATACCGTCTTCAACACCTTCAGGCATATCTTCGTGAGCATAGTTTTCATTCATTACTGTTAAGTAATAGAAAACACTCTCTTTGTCCTGATACATACGACGCAAGCCATCTTGAACAATAACAGCCACTTCGTAAGAGTAAGTAGGATCATAAGAAACACAGTTAGGGATTGTGCCAGACAATATGTGAGAGTGACCATCTTCGTGCTGCAGGCCTTCACCGTTAAGTGTAGTACGACCAGCTGTTGCACCAATCAAGAAACCACGAGCCTGAGAGTCACCTGCCGCCCAAGCCAAGTCACCAATACGTTGGAAACCGAACATTGAGTAATAAATGTAAACAGGAATCATTGGAAGATTACTGTTACTATAAGAAGTTGCTAACGCTAACCACGAAGAGAACGCACCAGCTTCGTTAATACCTTCCTGTAGAATTTGACCATCTTGAGACTCTTTGTAAAACATTACTTGAGTGTGATCATGTGGCGTGTAACGCTGACCTTCAGTGCTGTAAATACCTAGCTGACGGAACATACCTTCCATACCGAAAGTACGCGCTTCATCTGCAAGAATTGGAACAACACGTTCACCAATTTTCTTATCTTTAACCATGACATTAAGTGCACGCACAAACGCCATAGTAGTAGAAATCTCACGACCTTTCGTGCCCGCTATTTGAGCTTTAAACGCTTCTAGAGAAGGCACTTCAAGCGCTTCACAATCACGACGACGTGTTGGGAAGTCGCCATGCAACTCTTTACGACGTGAGCGCAAATATTGCATTTCAGGGCTGTCTTCAGCTGGCTTGTAATATGGCAGATCTTTCAGCTCTTCATCACTGATTGGAATACCAAACTTGTCACGGAATTGAGCCAAAGACTCTTCATCCAGTTTCTTAGTTTGGTGAGCCGTATTCTGCGCTTCAGCCGCTTTAAACATACCGTAGCCTTTAACGGTTTGCGCCAAGACAACAGTCGGTTGACCTTTGTGAGAAGTCGCTTCAGCATACGCTGCATACACTTTGTATGGATCATGACCACCACGATTAAGATTCATAATCTCATCATCAGTCATGTCTTTGACCATTTCTAGTAACTCTGGATATTTACCAAAGAAATGCTCACGAGTATAAGCACCACCGTTTGCTTTGTAGTTCTGAAGTTCGCCATCGCACACTTCATTCATACGTTTAACAAGCAAACCTTTTGTGTCTTTTTCAAATAGTGGATCCCAGTGACGGCCCCATAGACACTTAACAACGTTCCAACCAGCGCCACGGAAAACGCCTTCCAACTCTTGTACAATTTTCGCATTACCACGTACTGGACCATCAAGACGCTGAAGGTTACAGTTGATAACGAAAATCAAGTTGTCCAGTTTTTCACGGCCAGCAAGCGCGATCGCACCTAAAGATTCTGGCTCATCACACTCACCATCACCTAGGAACGCCCAAACCTTACGGTCGCCTTGATCAATCAAACCACGGCTATGTTGATACTTCATCACATGCGCTTGATAAATAGCTTGTAATGGACCAAGCCCCATAGAAACGGTTGGGAATTGCCAGTAATCAGGCATCAACCAAGGATGTGGATAAGAAGAAATACCTTTGCCATCTACTTCACGACGGAAGTTGTCAAGCTGCTCATCAGTCAAACGACCTTCAATGTAAGAACGAGCATAGATACCTGGAGAAATATGACCTTGGAAAAAGACCATATCAGCTTCTTGTTTACCGTCATTACCACGGAAAAAGTGGTTAAAACCGATATCATAAAGCGTTGCCGCAGAAGAGAAGCTTGTAATGTGGCCACCAAGTGTTGAATCAACACGGTTTGCTTTCATTACCATAGCCAATGCATTCCAACGAATGATAGAACGAATACGACGTTCCATAAATACATCACCCGGCAATTGCTTCTCGTTTTCAGGAGCAATTGTATTTCGGTATGGCGTCGTAATAGACGACGGCATAGATGTACCAGCTTTAGTGGCTTCATTCGACAAACGATCTAAGATGTATTGCGCGCGATCAGGACCTTCTTCGCGAAGGACAGACTCAAGCGCATCGACCCACTCTTTGGTTTCAATTGGATCAATGTCTTCGAGAATATGCTGCTCAGTCATCGTGTTAATAACTCCCGCTATTAGAACAGATACTTAATCATCCAAGGGCTTTTATGAGTATTTTAGCCTTAGAGATTAACTTAAACGAGCCAGTAGGATTGCTATGCAAGCATAACAACTCAAACCGACCTAAGATAAAACGACACACTATTTCTTCATCAAGTTTTAAAGTGTCGTTTTATCTATTCCAATGGTCACTATTGTTGTTTTTATTTTTTTCCCATTGCATCGATTACTAATTTAATTAGTCGGCTCGCTTCCAATTTGAGCTTGGTTCATCAAGCTCAACATTAAGTTTTTATGTATAAATAGTCTTACTAAACACACACAAAAATTCAAAACTTCATTTTATTCAGAAGCTTAAAGAGCCTTTTATCGCACTCTCGCCCTTTAGATACCGTATAAAAAGTCACTTTTAAACTCTTTTTTATACCTAGGACTCTTCTAATTTGGGCGTAAGGTTAACACCTAATCAATGATTCTCCTAGCCACCAACAACAAGATTACAACGAAGTCGCTGCTTTTATTTTTGTCAATTTTAAAAAAAACACCCTAAAAGACAACAAAAAGGCTATCACAGTGGTTGAAAAAATGAAGGCAAACACTAACATTCATGATATAAATCAACCTAATAAGCATAGTGAATGTTACTCTATTTGTATGATAAATATAGCAAGGAAGTTAAGCCTTCTCTTAAAGCTATCAAAAAACAGAGCCAGTAAAGCATAGCCTACATGCAAAAAATGGCCATTAAAGTAGAATAAAATTCATATAAATCAACGGATACTAAAAGAACGCCACTGACGTTTTATGAATATCCAGCTACAATATCGATTTACTGATCTATAAATTAGGATAATACATGGCCCTTGCAAATACTCTTTTAACTGAGCACATCACATCTCAAGTTGCTTTTGCATTAGAAGAAGACATAGGTACTGGCGATATCACAGCTCAACTTATTCCTATTGATCAAATCATTTCAGCAACCGTTATCAGCCGAGAAAACGCAGTACTATGTGGCAAAGCGTGGGTAGACGAGGTATTTGCCCAGTTAAAAGGCAAGGTCACGCTGACATGGCACAACAATGAAGGTGATCTTTTAGAGCCAAACCAACCATTCTTAACCTTGTCTGGAAATGCCCGAACGATTTTGACAGGTGAGCGAGCCGCCCTAAACTTTTTACAAACCTTGTCTTACACCGCGACAATAAGCCGCGAATACAGCAACATCGTTAGCCGCACTCAACTTACTATTCTAGACACACGAAAAACTTTGCCAGGCATGCGTCAAGCGCAAAAATACGCAGTTACTGTCGGCGGAGGCAAAAATCATCGAATGGGGTTATTTGATGCTTTCTTGATTAAAGAAAACCATATTATGGCGGCAGGCTCCATAGCCAATGCAGTTGCAATGGCACAACAAATTGCCCCTGGAAAAACCATTGAAATTGAAACGGAATCATTAGATGAAGTCGCTCTCGCTGTTGAAGCAGGCGCAGACATCATTATGCTCGATAACTTTTCTTACGAAGATATGGCCACAGCGGTTTCTCTTTATAAAGGAAAAGTTAAATTTGAAGCGTCAGGAAACATGACTAAAGAGCAACTCTTAGAGGTTGCCGATACAGGCGTTAACTTCGTTTCCATTGGCGCACTCACAAAACACGTCCAAGCAATTGATTTGTCTTTGCGTGTCACTCAGGAATAACTTATGAAAGACAGTATTTTGGTAATTAACTGTGGCAGCTCATCTTTGAAATTTGCCATTTTAGCGAACGCAGGACAAAACACTTTAGTAGAAGGCATTGCAGATCGCTTAGGCTCATCTGAAAGCACAATAACCTTTAAACATGGTGGCCAAAAGCTTGAAATTCCATTGCCTGACGGCAGCCACAAAAGCGCTGTCACACAAATTAAAGAATGGTTAAACAACAATCCAACCATTGAAAATACACTAATTGGCCTTGGTCATCGTGTGGTTCACGGCGGCGAAACTTTCACCGAGTCAGCTCTAATTAATGACACAGTAATAGAAGGGATTAGGGATTGCGCAAAATTTGCACCTCTGCATAATCCAGCTCACGTAAAAGGGATTGAAGTAGCGTTTGAACTTTTCCCTGGATTACCGCAAATCGCTGTGTTTGATACCGCTTTTCACCAAACACTTGCACAAGAACAATACTTATATCCGATTCCAATGAGCCTTTACCGTGACCATCATTTCCGTAAATACGGCTTTCACGGCACAAGCTACCGCTACATTAGCCAACACTTAGGCAAAATCACAAAAACCAGCGATCAACAAGGCGTGCTTGTTGCTCACTTAGGTAACGGAGCTAGCGTTTGCGCTATTGATAAAGGTCAATCTTCTGACACAAGCATGGGAATTACACCTCTTGAAGGCTTGATGATGGGCACACGATCTGGCAGTTTAGACCCAAGCTTATTGTCCTTTATTAGCCAAGCAGAAAACATCTCCTCAGATGAAGCGCTTAGCATATTAAATAGCAAGAGCGGATTGCTTGGCGTATCAGAAATATCGAATGATTGCAGAACATTAGAAGAAGCAATGGTGTCTGGTGACCAGCGCGCAAAGTTAGCTTTGGATATGTTTGCAGCACGCACAGCAAAGCATTTAGCAAGTGTTGCCACCACGCTAGAAAGCATTGATCATTTAGTCTTTACTGGTGGCATTGGCGAAAACTCAAGTTATCTACGCCAAGTTATTTGCCAACACCTTAAAGCGCTAAACATAAAAATAGATACGACACTGAATAGCTCAGCGCCTCGTGGCGAAATGTCAAACATAAGCGACCAAAGTGGCCATGTGAACATTTGGATCATCCCGACTAATGAAGAGCTTATGATTGCTCTTGATACGATCAGCTTGATCCAACACTAATAAGTCACTGGTTATTAACACATTTAACATCAACGGATTATTTTAGGATTAGATATGCCAATAAATGTACTTATGACGGTTCCTACAGGCCCAGGCGTCGGCCTAACCTCTGTTTCAGTTGGACTTGTTCGTGCATTAGAGCAACAGGGATTAAAAGCCAGTTTCTTTAAGCCTATTGCCCAACCTCAACCTGGCGACAAAGGCCCAGACAAATCTACGGCAATGGTTGCTCAAGGCTCTACATTAACACCAGCTGAACCCATTCCTTTACACGAAGCAGAACGCTATCTGTACAACGACAACATCGATGAGTTAATGGAAGAAATTGTTGGTCGATTTCAGGCCAGTGTCGAACCTGATTCTACCGTTATCGTTGAAGGATTAGCACAAATAGCTGGTCACCCATATGCAACTCGCTTGAACAAAGCTATTGCCAGAACACTGGATGCAGGTTTAGTGCTGGTAACGGCACCAAACGATATGCGCGTTAACGAATTAGAGCATCATGTAGAGATTGCAGCAGGTTCTTATGGTGGAATTAAAGCTGCAGACGTTATTGGCTGTATTCTAAATAAAACCACACCTGGCTCTTTGGGCGTAAAATCCTATGGGGACTTATTTGCTCAGCGCCCTATTTTCAAACGTAACTTTAGCTTATTAGGTCAAATACCTGCCGCTGTAGAGCTTACGTACCCACGCGTTAAAGATGTTGCTGACTTCCTTAACGCACGCATTATCAATGCAGGGGAAATCGATTCTCGCCGCGTTCAATCTTATACATTATGCGCTCGTGGCGTTGAGAATGTTCTCGAAGCATTACGTCCTGGCGTCTTGGTTTTCACTCCTGGCGATAGAACCGATGTCATCATGGCAACCGCCATTGCCGCATTAAACGACATCAAAATTGCAGCCCTTGTTCTAACAGGCGACTATCAACCAAGCGAAGCACTTATGTCTCTTTGCGGTAAAGCCATGGCCAAAGGCTTGCCTGTTCTTTCCGTAGAGTCGAACAGCTGGGAAACGGTCATCAACATGCAGTCTTTCAACCAAGAAATCCCACTTGATGACAAAGAACGAGTATTAACAGTAAAAGAACATATTGCCCGCTGTATCGATCACGAATGGATCAATTCTTTTGCAATGAACCAAGAAGAGCGTAAATTCTCACCTCCTGCATTCAGGTTCCGCATTATCGAATTGGCTCGCTCTTTAAACAAGCGCATCATTTTGCCTGAAGGCGAAGATGTTCGAACCATTCAAGCTGCTTCCATTTGTGCTGAACGTGGGATTGCGCGATGTACTTTATTAGGCAACCAAGAAGAAATCCTACGTATTGCTCAAAATAATGGTATCGAGCTACATCGTAATGTTGAAATTCTTGAACCTGATAGCGTCCGCGATCGTTATGTCGCACCAATGGTTGAACTGAGAAAAAGTCGTGGCTTAACCGACATTGTTGCCCGTGAAAATCTAGGCGATAACGTTGTCTTAGGCACAATGATGTTACAAGTTGGCGATGTTGACGGCTTGGTTTCTGGTGCAATTAACACGACAGCGAATACTATCCGACCTGCATTACAATTAATCAAAACATCACCAAACTCTAGTTTAGTGTCATCTGTCTTTTTTATGTGTTTACCAGATCAAGTGTTGGTATACGGTGATTGCGCCATTAACCCGGATCCAACTGCAGAGCAACTTGCTGAAATTGCGATACAAAGTGCAGACTCTGCTGCGGCATTTGGCATCACACCAAAAGTCGCCATGATCAGTTACAGTACTGGCGGTTCTGGCAGCGGTAATGATGTTGATAAAGTACGTGAAGCGACAGCCATTGCTCAGAAGCTACGTCCAGATCTTTTGATCGACGGGCCTTTGCAGTACGATGCCGCGATCATGGAAAAAGTCGCCAAGCAAAAAGCACCGAACAGTAAAGTAGCGGGTAAAGCGACTGTCTTTATTTTCCCTGATTTGAATACGGGGAACACAACCTATAAAGCCGTACAAAGAAGTGCGGATGTGGTCAGTATTGGCCCTATGTTGCAAGGTATTCGCAAACCAGTGAATGACTTGTCACGCGGCGCCTTGGTTGATGACATCGTTTACACAATCGCTATTACAGCGATCCAAGCAGGAAACATCTAACCCCTTAGTTTGTGACTCTGTCCAATGCAGTGCCTAGCCTCTGCATTGGACATATTGCTCTACGCCGATTAGTATTTACACATCATTGATTTAAATTTTGGTGATTATTATGTCTGGCAGCGTCCCTCATTCCATTGCAGTTTCAAGCCAAACGTTAGGTAGTCCAACTACACCTGGCTATACAACGTATGATTTGCGCTCCGACGAAGACACCAAAACAAACACCTTAAATGCTCGTAATGCAAAAGCGTCTTCTGATCATGTGGTTACCATATCAGAAGAAGGACAAGCGCTGGCCCAACGGGATAAAAAGTTTGAAGAAGTAAAAGACACAAAAAAACGTCGTCAATCAAAAGCGCTCATTGACATGCTTGAAGAGGAGTTCATCGAAGAAGACACTATCGAAAGCGCTCTAACACCGACTATTCAAGCACAAAACACATTTCATAATACAGATTATGACGATAAACCCACAACAGGACATGTTTTAGACCAGAACGTTTAGCTTATTTGCTGACGTAAAATACCAAATAATCAGCAGGACGCTGATTCAACTATCTTCAAGGAGTGAAGAATGCAATCAACTCAAAAATCACAATTCCGCCTCAAGAAATATCACACTAATTCAACCCATTCACAAGGTTTCACCCTATTGGAACTGATGGTTGTTATTGCCATCATATCCATCTTAGCCAGTTTCTCTGCCCCAACCTTTACTCGCCAGATCACCAAAGCAAAGCTTATCGAAGTACAGAACCTCGCCTCCCAACATCAGTCTCTTGTTGAAGAGTTCATACTAATTAATGGTGATTTCCCCACCACATCAGAGTTCGACCTCATTAAAAGGGAGTTAGAAGAAGACAGTATAGTGAAAAGCATCTCTGTTGATGGTCAAAGCAGTGATGAAGGAAACATTAAACTCACCCTTAACGCCAATATTGGTATCACTGAGAACCAATATTTTAATTACACCCGTAACGCAGATAAAAATTGGGCTTGCACTTCGGACTTAGACAGCAAACTCCTTCCTACACAATGCGACAGTACTGCCTCTTCCACAGGAGAAGCTGAATGACTCTAGAAGAAATCATTTCGACTGCTATTAATCATCATGCAACCGACATCCATATTGAAACGACTCAACGTGGCATTGTCGTGCATCAACGTTGTCATGGAAAACTCTGCAAGCTAACTGAACTCATAGGAAATGACAGTCTCATCAATCGCATTAAAATACGCGCCAATTTGGATTTATCTGAAACCAGACGAACCCAAGAAGGTCAATTTTCATTTGATGAACAACATCGCAGCACCTTTGTTCGAGTCAGTATTGTTAGTACGGTAAAAGGTGAAAAAGTCGCCCTACGCCTATTGCCAGAGAAGAGTCGCTTATCAATTAATGATATCGGCATACAAGCACCTTTACTCGGTGCACTAGAATCCACATTACGTCATGCCAACGGTCTAATTTTAGTATGCGGCGCCACTGGCGCAGGGAAAAGCACCACACTTTACTCCTGCCTTGATCGGCTAAATGATGGCTCTAAAACAATATTTACCATAGAAGATCCAGTGGAGTACGAAATTGAAGGCTTATTTCAATGCGAGCCAAATGAGTCCATTGGATTGCATTCCGCCGCGCTATTGAAATCTTTCCTAAGGCAAGACCCAGACGTCATAATGGTTGGAGAGGTTCGTGACGCCATTACGGCAAATCTAGCCATTAATGCTGCACTTACTGGGCATTTGGTGCTTGCTACATTGCACACAAACTCAGCCCTTGATGCCATCCATCGATGTCATGGCTGGGAAGTAGACTTCTTCTCATTAGTGAGTTCTTTAAAACTGATAATTCACCAATCCATGAATTATCAGCATTCATCACAACAACCTATCTTCAACGGGCTGCAGCCTAAGTGGCAAAACACGCTTCCTCAAAATTACAAAAGTCTCGTTTCTGATCCAGAGAAATGGCAAGCCTTTCCCCATACAAACGTCACTGATGATGCAACAACCGACCAAAAAGAAGAAAGCGCGATCGAAGAAAATACAGGAGAGCATGATGCCTTGGTTTAAAGTCAAACATCACACAGGTGAAATAGAATACCAATTTAGCCTTTCCGAAAATGCGCTTGTCTTTGATTATTTACAAAAACAGCAGTGGCAATTTCAAATATCAGAATGGCATCCAAAAAAGCTCTCTTACAAAACACTGCTGATATTTTATCAAGAAATACAAAATGGGCTGCAATCTGGCATGCCTCTTAATCAAACGATTTCACACTTATCTTATTCTTCGAGCCATAAACGCATTGCGGATACAAACAAGGCATTACTCACAGAGTTAAAAAAAGGCGTCACATTTAACGACGCACTTATGAAGCTCACCACGCCGCTCGCCTCACCCTATTGCCATTTAATTAACGCACAAGGCACAAGAGAGGAATGTGAGCAAAGTTTAATAACATCAATTAAACAGCTCGATACTCTATTAAACTGGTCACAGAGATTATTAAAAGCACTTTATTACCCTTTCTGTATCATCCAAATCGCTCTAATTATTTCCATAGGCAATCAATTCTTACAAGCAGACACACACTCAAGCTTGTTAAATAATGTCTTACCAATGCTTGCTCTGTACCTCATTTGCAGCAGCATTCAGCTTGTTGTTTTTTATCAACTACACCAAGGCAACGCTTGCAGTTGGCTAGAGAAATACAGCAAAGCATTTCGACTGACAAAACTCTTCTCACTGTTAAGCAGTACAAGAAAAACCGGCGTGACAATCCAACAGTCTCTCAAAAGAATGCCAGCCTATTTTCAACATCAGCCTACTTGCCTAGAAATATTGAAAGTGTTTTATAAACTACAACTGGGTCAAAATTATTCAAGCTGTTTTCCCAAGCATTGGTTTCCAAAGGAATCAGCCATTGCCTTACACTCTTCTGGACAAAATGGCGACATTGAACGCGCGCTCCATCTCGCGACACAGGAGCACGAAAAGAACTGGCTAAAACGAGTTTCTCTACTGGAAAAGCTCATTCCCGCCCTTTGCTTATTCATTGCTGGCGGTTTTGTTGCTTCAACGCTAATGGCTTTGTATGCACCACTTTTAGAGGTGAATTAAATGCCCCACATCTACGATTATCTATTGTCTGTACTGTTCATCATTAGTTTTGGAAGTTATGCGACAAATTTCGTGGTTAACTGGCCTAAACAGACTCTTGCGGCTTGGCAAAAAGAAGCCCACTTACTTTTAAATATTCCTTTTGCAGATACACATAAAGAACACCGCTCACCTCGGTCTCATTGCGATACGTGCTCACACACTTTGTCATGGCAGGATTTATTTCCGCTGATAAGCTATCTATTAATGAAAGGCAGATGCCGCTATTGCCAACAGCCTATATCGTTAAATTACCCAATAATTGAGCTGATACATCTTTTTTTATGCGCGCCATTGTTATGGTTATTTGAAGACCCCATATTGCGCTTTCTTCATATTATACTTTTAAGCGCTTTAGTATCTTCAGCCACCATAGACGCTAAGCACAAACTTCTTCCTGATCAGTGCACTGGAATTGTTCTTGCCTGTGGTTTATTAATAAACACCATAAAAGGCTCATTAGAGCAAAGCGTTCTTGGCTTACTGATAGGTTATGGCACAATTTACGCCTTAGGTTTATGCTACCTCAAAATAAGGAAGAGAGAAGGCATTGGTTTAGGCGATGCAAAACTCGTTGGCGCTCTGGGGGCTTGGTTGGGATTATCTTATCTAACGCCTTTGTTACTTTGTGCAAGCCTACTCGGAATCCTATACACTATCAGCCTGAGTAGAAATGCATTAAAAGAAATTCCTTTTGGTCCATTTTTGATTGTTTCAGCCATTATGATGTTTTATATCGCTTATGACAGATAACTCTCCTCCAATTATTGGCCTTGCTGGCGGTATCGGCTCAGGCAAAAGCACCATCGCCAAGCGCTTTAATGAGATGGGCATTCAAAGCGTTGACGCAGACGATGTTGCTAGGCTCGTTGTTGAGCCAGGCTCTCGTTGTCTTCAAGCAATCCACCAACGACACGGCGACAAGATTCTATTAAATGATGGCAGTTTGAACAGAAGCGCCTTACGCACCATCATTTTCGACCGACCAGATGAAAGAGTTTGGCTGGAAGAACTAACCCATCCAGCGATTAGAGAAGAGATCAAGCAGCAACTCAGTAAAACAACCTCTCAATATGCTTTATTGGTTCACCCTCTTATGTTTGAGACACACCAAGACTCATCATGTAAATATGTGATTGCTATAGATGTACCCACAAACACCCAAATTAAACGGGTCATGGAACGGGATAAAATATCGAAAGAAAGTGCTGAAAAAATAATGGCAGCACAACTTAGTAATAATCAACGCATTAAGCGAGCAGACCTAATCTTAGAAAATTCTGGCAATATTGCAGAAATGGATGCTAAAGTCCTAATATTGCACAAAAAAATTACAGAGTTACTATCATGCTAAACACTCAAGCGGTAACGTATGTTGCCTGTCCAACTTGCCAAATAAAAACTCCTTGGTCTAAGGAAAATCCAGACAGACCTTTTTGCAGTGCAAGATGCAAACTTATTGATTTAGGGGAATGGGCAAATGAGTCCTACGCCATTCCTCAACAAACATCAGAAGAAGATGAAATTTTTTCAGAAGATCTTGTTAGTAATCCAAACAAATCATTTTTATAGACGCTATTGGAATCACATTATCTATGGCCGTACGAGATTTCTCTCATAAAAAAGCACTGCTCATCGAAGACATGGCAGAAGCTCGAATCATGCAGCGAAAAATGCTGACGGATTTTGGTTTTACGTCTATCGATATTGCGATGAAAGCAGAAACCGCTATCGAGCTGCTTAGGCACAATACTTTCGATGTTATTTTGTCAGATTATAACCTTGGAAACGGCAAAGATGGTCAGCAGCTTTTAGAAGAAGTTAGGCATTCAAAACTCATTCCTCATACTGCCACTTATTTAATGGTAACCGCAGAAACATCTATTGAAATGGTAATGGGCGCCATTGAATTTCAACCCGACGGTTATATTACCAAGCCATTCTCTCAAGCGGTATTGCAGCGCCGCCTCGAAAAACTATTAGAAACCAAAGAAAGGCTCCTTAAAGTTAACCTTGCACTAGACGCAGGCGATCATGAAGCTGCTATTGATGCTGCCACCACAGCAATGAACGATTACCCTTCTTTAATCGGTAAATGCGAGAGAATCATCGGTGAAAGCCTTTTAGAGTTAAAAGACTATGACAAAGCATTATCCGTGTTTGAAAATACGATTAAAGAACGAAAAATGCCATGGGCGTTATTCGGTAAAGCAAAAGCTCACTATCTAATGGGCGAGCTAGAAACGGCTGAGCAACATTTTCAACAACTGACGCTCGACAACCGTTTTTTTGTCAGTGCCTATGACTGGCTAGCCAAAACGCAGCTTGCTTTGGAGAAACCTGAAGAAGCTCAAGCAACTTTGATAAAAGCCATTGAAAAATCGCCAAAAAACCTTTTACGACAAATGGAATTAGGTCGTATTAGCTTATTATTGAACGATAACATCACCGCTGAAATGGCCTATCGTCGCTCAGTGTTTCTCGTTAAACATTCTTGCTACAACATCCATGACGTCCACGTTCGTCACCTTGAATCTCTTGCGCGTATTTCGGATAATGGCCCGCTGCTTCCTCGACAGAAAGACAACTTTAATAACACGTTAAAAAAAGTCTATGATCAACCTTTGGAAGATCCTGAACTAAAAGCTCAAGTTTACAGCTATGAAATAGATGTTCTGTTATCTGAAAATGACATCAACACCGCAAAACAATTATTTGAAGTTTGGCTTCGTGAAGTACGATTTGAAATGTCAGCAGCACCCAATAAACAGCAAAGCGCCACTTACCTTGAAGCCTTTGAGAGTCAAGAATGAAAAAAATGAATATCAGCACTCTCCTTGCGAGTGCGATACATGAAAGTAAAAATCAAGTTGGTACGCTTTTGTACCAACTACAAGGTTTAAAAGAAACGATAGACACTACTGGCCCAAATCAAAAAAAAGTCATCCAAATAGAAGAGTCTCTCAAAAAGCTAAATGACGAATGGGTGGAATACCTATATCTGTATAGACTTGCTTCTGATGGCTATGAGCTACACGTCGATACATTTTTGATGGAAGAATTTCTTGATGACCAAGTATTTGCCCTGCTTCCTTCTGCAAAAGCCAAAGAACTAGAATTAACTTTCCAGTGTGATAATCGTTTGACAGGCGTATTTGATGAGCGACTGATGACGGCGGTTGTTGGTACTGCTGTGTACAATGCTTTCCGTTTCGCTCAATCAAAAATAACAATTCACGCAAAAAAAGAAGATTCTTTTTTGGTTATTTCCATTGAAGATGATGGCAAAGGTTTTGAAGCATCAGAGGAACAGCCAGACATTTTCAAAGAAGCGAATACAGGCTTAGGTTTGTATTTTGCGGAACTGTCCGCTACGGCTCACACCATAGACGATACCAAAGGCTACATTAAGAAAGAAACCTCTGCTCTCTTAGGTGGCGCAAGTTTAGCCATTTACTTACCTCAACCAGCAAACATCATTTAAACGATCTAATACCTTAAAAGACAGATTGACCACTTTTAAAAGTCTGTCATTCCCTTAAGGTATTTTGTCAACAAAACACCTGCATCTTCGATATGCTGCCTCAAAAACTTGATAGCAGCATATTTGTTCTTCTTCTGAATAAGAGAAAGCAGCTCTTCATGTTGATGCTGACTCTCTGCTCGGTAGCCTAAAGGCCCGTACTGAAAGCCTAAATAACGAACCGCTTGCTGGTTAAGGCCTTCTACAACACGTTGTAGTGTGGGACGATCTGCTACTTTGTATAAGGCTTGGTGAAAGTGCCAATTCAACTCACCTCGCTCAATAAGCGACAAACCTTCCTTATCGAGCTGCAAAGAAATGAACTTCGCTTCATTGAGTTCTTTTTCACTTATACGATCAAATGCCATGTCCAATAAAAGGCACTCCAACTCTGCTCTCATAAGACTTAAATCTTCCGCTTCTTTCCAATGCAATGCTGGCACCATAACGCCTGCTTTACCGTGTGGAGATAACCAACCTTCGGCCTTTAAAGAAAGCAATGCATCTCTGATTGGGATGCGGCTTACGCCATAACGCTGAGACAATTCAACTTGGCGAAGTGGAACGCCTCTGGCGAGCTTATTGTTTAAAATATCATCTTTAATTTGCTGCTTTATATCCATAAATCGCTCTTACACTGATGTTTTTTTGAAGTTGGCAACAAACAACCAAGTGGCGCCAAACACGATTCCCCAAAACGCAGAAGCAATACCACCAAAAGACATACCAGATACAGTCACTAAAAAGGTTACCAAAGCAGCCTCTCTATTCTCATCTTCCATCATCGCGCTTTTCAGATTCATTCCTATCGTGCCTAATAATGCAATTCCGGCCAAGGCTGAGACCATAGCCACAGGAAAAATAGAAAATAACGCCACAACTGATGTTCCCGCCAAACCCGCTAGAGTGTAAAAAATGCCTGCCGACAAGCCTGAGATATAGCGGCGACCTGAATCTTTATGACATTCATCGCCTGAACAAATAGCAGCGGTTATCGCTGCTAAATTAAAGGCGAAACCGCCCATTGGCGCCAGCACAACAGAAACAAACCCTGTCCAACTAATTAAAGGTGACACAGGCGTTTGATAGCCACTGCCACGAATAACCGCTATACCTGGGATATTTTGCGAAGTCATTGTCACAATATACAAAGGCAGGCCGATGCCAATTAACGCACTCACATTCCATTCAGGCCAAACCCAAGACAGATGACCAAAATGAAATGGAACTTGAGATAAAAGTGCTTGATCAGAACGTATCAAGACAAACGCTACGCCTGCGCACAATACAAATAACACAGAATAACGTGGCACAAAACGCTTACTGATTAAATACGTTAATAACATGGCACCAACGAGAAAAACATCTGCCATCATTGAGTTGAAAATAGACAAACCAAACTTAAATAAAACACCTGCGAGCATGGCACAAGCGATAGGCAAAGGCACAAAACGCATAATTTTATCAAACAAGCCTGACACGCCAGTCAGCAAAGCCAACACACCAGAAAACACAAATACACCGATTGCTTCAGAATAACTAATCGAACCCAAACTGGTTACAAGCAATGCTGCGCCCGGCGTTGACCATGCCGTAATGATAGGAGCACGATACCAAAGCGATAGAAAAAAACACGTCGCTCCCATACCAAAACCTAACACCATAATCCAAGAGACGATCATAGTGGCGTCTGCCCCCGCGGATTGAGCAGCTTGAAACACAATAGCCACAGAGCTCGCGAAACCGATAAGAACAGCAACAAAACCAGCGACTACAGCACTGATGCTCATATCGTCAAAAATTTTTTTCACTTTTTCTTTCCTTTATAGAAATGTTTTTTCACTATATTCTAAAAAGAAATATTTTTGTATACATTTTTATTTTTTCTTAAAAAGAAAAATAGACG
>CALLIL010000013.1 GCA_938009755.1 uncultured Marinomonas sp.
AGCAATACTACAACTAATACAAGCATACCGTCAAAAGTTGAATGAGCCAAAAACCTTTTGGCGCTGGATGTCAAACCATAGTCTTGCGCCTGACTGGTTTCAGCAGGCATATACGGAAAGAGTAGAGGAGATCGCATCTCGCCAAGTACAGAGTGATGCAGATTTATACAAAATGTTATATGGAGGTATTCAAGAGGGTAACGTTTTTGAGCCAGGCATTATTAATAGCTTATATGTTGGTAAAAAAGTTGTGCTTGTTGGCCACTCGCAGGGCAGTTTATATGCCAATGTGATTTATGAGCATGTGAAAAACCTCTACCCGCAGTATCGAGACAGCCTAGGTATTGTGGCCGTAGGGACACCGTCGAATTACGTGAATGGCCCTATTTTATACAGTGAGTTAGGTGGTAATTTGGCCAATGCACCCTATACCACCAACAGTAGAGACCATGTTATGAATGCTGTACGAGCAGCCGCTTATTTTGTAGGGATCGACCAACCGTTGCCCGCAAATGTAACATATAATCAACCATTTAATTTTAAGAATCATTCCTTTATTGATACATATATAGTCGCTTTTTCCGACCGTATCAGAGACCATATACAGAATATGGTTACTGGTCTTTCATTTCCGACAGTGCTGCCAGTTTGCCAAGAAGAAATCCCCGATTTCCCAGAAATTGTCACTTTAGATGCAGGGTACACCAATGCTACCACTACAAATTTAATAAACCTGCCAGGCAGAATTGACAGTGGTAATAACTTAGAGGTGTGGACTATCTGGGATTGGACAAAGTCGGGTGTTGTGCCAACATGCAGTAGCACTGCGGCGGGTGATGAAGGGATTTTTAATGTTGGTGACATAGCTAACTTTGTAGCAGTAGCTGAGTGGAATACAAACACTGAATGGATAACTTATCGAAAGTGTGCAATCAACTCTTTCGGTCAAATATCCGATGGTGGAGTCAAGGTTTTTCAATCTACGCGAAGATGAAATGTTTGATTTTCATTTTTAAGCCTAGTACATCATGCCGAATAGGAATCTAATTATACCTTTGGAGGCAATCTTTATCACAGAATAGAAGTACTAGCTATCAGCTGATGAGTTATTGCAGAACTTACCGCAAAATTGTGACTTAATTGATTAACTGTTAGTCTGCAGTTGTGAAAGTAACTTCTCACCTATTAACCTTTCTTTAATTTTTTCCGCAAAAGTGTTTTCAATGCCGCTAACATTGGATATGAAGTAATTAGAAAACAGTACAACTATATTAAGATTGAGTTTCAAACATAAAACTCCAAGGTTGTTGTAAATTTCGATAGGAGCATAAAATGCACAATACGTACAAATCGATCACAATTTGTTTTTTCATCTTTTGTCTATTTGATTTTTCTTCAGCGATCGCCGATGAGTGCACTACTGAATTGTATATTGGGTATCGAGCAGAGTCGCCGGTTAACAATCCTGAAGATCCAGGGTTCGGTGCAATTCATCTAAATATCCCAAAGGAAGATGGTCAATTTGAGGGTGAACTGTTTTTCTCAAACCTTAGCTGTGATGGGAATAGTGTGGGGATAGTCGTCGGCAACAAAATAGGGTCGTCCTTGTCCGGAAGATGGAGCGGTCGGGTTGATAATACCTCGCAAACAGGAACATTTACTGGCCAGCAAGATCAGCAGGGCAATTATTCAGGTCGATGGAGGGAAACAATTTTTCCCTCAAGTAGGTAGCTGTCCTGAGCATTACATTGCCGCGTTCGGAAGCTGGGCTTTATTCCCCGCACAAGCAGAATCTCAGGATGATAACCTAATAACCTTTTCGGATAACCAAGTGAAATGGGAACCTGTGCCCAATTCATATGCCACTCAATGTGAAGTATTTGAAGTTGACAGTCTAAGCTGTGGTCAAAACACAGCTGCCCTTTGGCAAGGCATTACACTGAGCACTGATAGAGTTTTTACAATACCGTCTTCACTTATCGTCGCTGGTAAGGAATATCTTGTAGCATGCACACAATTCAATACCCAAGGCAACCGAGTCAGCTTCAGTAAACTGCAGTTTAATCCTCAAGATTTAATAGACTCAGACAATAGAGTTGATATGCCACCAATCTATTATATATTGCTTGATAATTAGAAGGTCCAAAACTAAATTTTTTTATTGCCAGTAAAATAATAGCAATTATAAATAGCCATAAATGTCTCAACGAACTTTGTTTAAAGACGGATTGTGAGTTTTATGGTTAAGTGTTAGTTTTGTAGTGATGAAAATTTACCTTTCGATATTAACGTTTATTTTATTTGGCTTACTGAGTAGCTTAAACAGCACAGTCAATGCTCAACAAACCTATACGAATGTGATTGCCTTTGGCGACAGCCTATCTGATACGGGAAACCTGTCGAGTGTCACTATTGATTTTCCATATCCCTTTTATCAAAACCGTGTTTCAGACGGCCCTGTAGCATTAGATTATTTAGCACAATCTCTTGGCTACAATGCGGCTGCATCGCTGCATTTGACTGGTGACTTCAGTGGCTATAATTATGCGGTGGCCGGCGGCAATATTGTCGGCAGTGATTTTGAAGACCTAACACCGCAAGTAAGCGCGCATCTAAGTCGTGTCAATAATATTGCCGACCCGCAAGCGCTTTATGTGGTGAATATGGGCGGCAACGATATTCGCGGCATACGGTCTATTACTTCTAGCACGCTTGCTAATACAGAAATAGAATTAATCGTTGACCAGCTTATTTCGCAGTTAACACGACTAGCAGATGCCGGTGCTCAACATTTCTTTATCGCCAATGTCGCCAATATTGGCCGTATACCTGAAACACTGCAACTGGGGGCCACCATTAGCGCGCAAGCGCAATCCTATTCACAAACCTATAACTCACTGTTGGCAGCGCAACTTGAAACCTTTAGCCAACAAACATCGGCGAACATCAAATTGTTTGATTTGTACGAGACCCTCGAGCAAATTCTCGACAATGCCAATAATTTTGGTTTTAATTACACTGAAGAAGGCTGTTTTGTGGATCTGGAGTTTCACCCAGGGTGTCTACTCGGTTTTGCCTTTAACCAATTTGTGTTTTTCGATAATCTGCACCCAACCAATGCCGCCAATCAAATTGTTGCGCAAGCAATGATTGAGAAGTTAAATGAAGTTGAAGCTGAACCAGGTTCGTTACTTTTTCCGGTCGGCACAATTATGCTGTTATTGGATGATTAAGAGTTTGATCAGTTTTTATTATTTGTGATTTTGATATACAAACAATAAGATGGCAGTTTCAAGTCAGCGTAATGAATGATTTTTAAACATTCGGGCTCATTCATGTCTCATTATTGAACGATAGTTATTAAATAAGTATGATAGTCAGGAAAGTGAAAACATCTAAGTCTGCAATTGTCGTCTTGGCCTTAGCTATAAGCTGCATTAATAAACGGAAATTATTATAAGTTAGCGTTTAAAAAACTGACTCAAGTCCTTCGAGTCGCTCAAGATTATTGAATGCATCTAGGGGCGAGATAAATACTTCGTCTGGGTAAACTTCGTGTAGTAAGCTCAACTTCTGTTGGGTTGTTAAGCTTTGTTGAAATACCAACCTAAATATACCTGCCTCGGGTGATTCTTTATACCAATAACGGATAAGGTAAGAAATTGCATTGAATTGTAATTTGCTATCTTTAATTTTATTAGCCCATTCATTGGCAAGTTGAACATTACCTTTTTTTGCAGCTTCGTAGCCCATGGTTTCAGCGATTAAATCTTGATCATCCTCTATCGTTGTTAACCAATTATTTGCAGCATCTAAATCTTTTTTTGCCCAAGACTTAATCACACCATTGATTGCAAAATGTCGTGCGTTACCATGTAGTTTCTCAGCGTACTTTGCAGCTTGATTAGGGTCTCTTGAAGCCCAGTTGATAGTAAGTTGTTCATAGTATGAGTCTTCAACCTTATCAGAAAGAAGAGCAGTCATTCTGTTTAGATCATCAAAGTTTAAATTTTTTTCTTGAACCAGTAATGGCAGAAGGGCATAAACAGCTTCACTTCTTAGTTCGTTTGGCGTGAGTGAGAATAATGGAAGAATGTTATCTGTATTATTGATATTTCCAATTTTGAAATTATCGATAATGGTTTGGATTGCTAAACGTTGTTGAGTCAACGAACTGTCATGTAAAAAAGTAAGAGACTGAATTGCTGACGTAAACATAGAGTTTGATAGTATTGTAAATACTAATTCGAGCCATTCTTCGCGGTGCTCTTTTTGTTCAATTGACCACCTAATGATTTCTTCAGTATCGGTGAAAACTTTTTGATGAATCAGCTTGCTCAGTGTTTTATTTCTTCTTGAATCATCAGATATTGTTTCCGCTAAATTTAACTTATTCGTTAAATCAACAGTATTGTCATTGACCATATTGATAAATAATTTATCTGGATAAACAGTATTTTGTTGTTGTTTAGAATCTGCGATATTCTCGTTTGTAATAGCGTTTGATGAATAAAATAAAGCATAGGCAATGCTAACAATTAGGCAGCAGGGAACTGCGTGCAGTTGGTTTTTTTTCATAATAATTGTTACTTACAATGACGGGTTATAGAAATGTTGATTTACAAGAGCTGGTTTAACGGAGTCTTATGATTGCAAACTGATCTGATTAATCACAATGAGAATCAATAAGTAATTAATCAGATCAAGCTTTTTTAAACTAAGTCACCTCTACCAATAAAGATCTTGATAGCCTGTATAAGCCATTCCATCGTCTTGTAAATAGATCCCAGTTTTCCAATAATATCCACCGTCTGATGGCCAGTCTGTGTTGTCAGAATTAAGGTTGTAAGAATATGTCTCGCCTTCAACGCTAACATTAATATAATCTCCCGATGTCTCTAGTTGAATCGACTTCCATCCCGATGTGCTTGTCGAAAATACATCTTCTTCAAAGCAGTCATTTACATCATTATCACACTGATATCCAACTCGCCATTTAACTTGAAAAGAACTTTCATCAATAATCTCTAAACGTGCTGGCGGTCCATATACATCATCATAAGTATCATCTTCTTCCATATGAAGTTGAGCAACAGTAAAGCCAGTGGACGTTGACAATGCTGACCAATACGCAAGTGTGGCAGTCATGACGCGACTAGACCCTCGAGAAAAGCTATCGTTGTAACGAAATTCAGAGCGCCATCCGCTATCTTCCTCTCCGTTGGTTGAAAAATGCATATATCCGGTCGTATCATCAACCCATAAATATCCTAGGTTGTTATCTGTGGCCATCACGCTGGAGCATTCGGTGCTATCACAAATTTCTTCTGAGCTGTAACCTCGCTGCCATTTTGAATCGACAATAGCGTCTTCATAGACAGCGCTATAGGTATATGGGTTAACACTTGCAGCCAATATGCTTGATGAGTAAATCATTAAGCCTAGTGCCAGAGTTATTATTTTAGGGATTGTTTGTACTGCTTGTTTCATGTTTAAGTCCTCGGGTTATATTTACGTTAAAGTTACCTACCTTTCTCAAAACATACCCTCGTGGATTGAGCCCTCGCAATTAATATACCTATGAATTTGTCATGTAAGTTATTGAAATGACAGCAAATTAATTTCACATTTGAAAAGTTAATGATTTTTTTTATGGTATTTTTAAGTTTAGATTTTTGCTGAAAGCCTTTAGCAGTAGAGCGATTGGATGAATGAATATTGACCCCAAATTCAGTCGATGAGAAGTTACCTTGTGATTAGGAAATGGTAAGTTATTTAGATATTTTGAAAGATAAGAAGTCTTTCAAAGTAGGTTTTTTTGAAATTTATCTAAATGAAATAGTCTGAACGAGAATTTATTATTTTGCTTGGGTATGACACAGTGAATACTTAAGCATCGATGCAATATGGTTCTACTTATATTTATTTTTTTGATCT
>CALLIL010000014.1 GCA_938009755.1 uncultured Marinomonas sp.
AAGGAGAGATATTTAATTTTATTGAGATGTTCTACAATCCGATAAAACGGCATTCACATACAGGCGGGGTGTCACCTGTAAAGTTCGAAGAAAAGTATTTTTTAGAAGTTCCTACTGTCTAGCAAACTCTGGGAAGTCCAGGCGCCCTAAAATTAAACGATGAACAGAAGCTAGACATTACAGAAAGAGCAACTAAAGTTGTTAACAGTGTTCAAATCCAACAACTGAATGATTTAATTAGATTTCTTGGAGACGAGGTCTTTGATGATCAACAAAACAAATTCTATATAATAATAGACAAGCTGGATGAAAACTGGGTAGACGACTCAATCAGGTATGAATTAATTAGAGCGCTAATTGAAACCATAAAAAGTTTTAGAAATATCCGCCCCGTAAAAATATTGATTTCTTTAAGAAAAGATTTATTAGATAGAGTTATAGCAAAAACTAGTTATCAAGGCTTTCAGCCAGAGAAGTACAAAGATCTCTATTTACCCCTAAAATGGAACAGAGATGAACTTTATGACCTAGTGTCTAAGAGAATCGGACAGCTTTTCAGAGAGCAATATACTAGAAAGCCTGTGACTTATGAGGATGTATTTTCAGAAACTGTTGGTTCTCAAAATAGCATTGATTTTATGTTAGACCGAACACTTATGCGACCAAGAGATATTATTTACTTTGTGAATCAATGTATTAGCATCTCTCTAGGAAAAAGCAAGATCACAGCTCAAACAATCAGAGATTCTGAAATTTCATATTCAAAGGATCGACTTGACAGTCTTAGTTATGAATGGGGAGCAGACTATCCTTTATTTCACATCTATACAAATATACTAAGAAGAAAATCTTCAGTCTTCACACACTCAGATATTTCTAGAGAAATGATTGATGAGTTATCTATAGAGCTAATTTTAAACGAAGCTCACTCTAATGATCCTGTTAGAAAATGGGCAATAAGCTATTATGAAAAAAGCGAGTTCAGTCGATCAACTTTTTTAAATAAACTTCTATCAGTTCTCTACAAAATAGGAATAATAGGAGTTAAAAAGGATAGTCACTCCTCAGTAGTTTGGTATCAAGACAATGACCTTACAATATCAGAGAGTGAGTTTAAAAGGTCATCATTTATACATATCCATCCCTTGGTATGGCGAGAACTTGGAGTAATGCCAACAACACCCAACTACAAGAAAAAGAAACGGTCTTAAAATTAGATGTACTAGCTCAGACCTGATCTGACAGTTACCTCATTTTGAATCGGTGTCTATCAATTTAGATCTGAGCTAGTACAATTTAATATTGCAATATCTATACGATGTTTACTGTGTAAAAAGAAGCCACTGAGCTTATCTTCTCAATAAAAATTTCAGTCGTTTTATATCCGGTTTTTAACGTCTTTATAAAAGTTCTCATGTGAGCCGAGTGCAATCAGTTCTAATGTAACTGTGCCATCTTCATAGCTATAGCCTAATAACGTAAGCTGTTTCACCATTTTAAATTTATGAACACGTAGAAAGCTGAGGTCTCCTTTCTTCTGTTCTCCCAGTAAAGGGTCTTTCATCAAGCCTTTAATCGCATTGTCTAGGTCAGCTTTTTGATTGGCATGAAGCTTTTTTACCGTTCTCTTAAAGCTCGCCGTTTGTAGAACCTGTGTAATATTAGCCAAAGTCGTAAGGCTCCAGCTTGCCAGCTTCTTTCTCCGCTTTTGCAATAATAGCTTGCTTAACAAACTCATAAGGAAGGTCTGGATTATCTTCCATCATTTCACCAATTTTCGCCCAATGCTCAATCTGTTTCGGTGTTGTTCTACTTAGTGCCTTTGCCATGATGCTGGCTTTATCGACAAGGTCTTGATCGAGTCGAATACTTGCTGTCGACATAATACTTTGCTCCGTTTTAATTTTTACCACAACAGAATTGTAGTGATTTGCTACAAAAGTTGCAATACACACAGGCTAAGGATTAAAAATGGGGGCAGAAAAACATTAATCGTATCGGAATACATCAACTTCGCTATTTATAGTCAGCTTCGCCTTTTAAGCTTTTATTCCCCCTTCCTAGCTTTCTTCTTAGGCGCGAATAAATCGGGATCGACACAACTCGCGCCTTTTTTGAGCGCTTTAATAAACAACAGACTTATGTCTTTAAAAGGGATCAACCATTGTCCTAAAAATCCTTCTTTATCAATAGGTTGTTTGGTACCAAATATAATTTCTTGGTCATCTTTTCCTTGGTGCCAACTGCCGAACAGTCGATCCCATATCGCCAAGGCGACGCCAAAATTACGGTCATAATGACATTTTGCATTAGAGTGGTGAATTTGATGCTGAGCAGGTGAAATGAGCCATTTTTCAATACGTTCCCCATAACTCAATGCCACGCCTGAATGGCGTAAATTGGCTCCTAAGACATTAAAAAAGAAGGTAGTGATGAGTATGCCAAATACCTGTATCAAGCTGATTTGATTTGGAAACAAAACTAAAAAGACACTGATCACAAGACTTTGCACGAAGAGTGAGCGTAAGAAAAACAATAAACCTTCAATAGGATGAGTGCGAAATACAGTAAAAGGCGTTAAGACGGTAGCGCTGTGATGAACTTGGTGAAACGCCCATAAAAACGCATTTTTGTGCATGCACCAATGCACAAAAAAACGAGAAAAATCATCAGCGAGAAAATAGCAAAGCGTAAAGAAAGCAATGACTAATATATCAGGCAAGCCGATGGCCAAACTCGATAAGCCTTGTTCCTGCCAAAAGAAAAACAACCAACTGATCCAAACAGATTGCGCCAATGTTTTGGGAATCATAATGGCCAGCAACAATCGATTCAGTAACCACAACGCATAATCGGTTCGAGCGGAAGCATGCGTCCATATTCGCCACGAAAAATAGACATTTAGACGGCTTAACCCTGCTTTGCCGTAACGATAAAAAAACAAAGACGACGCGAAGAGAAGTGCAGAAATCAGATAGACAAGAGAAACACGTTTAGACAAGTCGAACAAAGAAGAGCCAGCGTTCGCTAGCTCTTCTAATAACCAAGGTAAAAAGGCGTCGATCATGCCTATAAGCCCAAGAGTACCGAGTTAATCGTTCTCGGCGCTGTTGCTCGCTTTGTTGATTTGATCCAGTACGGCGTTCATGCCCGCTGTACGATCATTCAACTTGCCTTCCAATTTGAAAGCTTTTGCTAACAAGTTTTGCGCTTTGATCATGTTCAACTTGTATTCTTGCATAGAGATTGCGCTGCCTTGAATAAAGCCACCTTTTCCATTTTCCGCCAATACTTGAGTGTCGCCAAACAAGATTGGGCTAAAGCCAATTAGGCGATCCAAGCCAGCTTGTGCGCCACCTAAATCACGACCAGCCGCCTCAAGAGACAAAGCAAATCCTTTTAGTTCACCCCAATGTTTCACATAGTTGCGATACGCTTTGGCCACTTCACCATGCGCTTCTTCAATGACCGCGATTTTTTCTAAGTCCGCATAAACACTGCCAGCGTATTTATAAGCGGCTTCGGCGATCACTTGCTGCCATGCTGTTGCGATGGTTTTCGCGTACGCTTTTAGTTCAGTATGTTGCGCGGTGGTTAGCGCTTTGCCTTTTGCGTCCGCGATAAGTTGGCGGCCATCAACAAAGGCTTGCATGATGGTGTGGAAATACTGTGTGCCGGCACTGGCATCAATGCTAGCAGCGTAATAAGCGTGAGCGAAAGCCATTTCAGATTTTAGGTCAATGACACCATCGCCATTCGCATCGGCTTTTTTAAAGACTGAGGCGTTTTGTTTTGTAATTTGAACTACTTCTTTTGGTGTTAGAGACAAGCCATTTGCTGGCGCGCCAAAGTAACCAAACGCTTCATCCCACACATGCTCTTTACCAGTGTAAACCGTGCCTTTTTTGTAAGGCTTGTCGTTAGGATATGCGCCAGCTTCTAGCTTTTCATCGAGGTAATGATTAACGCCACGGTTATAGAACACGGCGCCCATGGTGAATTTGGAAATAAGCTGAATGTAATCATAGCCATTTACAGGGTCGTAACCTTTCTTCGTTTTTCCCGCAAGGTCAATAAGCTGAGTCAGTAGCTCTTGGCCTGTTGGGTTGCCCGGCCAACCAGTGATAACCCCATCATACGCACTGGAAAGTAAGTCCTTACCTTTAGAAAGTTCGTCTATTTTTGTTTGCTTAATAAGGAACCCATCTTTTGAAACAGGGTCTAGGATAGTAAGCCCTGACTTTTTACTAGAAAAGTAATCAGTCATTAAGTCGACATCGCCTTTTCCAGCGGCTTTTTTCAACGAGTTATGTAACGCATGGCGAGCAATTTGACCGCCATAAGACACAGAAGATGATGCATCACCTTTGTAGCTTTTTAATGTGACATCAAATGCATAATCTTGTGCCGCAACCGCGCTCATAGAAAAGGCAATGGACAAGCTTAGAATGGTTTTTTTCATTATTATTTTTCCTATATTTCAACTAAAAAAGGCTGCTTTGCATTACATAGCCGCAAAAATTGAAAGAAAAAATACCATCAATAATAATGATTATCAACATCAACAGATATTTCATTTACATAGATTTACAATAAACCTTTCCTCTTTTTCTCCTATCAAGATTTGGCTTTATGCAACGCACTCTGAACCAAAAGGCGATTTAAATCGCGAAGAAAATGCAGTAATTGGAGCGTAGTCGTCTAAAAACCACGCTATCGTAAAAGGTTCTGCCCTCTTTATTGAGGTAAAGTGCTAGAATCCTCGCCATGCTAATTTTCACTGAATTCCAAGGTAAACCATGACCGTTCTCTTAATGACGCCACCAATGACTCAGTTAAATACACCGTACCCTGCGACGGCGTATTTAACTGGTTTTTTGCGCTCCCGAGGCTATGAAGCAACCCAACGCGATCCTGCGATTGAGTTGTTTCTTGAGATGATGACGTCGCCTGCGTTGGATATTATTCGTCAACATGTAGAGGCTAATTTTGAGTCATTTGAAGATGACGAATTACCTGATGTGATTTACACCTTCTTATCTGAATTTGATCGTTATCAATTGGCTGTCGAACCCATTATTCGTTTCTTACAAGGCAAAGACCCAAGCCTTGCGCTGCGCATTGTGTCTCGTCGTTTTTTACCTGAAGGTCCAGCGTTCGACTCTATTTCTCAAATGGAAGCGGTGTCTGGCGATGTTCTAAAATCAGCGTTTGGCGATTTGGGCGTTCAAGACAAAGCTAAGTATTTGGCGACTTTATTTATCAATGATTTGTCTGCTGTGATCACACAAGGTGTTGATCCATATTTCGAAGTCAGTCGTTATGGTGAACGCCTCGCGGCGGCAAACCCTAGCTTTGATAACCTTTATGATACTTTGATGGGCGAGCCCAGTTTCAGTTCGGAAATTCTCGAACAATTGGTTGAACAATATTTAGAGGAAACGCAGCCAAGCGTGGTGGCATTAACCGTGCCTTTCCCAGGCAATGTGTTGGGCGCTTTACGCATCGCACAAACCTGCAAAGCCATTAATCCTGATTTACCGATTGTGATGGGCGGCGGTTTTGTGAGTACCGAACTGCGAGCGTTGAAAGATCCAAGAGTCTTTGAGTTTATCGATTTTATTTGCCTCGATGATGGTGAACGCCCTTTCCTAACTCTGCTGGAGTTTTTTGATGGGCAACGAGACATCGACGAGTTAGTGCGCACTTACTTTCTTGCCGAAGATGAACATGGCCAACCGTACGTTCACCTCAATGACAACAAAGACTTGCACGATATTCCACAGACCGATGTAGGCACGCCGATATACGACGGCTTGCCATTAGATGACTACCTTTCTTTGTGTGAAATGCTCAATCCGATGCACCGAATTTGGAGCGATGGTCGCTGGAATAAGCTAACCATTGCCCACGGCTGTTATTGGCGTAAATGCAGTTTTTGCGATGTGAGCTTGGATTATATCGATCGATACGATGCCGCGGGCGCCGACTTATTAGTAGATCGAATTGAAGAACTCATCGAAGAAACCGGGCAAACAGGCTTTCATTTCGTCGATGAAGCCGCGCCTCCAAAAGCCCTGTTTGCTTTGGCGAATCGTTTAATTGAGCGCGGCGTTGTCATTAGTTGGTGGGGCAATATTCGCTTTGAAAAGACATTTACACCTGAACGTTGTCAATTATTAGCGGATTCTGGTTGTATCGCTGTCAGCGGCGGATTAGAAGTGGCCTCGGATCGATTATTAAAACTGATGAAAAAGGGCGTAAGTGTTGAGCAAGTAGCGCGCGTCACCAAAGCTTTCAGTGACGCAGACATTTTGGTTCATGCCTATTTAATGTACGGCTTCCCAACACAAACCGAACAAGAAACCATTGATGCGCTGGACATGGTGCGCCAGATGATGGAGCAAGGTTGCTTTCAATCCGCCTTCTGGCATCGTTTTGCAGCAACCATTCATAGTCCAATCGGTATTAACCCTGACAAATACGGCATCACTCTGGACGAGCGTCCTGACATATTATTCGCAGAAAACGATGTGGACTTCTTCGACCCAACCGGAACGGATCATGAAATGTTAGGGGAAGGATTACGCAAAGCACTCTACAATTATATGCACGGTATTGGCTTTGATCAGCCAATGGAATTTTGGTTTGAGCAGCCTGTTGTCGATACACTGATGCCAAAATCACTTATATCAAAAGCGGTTAATGATGTTATTGCGAATGTTTAAAGAGGGTAATATGAAACACCATTTAACAAAACGTATGACTGAATTTTGTCTCGTGCTTGGATGTTTATTCAGTCCGTTCGCCTTATCAATGACATTGCACACCGATGCTTATGGCGATGTAAAAATAGGCATGACTGAAAGCGATGCGTTATCTCACCTTGAACACTATATTTCGACGAAAGAATTCTATGACTACCCAGAGTTTTGTTATTACCTTTTAAAGGAACATTCTGATCGAGGTGTATATATTATGTTGGTCGATCACAAAGTAGCCCGTTTTGATATTGCCGACGCAGAATTAAATATTCAAACACAAAAACATGTTGGCATAGGTTCTCTTAAGGAAGATATTTTGACTGCTTATCCCAATGTCGTCGCCTCGCCACACCCTTACCTTGACACTGAAGGTGAATACCTTGAAGTAAAATTAGAAAACGGCAATGGTATTATTTTTGAAACAAAGTTCGATGTCGTTACGTCTTTTCGCTTAGGAACATACCCTGCTATCGAGCTTGTTGAAGGTTGCCTATAACTTTTAGAAGACTTCCTTTTTTTCTACACTATACTCCAATAAAAATAGCTTTTATTTATTGCCTTAATAGATGAAACTTATTAGTGAATTTGAATGTCTATAAAGAGATTCAAATTTATTATATTGACAAAGCAGAACGGACCCTAATTATGACAATAAACGCCCGCCTAATAATCGGTTTTGGTATTCTCTTATTAATGACAGTAATACTGACCATTATTTCAATATCTCGTGTCAACTTTATCGATTCAACCATCACACAAATAACGGATGTAAATTCTTTAAAACAACGTTATGCGATTAATTTTCGCGGCAGTGTTCATGATAGAGCCATCGCAATACGCGATGTCGTGTTAGCCAGAAATAACACGGAGCTTTCAACCAGTATCCAGGAAATATCAAGTCTTGACGATTTTTATCAAAACTCGGCAAAAATGCTGAACCCAAGCAATATTCCCATGACGGAAGAAGAAACCCGTATTTACAGAAACATCCAAAGCATTGAAACAAAAACACTGCCATTAATTGAGCAAGTTATTAACGCCAAACAAAGTAATAACCTGACCACTGCGAATACCGTTTTATTAAACGAAGCCAAGCCAGCATTCACAGAATGGCTCGCAGCGATAAATGAGTTCATCGACCTTGAAGAAGCAACAAATAATGCTGCAACCATTGAAACTCGAAAAGTATCCAGCACATTCCAAGGCTGGATGATCGCGTTAACCTCTCTTGCCATTATTATTGGTGTCTGTGTGGCATACTTAATCAGTAAACGTATTCGTAATGCCGTGGGTGGCGAGCCTCAAGAAGCAGCAGATGTGATTGCAGAAATTGCCAAGGGCGATCTAACAGGCACTATAGAATCATGCTGCGACAACAGCATGATGTCATCCGTTCAAATCATGCAGAAGCAAATTATGGCAATCGTGAACAGCATCATCAATTCGTCATTCGAGCTGTCACAACGTTCAGCAACCGTTGCCTCAGGCACAAAGCAATCACTTGTGGCGGCGGACACGCAATTGGAATACACCAATTCAGCGGCTAACAAGCTAGTCGAAATGAATGACAGTATTCACGCTATTTCAGAGCGAGTACGCGAAACAGAAAGCAACTCGAATGTTACAGCTGACTTATCTCAGAAAGGCCAAGTCGCTGTACAAAAAGTAGCGAACGAAATTGAAAAAGTCTCTACCACAGTAAAAGCAACCGTGGATCAAATTAATGCTCTAGAGGAACGTACACGAGCAATTGGCGATATTATTGGTGTCATTCGAGCAATTTCGGAACAAACCAACTTGCTGGCATTAAATGCCGCCATTGAAGCTGCACGAGCTGGGGAAACGGGCCGTGGCTTTGCGGTCGTTGCAGATGAAGTGAGAAACCTTGCACAGCGTACTGGTGATGCCACAGGCGATATCGAAGAAATGATTTTACAGGTTCAACAAGAAACAAAAGCGTCTGTAGAAGCCATGGAAGCAACGGTCCCTCAAGTAGAGAACGGCTTGATCTTAACCAACGAAGCCAACGAACTACTGAACAATATCCAACAGCAATCTAAAGACTCCTTAGAAAAAGTGTTGGAAGTGGTTGCCGCGACTACTCAACAAGTCGCCACTATTTCCGAGATAAACCACGAAATACAAGAAGTGGCTAATATGTCACAAGAAAGCAGCCAGTCTTTGCTGGTTAATTCAGAAGAAACCGTTGCTCTGCAACAACTTTCTGAGAGATTAAAAGCGGACATAAATTACTTCAAAGTAAAATAACGCTTTAGATAAATAAGTTGTCTTAGCTAGATAAAAAACCGAAATGATTGAAAGGGTACTTTCAACCATTTCGGTTTTTTTGTTACAAAGTCTGGGTTGAACCCTATTCACTCGTAAGGCAAACTTCCGATAAT
Source organism: uncultured Marinomonas sp. (assembly GCA_938009755.1). Classification (GTDB taxonomy): domain Bacteria; phylum Pseudomonadota; class Gammaproteobacteria; order Pseudomonadales; family Marinomonadaceae; genus Marinomonas. Next base: position 9,167 of record CALLIL010000014.1, read on the forward strand.
CTTTTCTTCATTACTGTTCTGATCGACTAAGGTTTATCTTATGAAATGCCCACACTGCGACACCAAACAAGCTTTCTCCAGTATTAAAAAAAGCCTGCGAAAAGCACAAGCTTGTGAAAAATGTAAAGAGGGTTATGTTTTAACGCTTAGTGTGAGCAGAATGTTTCTGTTAATTCTTCCCGCTGCGGCAAGTTTATTGGTGATACGGCCTGTAAACTTACATTGGGGGATATCCCCTTTGGCCTTCACTGCGTTGGTCTCTGTTTTGTATATAATGTCTTGTTTGACCTTAGTGAAAAGAGCCTTAAATTAGCTCTCTTTCAACCTTTACTATGCCTTTAGAAAGGCTTGTTTTGCTCATAACACAAGACCTCTTCCAGTGGGATTGGCTTAGAGAAATAATAGCCTTGCAAGTAGTCGCAATTATTTTCTATTAGTATGTGTGCTTGTTCTTGTGTTTCCACACCCTCAGCAATCACCAATACGCCCAGCGCATGCGCCATGGAAATCATGGCTTCGCATAAAGTATGAGACGCAGAGCCTTTTTCCAGTTTTTGCACAAAACTCTGGTCGATTTTCAGGTAATCGATATCATAGTTCATGATGTAAGCCAGTGAGGAATACCCTGTTCCAAAGTCATCTAACGCTACTTGAATACCTTCTTCCCTGAAAGACAATAACGCATTACGTGTGCTTTCATCTGAGTTCATCAAAAGGTTTTCCGTAATTTCAACAACCAGACTGTTGTAGCCATTACTGCTTGTGTCTTCAAGTTCTTGGCTTAATAGTTCACTCAATAATTGACTGCTTTCACCTTGTTGTTTTGATAGCTGAATAGGGGAAACATTGACACTGACCTGCACATGCTTTCCATGAACTTTCTGAATCGATTTAATCGCTTGCTTGGCCTCTCTAATGACCCATTCACCAATCTCAATGATTTGACCAGACTCTTCCGCAAAAGGAATAAACTGATTCGGTGGAATTAAGCCTTTTTCGGGATGCACCCAGCGAATAAGCGCCTCGAACTTTTTCACTTCTCCTTGCTTGCTGATAATGGGCTGATACAACAAATGAAACTCTTGGTTTTCAATGGCGCCTCTAAGATCCTTAATCAACTCCATTTTGTCCATCAGGGCGTATTTCAGCCCCCAATTAAAACGCCGCGCCGTATTACGACCACATTGTTTCGCGTAGTACATTGCTTGATCGGCAGCGCCCATCAGCTCTCGGGCATTTTGTCCATCTTCAGGGTAAAGAGCCGCACCAATACTCGCAGTAAGCATCACTTCGCCATGCAACACATTAAAAGGCTCTTTAATCACATGTCGAATATCTTCACATAACTTCAGAAGAAGCGCTTCATCTACATCATCACCTTCAAATAAAAGAATAAACTCATCACCGCCCATACGGCTAATATACTGCGCTGTAGGCATGCTCCTCATTAAGCGAGCCGCTAGCATTTTTAAAACATTGTCACCAACCTCATGGCTACGAGTGTCATTGACCTCTTTAAAGTCGTCCAAATCCAGTAGAATTATCCCAAGGCCAGTGTCTCTCTCGCTCGTCCTTTTTAGCGCAAAAGAGAGTTCTCGGTTAAAAGCATCACGATTTGATATACCAGTTAAACTGTCAATCTGCGCTTGTAATACCACTCTTTTTTCGGCTTGCTCAATGTGCATCGCCATATCAATAAAGCTGTCTTGCAAATCGTCCATTTCTTTCACACCAGTAGTATAGGTATGATATGAACCGTTATGCTGTCCAAGCTTGAATGCCAAGCGAGACAAAACATTAAGCGGCTTAGATATGGCATTTATGAAGAATATTTTTAGCAGAAATAAAAGTGCAACGACCATGATTGAAAAGACAATAGCCATCAGTGTGTATAAGTCGTTCACCTTCTTTAAAGGCTTATCGACAGCAATACCTGTTAAGAAGGTTAACAATAACTCATTATTTTCATCCATCACTTGGCGCTTCACAAACACTCGATTAATGCCATCTCGCCCTTTCCAAATCGATTCAAAGCTACCTGGAGACTCGTAAACCGCACTCTCAGGGAATCGAGCAACCACTTGTTTTTTACCATCTAAAATATACGCAACGCTATCTTGTGATAACTTATTGCTCAGTAAAAGTTTCTCCCACCAATCTAAAGACATAACCACGACAGCGGCACCAACAACTTCATCACTTGCCTCACTTTCTTGTACAGGGTAAGCAAAATTGATCGTTGGATAGCCAAATACTCGATTCATCTGTACTCCACTTGAGCTCAAGCGCTTAAATGTCATTGCATCCTGAAGATACGCTCTGTCTTTTAGATCAACTGAAGAATCAAGTTGCACGCCACTGCACGTTAAGATGCCATCTTTATTTGGCACACCCACATTAATAAAGCGACCTAGCAACGGTGTAATATCTCTAACGAAACGCTGACAAGCTTCCGATTCGGGTTGTCTAATTTGAGAGAGAGTCGAGAGAGATTTGATAAATGCCTCTGTTGAATTAACCAAAGACTCTTGATTGTTTACGGCTTGATTTGACACTAAGCGCGCGGCCTCAAGAAGCTCTTCGCGAACAATGTCTTTACTATAATTAAAGCTAATATAAATGAATATATAGGTAGGCAGTACGACTAGAGCAGCCAAAAAATACAATCGCCCTTTGAGTGTTTTTAACATCTGTAACTTATACACCTACACATATATTAAAATTGTTAAATAAGATCAAACATCTGTAAAAAAGCTTTATTAGTACTTATTTACATCGAAAATACCTTAACGAAATTCAGACAAAATCATATACGACCTAAAGACTAAAATGCTTTAATCAACAAGACTTTGTATTGCCTTACCTCTAGGTAACGGCCGCATCTTCGATGTCTTTATGTTTCATCATATATATTTTAGTCGATAATCTTTTAAGGGAGAGGAATATGGCTCAAATACACACGGGTTCATGTTTATGTGGCTCTATTAAATTTAAAATGGAAGGGGAGTTTCAAAAATTCTTCTTGTGTCATTGCAGTCGCTGTCGAAAATCTTCAGGCACTGCACACTGTTCTAATCTATTTGCTCCTGGTGGAAAATTAACATGGTTAAGCGGCCAAGAGCTACTCAGCTTTTACCGTCACGAAGACACCAATTTCGCGCGTAATTTTTGCTCTAAATGCAGTTCATTAATGCCTGTTTATGTCGAAGCACGAGACATAGTGGCCACACCTGCTGGTTGTTTAGACTCCGATGTGGATATTACGCCTCAAGCGCATATTTTTACTGACAGCAAAGGCAATTGGGATGAAGTATTAAACGACATACCCGCATTCGAGAAAATGCCAAACTAATGGCCTTTGCCATATTGAAAGTTTTCAAGGCATAAAAAAACCAAGCCAGTGATATGAGTTCACTGACTTGGTTTTTTATTTACAGTCTACTGATTACGCCATAAAAGGATAATCTGTGTAACCTTCAGCGCCAGGTGTGTAGAAAGTATCTTGATTTGGAACATTCAACTCAGCGCCTTGTTTCACACGCTCGACAAAATCTGGGTTGGCCAGAATACCTGTACCAAATGCCACACTGTCTGCCTGCTTATTTTCAATAACATTAGCAGCCTCTTCTGGTGTGTAGCCCATATTTACCATCAAATGACCTTTGTAGGCTTCGCGAGCGACCGGCACTACATCGGCTTGTTGCAAGCCAAAAAAGTCCGCACGCATCAAGTGAACATAAGCCAAATCATACGCATTTAAGGCGTTTGATAAATAACGAATCAAGCCAACAGGGTCGCTGTCTTTCATACTGTTAAAACTGTTTAATGGAGAAAGTCGCAAACCAACACGACCATGACCAAACACATCAGTAACCGCTTCCACGACTTCCATTAAAAAGCGCGCACGGTTTTCAAAAGATCCGCCATATTCATCGGTGCGTTGGTTTGCACTATCCCGTAAAAACTGGTCAATGAGATAACCATTGGCACCGTGGATCTCAACACCATCAAAGCCCGCTTCTTTGGCGTTCATTGCACCTTGACGGTATGCGTTCACAAGCTCCTTGATTTCCGCCACAGTTAATTCACGAGGCACGGTATAAGGCTTTTTGCCTTCCGGTGTGTGCGTCTCATCTTCAATAGCAATTGCACTTGGCGCAACCGCTTCTTTTCCGCCATTTAACAGCGGATGTACAGCACGGCCAGCATGCCATATCTGCATAAATATTCGTCCGCCTGCTTTATGAACAGCGTCGGTTGTCAGCTTCCAGCCTTCTATTTGCTCTTGCGAATAAATACCAGGATCCGCGCCAAATGACGACGTACCTTCTGACACCATGGTACATTCTGTAATAAGCAAGCCTGTCGTTGCTCGCTGAGCGTAATATTGTGCCATCAATTCTGTCGGCTGATGCCCGGCGGCACGAGCTCGAGTTAACGGCGCCATAACAAAACGATTTGGAAGCGTTAATTCACCTAGTGAAACAGCACTGAATAATGGATGGTTTGTTGCAGTCATCATGACTCCTAAAGTCGGATATAAAATTCAAAAAATCTTTTGAATGGAAAGTGCCTGATTAATGAGGATGGCACTCAATAATTCAACGAACTGCACTTTCTTTCCTGAATTCAACCCTCAAAAAGGCGAAAGGAACAGAGCTTGATGGATAAGGCTTCTTATTAGCGATATTTTTGCTTCATCTCATACATTGCTTTGTCAGCTCTACCCAACATTTTTTCAAACGTGTCGTCGTGTTGAACCAACGCACTACCAACACTTAGCCCTACAGCAATGTCTTCACCTTTTACGTGGGTGGTAAGCCTTTCTGTTAATCCCAGCAATTGCTCTATAAAAAAAGCAATTTTTGAACTATTCGCCTGCTTCACGAGAATCAGAAATTCATCGCCCCCCCATCGCGCGACCTCACCATCATCACCAATAATATCAAGCAAATAACTCGCTATTTTTTGCAACACAAGATCTCCGGCCAAATGCCCATACTGATCGTTAATTTGTTTAAAGCGGTCAACGTCCACATTAATTAAGCCAAATATTCGTTCTTGGGTTTGCCAATGATGCATATACTCTTTAACAAAAACTTCAAAACCTCGTCGGTTATACAGCTCCGTTAAAGGATCAATTTTAGAAAGGCGACTCAACTCTTGTGTACGCTCAGACACTTTTTCTTCGAGCTCATGCTGATAACTTAATAAGGTTGTCGACATATTCTGATAATGAGAGAACAAGCGTTTGATCTCAGATCCAGCAAAGCGACTTAATTTAGGTGGCTGATAATTTTTCTCTTTCAATGAGCGAATAGACGTGTCTAATTCGGCGATTGGCTTGGTGACAATAAGCGTTAGCAATATATAGAAAGCAAACAGAGCGAAGATCAAAAAAACAAAGAAAATCACTAAAATACTGGATACTTGCGACAGCGCAATTAACGTTTTGATATCAATAACACTGACTTGAAACCAGTCGATCTCAGGAATGTAAATCACACTCGCCAACTGTCGACTGCCATTCATTTGAATCGCAGTCATTTCCACCTGATTCGGCTTTTCTTTTGCGGATATAAAGCTTTCTTTTAACCTCGCAACAGAGTCATCATTATCTAATAGCTCAAAAATGCGTTGTTTGTCATGAGATTGCTTTGTAACAGAGGCAAAATCGATCAGCTCTTCTTTTTGATGAAGTTGTATAGAGCCTTGGTAATCCGTGAAAATAATCGCAGAATAAATATCTTGTTTGTGCATCATTTGATTTAAAAACGTCGATAAATCCAATCCAGTACCGACAATCGCTAACGCTTCACCATTTTGATCACGAATGATCACATCACTCCATAGCTTTACAACACCCAATTCCACGTCTGGGTTTACATTCAAGTGCAAATCACGGTCACTTTGTATCAAAGCATAAAACCAAGCATCGCTCTCTTTATCTGGATATAAAGTGTAACGATAACGATCATCTGACGCTTGCAGATTCGATTCGCCATAGTAATAGCGGCCGCTCTTTGCTAAAGCAATAAAATAGGATTGATCTGAAAAGCGTAATCGAAAACGTTCTGCTTCTTCAAACGCTTTCACTTTTAACACTTCATCATCAGGGTGCTCAACCCATTGACGTAATGAGTCAAGCAAAGAAAATTCTCTAGATAAGGAGACCTCTTCCAGCAAAGGAGACAAAGTACGGACTTTTTCATAGCGAATTTGCTTCTCAGCGTATCGCTCAATCCAATTGCTGATAATGTCTTCAGCCATTGAACGCATGGAATGCCAAGATAATAAGCAAGTAATCAAAATGATTATTGCCGTTGAAATCAAAAATCGCAGTTTAATAGACATGCTTATTAAGTTCCGTCTCATTTATCTAAGAATTTTCTAAAGATTTAATAATATAGCTATCGGCTCAGTGTTTCACACGCGCTGAAATGTCTTTATTCGTAACCTTGAGTATAAAATATCACTATAACGTCGATGCCAACTTTTCGAAAATGTTACACTTATGACTCATATCGACACGTTCATAATCACAGAGAAAATAATGACCTTTGCTTCTTTAGGGCTCACTCCCAATATTGCTAACCTTGTTGAATCATTAGGCTATAAAACGCCGACGCCTATACAAACAGCAGCTATTCCCGTTGTATTGGAACAAAAAGACCTCATGGCGGGCGCTCAAACTGGTACGGGTAAAACTGCCGCCTTTGCTTTACCTTTATTGCATAAAATTACGCAATTCAAAGAGGCTAACTCGACAAGCAGCATTCAAGTCTTAGTACTTACGCCGACAAGAGAATTAGCTCAACAAGTGCACGCCAGCTTTGTACGTTATAGCCAAGGTTTATCCGTTCACTCTGTTGTCGTCTATGGTGGAGCAAGCATCAATGTTCAACTGGATGCGCTCAAGCAAGGTTGTGATGTTTTGATCGCCACACCTGGCCGCTTATTAGAGCTCATCATGAAGAATCTCGTCGACCTTAGCGGTTTAAAAAGCCTTGTTCTTGATGAAGCAGATCGCATGTTAGATATGGGGTTTATCATCGACATTCAGCGCATTTTGAAAAACCTTCCAAGCGCTCGTCAGACTTTATTTTTCTCTGCGACATTTAATGACGATATTTTTGCATTAAGTAAGACCCTCCTAAAAGACCCAACGCTAATTGAAGTAAACAGCAGAAATACAACCGCAACAGAGGTTGAACAGCGAGTTTACGCCGTTGATAAAGACCGTAAGAGCGGGCTAATTTCTTTCCTAATCGGCTCAAAAAACTGGCAACAAGTATTAATTTTCACTCGCACAAAACAAGGTGCCGATGAACTGGCTAAAGAAATGGGCGAAGATGGCATCGCCACACAATCCATTCATGGGGATAAATCTCAAGGTGCTCGAGATCGGGTTTTAGCTGATCTTAAGGCTGGCAAAATTCGAGCTTTGGTTGCCACGGACGTGGCGGCTCGCGGTATCGATATTGAACAACTGCAATATGTAATTAACCATGAGCTACCTTATAACGCAGAAGATTATATTCATAGAATTGGACGAACAGGGCGCGCTGGCGCTACAGGTTTAGCAATTAGCTTGGTTTCTGAAAAAGAGCGCTACCTTCTAACGGATATAGAAAAGCTGGTAAACGAAAACTTCGTTCCTCAATGGTTACCAGGATTCGAACCAAATTTAGATAAGATAGAGAACACAAGTAAAAAACGTCCGCCATCGAAGAAAGAACTCAGAGAGAAAGCCTTAGGCATTCATTCTCCAAAACCAAAACACTCAAAAAGAAAACGACCAAGGAGGTAAAACCCTCTCTTCTTAAACTTCTAAGTGACATCTAGCACCTAAAGAGGAGCCTGAAATCTGGCCAACCTCCCATTCTTATATTCTCTCTAATGTCCTAACAAACTTACGAAAGTGAGCTCCGCTCACTCTTTCGTGACACCAAGAAAATCCCCCAGAAAGGCCTCATTCTCTATATCTTGCCAAAAATGATGCCGTTTTCTATTCATTCACGGGAAATATTGAAAACAATGAAACCCTTATATTTTTATAAACTTTCAATAAATAAACAGAACAATTACGAAACACTCTACACAGTAATATCCAATAAAAATCGAATAAAACATCACCAACACCAATAGAGCCGTAGCTGATTTAGATTCTATTAATTTATTTATAGTGATTTACACAAAACTCTACACCGTAGTTATTTTTAAATTTCTCTAAATGCTTCTAATAAAGTTTACGGTTAAGATTCTTGGTATTCTTGGTATTCTTGGTATTCTTGGGATTCTTGGGATTCTTGGGATTCTTGGGGTTCTTGGGGCTCTTGTTGGTGGTGGTGGCGGTGGTGGTGGCGGTGGTGGTGGTGGTCGTGGTCGTGGTGATACTGTTCCTGCTGCTGCTTCTGCAGCCGTGATAGCTTTGTTTCTGCCTGCAGTACCACCTTTACTGGCGATGATGATGGAGACGACGCCACTTGCTGTTGTCGTCAGCGATGTTGGTTCCCAAAGCATTACTCGGAGCGCGCCAAACTTTCTCGCATGCTGAACCAATCTGCTGGTGTTTCCTCCATCCCCCTGAAACAGGATCACGGAAGACCTCGAGGAACAGTCGAACGTAAAGGAGGTCGTGTTGTCTCACTACGTGACTCTCGTGGAGGTCTTCAAGCACTACGCCAGCGTTGGCTCTGCTGTGGCAACCGGCGAGATTGACATCATGGAGGCAAGGGGCACAAGTCGAGAATACGGGAAACCGAAAAATCGACGCATGCAGACGACAAAAAACCAGTTTGCTGAACCCAGATCGCCAAACTTTGCACTCTGGCGCTTTCGACACGCAAAAATCGAATGGGCCGTTCTACAGAGAACCGCTCTCCGGCATTGTTTTCCTGATATCCCATCCCTGTTCTCGGCCTGTTCATGCACGGCAACGTTGCGAATATTCACCGGTCATGATTT
>CALLIL010000015.1 GCA_938009755.1 uncultured Marinomonas sp.
CCTTAAAATTTTCAATGAATTGTGCGTCGTAACCGACTTCGTCAAAAATACCTAAATACTTATGGTCACTTAATATTTGATCAATTTTTCTCAGAATAATGTCCTTCAATTCCGCTCCAAGCGGAAAGCCACAATGGGCACTTGCGCCAGCTCCTAACACATAAACTCTCTTCAAAAATACCTCCTACGGTAATAAAACATTTTCTAGAAATTATAGATATTCCCACTGACCAAGCAAAATCCGTTCAGACAAGGCGGATTGATTTTTAATTTGAGGCGCGTAGTGGACTACGTAACAAAAAGTAAAAATCAATCCAACGCAGGATCAACGGATTTGGCGCCGCGTCAGTTAGCCGCACTTACTATCGCCGCAAGACAAACAAGTCATACACCCATCCATCAACACCAACGCCTTGGTCGAACACTTGCCACACAAACTGGCTGACTCTGGAAAATCCCCTGCTTCACTACCGCCATCGGCGGCGCCTTGTGCGGCATCAATCTCAGCACGTTTCTTTTGTAAGAAGTCAATTTGGTGTTGGTCTAGATTGTTGGTTTTGATCATACCGATCATTTGCATGTGCTTTTCAATGCAGTAACCAATCTCAGCCACGATAGATGGCATAAACACACCACCAGGCTTGAAGTAACCGCCCTTCGGGTCGAATACGGCTTTGAGCTCTTCGACCATAAAAGTGGTGTCACCGCCTTTGCGGAACACTGCTGAAATTAAACGCGTTAGTGCCACAACCCACTGGAAGTTGTCCATGTTTTTGGAGTTGATAAAGACTTCAAACGGACGACGCTTTTCGTGCTCGCTGCCTTCGTTGAGAATGATGTCATTAATCGTGATGTACATTGCGTGCTCAGTGACCGGCGTTTTAACCTTGTAGGTTGAACCCACCAACATGTCAGGCCGCTGCACCGACTCGTGCATGTGCACGACTTCTGCCTTACGCTGTTGTTCAGCGACTTCTGCTTCGGTGGCAATGCGCGCTTCTTCAACTGCTGGGTCAACTACTTTGTAACCCGCGATTTTTCCTTCAATTTTTCTAACCATAGTGTGTACCTTTACCGTTCTTACCGCTTAAGCGGCTGACCTAATCTATATAAGGCCTTTTTTATATTTTTATTCTTACTGTAACAATCTTTTAAATTCTAATTTCGTCTAACAAACTCATCGAAGCCGATTTGAGACGAGTACCGATAAGCAATCTAAATGCTGAGGGCCGAGCAGTTTTTCGTTAGGCTAGGCGGAGAATCATTGTTAGTGAGGCGCGTACTGAAGTACGTAACGAACTAGCAATTATTCTGCAACGACGATTAACGGAAAACTGATCGCCCAACGAAACTAAAACTTGCCATAATACCCTTCTTTCAGGGCATCGAAGAGGTTTGCCGCCGTATGCACTTCCCCATCATACTCAACCTCCTCATTACCCTTAAACTCAACCGTTGAACCGTCGTCTAAGGTGAATTGGTAAACGGTGTTTTCCAAATCGTCTTCTTTGACCAACACGCCTTGGAAGGCCTCTGGGTTGAAACGGAAAGTGGTGCAGCCTTTTAAGCCTTTTTCATACGCGTACATATAGATTTCTTTGAAGTCTTCGTACGGAAATTCAGTTGGCACGTTGGCGGTTTTAGAGATACTGGAATCCACCCACTTTTGCGCCGCGGCTTGAATGTCCACATGCTGCTTTGGCAAAATGCTGTCAGAGGTCACAAAATTATCGGGCAACTGCTCGCTTGGGTCTTCTGAGTATGGCATCGCATTGGGATTCACCACTTCACGATAGGCCAGTAACTCATAGGAGAACACATCAACTTTTTCTTTGGTCTTGCGCCCTTCTCGAATTACATTACGTGAGTAGTGATGTGCAAAACTTGGCTCGATGCCATTACTGACATTGTTGGCCATCGACAGCGAGATGGTGCCGGTTGGCGCAATCGAACTGTGATGCGTGAAGCGTGCGCCAACGCGCGCTAAGCGCTCAATCAAATCTGGATCAACTTCGGCAACTTGTTGCATATAGCGGCTGTATTTGGCGTGCAGTACCGCGCCTTTGACCGTGTCACCGACTTGATAGCCGTCTTCAGCCATTTCTGGGCGCAGTGCGAGCATCTCAGTGGTGACCGTGAAGTCGTCTTGCATAATCGGTGCTGGGCCTTTTTCTTCGGCCAGCTCGAGTGCTTGGTTCCAACCTGATAAAGCCATTTCACGCGCAATCGATTCAGTGAATTCGACCGATGCGTCATCACCGTAGGTCATGCCTAACATGGTGGCGGTTGAGCCTAGGCCTAAAAAGCCCATGCCGTGACGGCGTTTGTATTCGATGGCTTCGCGTTGACCTTCTAATGGCAAGCCATTAATCTCAACCACGTTATCCAACATGCGGGTAAAGACGCTAACCACTTCGCGGTATTTGTCCCAATCAAACTCCGCTTGCTCAGTGAATGGATCAATCACGAACTTGGTGAGATTGACCGAGCCTAATAGGCAGCTGCCATACGGTGGCAAGGGTTGCTCACCGCAGGGGTTAGTGGCACGAATGTTTTCGTCGAACCAGTTATTGTTTTTGTTGTTAACCTCGTCAATCAAGATAAAGCCCGGTTCGGCAAAATCATAGGTTGAGGTCATGATCATATTCCACAGACGATTGGCTGGAATCGTATTGTAGATTTTACACGCGGTTAAGCCTTGCTCATTTTTGATATAGCCTTCGTCTGATGGGAAACGACGCCAGACGATGTCAGGCGATTGATACACATCGACCTTATCTTCTTTGGCTTCTTTTTCAGTGATCGGAAAGCTGAGTGGCCAGTCGGCGTCATTTTTAACCGCTTCGATAAACTCAGAAGTGATTAACAGTGACAAATTGAATTGGCGTAGACGACCGTCTTCACGTTTGGCTTTAATAAACTCCATTACGTCTGGGTGACTGATATCAAAGGTCGCCATTTGCGCGCCGCGTCGACCACCTGCTGACGACACGGTGAAACACATTTTGTCGAAGATATCCATGAACGACAGTGGCCCAGACGTATAGGCGCCCGCACCAGAGACATACGCACCTTTGGGGCGTAGCGTTGAGAATTCATAACCGATACCGCAACCGGCTTTCAGCGTCATGCCGGCTTCGTGATTCTTGTCGAGGATGTCGCTCATTGAATCGGTAATGGTGCCAGACACAGTACAGTTAATAGTAGAGGTGGCTGGTTTGTAGGCTTGCGCGCCGGCATTCGAAATAATACGGCCGGCTGGCAAGGCGCCATTGTCTAGAGCCCAAACAAAACGTTCGTACCAATGCTCACGCAACTCGTCGGTTTTTTCAACGCCGGATAAGGCGCTGGCAACACGTTCTATGGTGTCTTGTGTGGTTTCGTCGACCGGCTTGCCGGCTTTGTCTTTGAGACGATATTTTTTATCCCAAATGTCTGACGACGTTGACTGTAATGCCATTTTTTTTAGTTTAGCTTCACCCCCTTTTTCTGCTTTCGCAAGTTGGCTAGACGTATTACTTTTAGCTTGCAATTCTTCTGCAGCTGTACCCATGTGTGTGTCCTCGATTGTATAAATTATATGTATGTGTTTGGTTTAATAACCCACCAGAATTATTATTATTTTTGCACTGGTGACCGATTTTTTTGTAACAGCCCTGAGCTATAAACAGCCCTGAGCGAATAAACAGCCTTGAGCCTATAAACAGCCCTGAGCGAATAAACAGCCTTGAGCGAATAAAAAAACAGCTGTTTTTTTGCTTTGCTGCCCTACTGTTGTTCTGTCTGCATCGAGCTTAGTATTTTGAGGTAGTAAACTTCAAAGTTAAGTTCAAAAAACTTAAGCAAAAATGGCAACCCCCAGTGGTTTATTGCAAACTGGCATAGTCGCCACTGTGTTGCACCTGAACAGCTCGGTTAAAAACAACTATTTTCGTCAGTGAAACCAGTGTTTTCAATGCGTTAGCAATATTTTCTCGAAAAACGCTCAATAACCAAAAACACTATATAT
>CALLIL010000016.1 GCA_938009755.1 uncultured Marinomonas sp.
GTTAAAGGTTCTCTCCATTTCTATGAAAATGAATTTTTAAACTCTCTTTTACCCATCTCATGAAAAAAGGGTTGAAACGCAATGTTTCAACCCTTTTTAAACAACAAAACTCTTTGCTAAGCATCACATCAAATCAGCAAACTTTCGTTAGCCAATTATGCTTGTCTTCAGCTTTGCCCCATTGGATATTATTCAACGCCAAACGCAATTTTTCTGCGATTGGGCCAGGCTCACCAGAACCGACTTTGTATTCTTTCCCTTTATGAATAAAGGTGCCAACAGACGTCAATACTGCCGCTGTACCAGACAATACCGCTTCCACTTCTGGCTTAGCTGCACGCTCCAGTAATTCAGCAACGGTCAAATCACGCTCTGTTACTGTCATGCCCAAATCTGCGGCCAGTGTCAAAATAGAAGAACGAGTGACGCCGTGTAGGAAACTAGTGTCTAAGCCTTTAGTAATGATCTCATTACCGTCGATTAACAAAAAGTTCGCCGCGCCGGTTTCTTGTACATCGCCATTTGGACAGAACAAAATTTGGTCTGCTTTTACTTCTTCATTGGCTTTCCTCATCGGACCTAATGCACTGGCGTAATTACCGCCACTTTTGATCATGCCCATATGAGGTGCGCAACGCATACCGGTTTCATCCAACAAAAGGCGCAATGCTTTTGCGCCACCTGTGAAGTAATCGCCTACTGGAGACAATAACACGTACAACATAGAAGATGCTGTTGCCCCTGCCGCTTTACCAACGTTTGCTTCTGTGCCTATGTGTGTTGGGCGAATATACATAGACTCTGGAGACTCAGGTACTTCACTCGCGAATTCAGCAACAACATCCAAAATCATTTTAGTCACTTGTGCTTCGTCAATTTCTGGCAAAGACAACAGACGACTACTTTGCGCCAAACGTTTAATGTTTTGGTCCATACGAAACACATGGACACTACCATCTTCATGACGAAACGCTTTCAACCCTTCAAAACAGGTACTTGAATAATGCAATACATGCGCACCAGGATGCATCTGAATGCTATCTGAAGGCACCAATGTTGCATCGCTCCACTGATTATTCTCAAAGGTTGCCAATGCCATTTTAGGCATAAAAACGCTACCGAAAGCCGCCATTATTGTTTCCTATATAAATAAGTAAATACCAGTGGCCTTTGCCTCAAAGCAAGTGCCAGTCAGGCTTGAACAGAAATGTTTCAATTTGATCTCAAGATTTTAAAACGGAAATGCACTCGAAGAAAGTAAATCCTCAAAGAGAAGCAAAATAGATGATGAATCTTCAATATTTCTGCCCAATATAAACCAAAGCACTCAATAGAATACCAGCATGAGTAAGCAGAAAAGATTCACCAAAAACGTCACCCAAAACACCAATTGAAAACGAAATTTACGGGTTTTATGCCTAAACATGCTTTGACCTAACATGGCGCCAAACCAACCACCCAACAAAGACAAAACATGCAATGTGGATTCCTGAATTCGCCACTTACCGCGTTTCGCTGCGGACTTATCTATGCCATAAACACAAAACGTCAGTAAATTTAACACAAGGTAATACAATAAAACCGTCGTCCACATAATCGTCTTCTTATTCTATTAAGGCGCATTGCGCTCGGAAGGGTTCCGTTGAAATTGCTTCGCCATGGTAAATGGATCGACTTCTCTACGATGATGTTTCGTCGCCTCTGCCCACCAAATCAACTGGTGAAAAGTCCGTCCAAAATAATCAAACCAAGATGACTGACTTTCCCCTTCTTGCACAGCGCCCTCTTCATCCAAAACCTCTTGCGCTTTTGGCACATGAATCATCGCAGACACAGACAAACAACCCAATTCCGACAAGAAGGTTCGCATGCCAACCGCAGCACGCATTCCGCCCCACTGACCTGCAGAATAAGTCACAATGGCGCTTGGTTTGTACGAAAATAAAGAACTACCAAAATGGTTTAACAGATTAGCCAAGGCTGGGCTCATGGAGTGATTGTATTCAGGGCTGACCATAATAAAGCCGTCTGCCGCGGCAATTTTTTCCGTCAACGCATCCAAGGCAGACGGCGCTTTGCCTTTGGCGTAAGCGAACTGAGGTTTGAAAACCGTTTCTAAGGGATAATCTAATGCATCAATCAGTTCTATTTCATGCTCACCGAATCGATTGTTAAGGCATTCAATACAGGCTTTTGATACGCGAAAACCAAGGCGAGCAGGCTTCGGTGGCGTGCTATTACGAACCGAGCCAAGAAAGACAAGAAACTTCATCGGAGCAACTCCTGTTGTTTAAGACACAAGCATCATAACAAGTCTTGTTAACAACGGGATGACAATTTAAAAAAGTATTGATAAGACGGTTCAAAACCGCGAATTAGAAAGGATAGTGCTCAAACATATCATCAATCATTTTCTCTAACGGCACATCGGTACTGGTTTTCGCGTACATGCGTAATCCTGTGATTTGAATTTGTACAAACCTCGCCAACTCCATCGCGTCTTTGTCTCTAGAGACTTCATCCAATTGTTGAGCTTCTGTGATCAGTTTTTCAAATTGGCGTTCAACCTGCTTCAATGAGTCTCTTGCGACCTGAAACAATTCACTCTGCTCTTCTGTAAGCTCCGCTACGGTTTTTGCTAACATGCAAACACAACTCGGCGCATCCTGTTGTGTATTAATCACCGCTTGTTTCACAAATGCCTTTAATCGCGCCAAAGGCGACACAAATTCCGTTTTTAAGCTTTCAAGTTGAGCCAAACCAAGCTGCGCATAATGTTCTAACGATGCTTTAAACACACCATCTTTACTGCCAAATTCCGCGTAAATACTGCCCGGCCTCATATCGATCGCATTTTGGAGATCACGCATAGACGTGGCGTGATAACCTTTTTTCCAATAAAGATTGGTTGCATTCTCAATGACTTGGTCGCGATTAAATTTGGATTTGTTACTCATAAACTCTGCTTTCTCACATGTTTTTGCCTTGTCTTATTTCCGCTCAAATATTTTTCCAAGACGTTTTATCGAATAACGTTATAAAAAATTATTTTGAGCGATTGTTCAAATATATCTTGAACGTTCGTTCAAATCCAGTTAAATTGTTTTCCGTTGAACAGAAACCCTCTTTTAAAAAGACATGAACTTAATAGGAATAACACAATGAGCGAATTTAAATTTCACACTCTAGAAACAGCACCAGAAGGCAGCAAAGCGATTCTTGAAGGCGCCGTTGCACAAATGGGAACTATCCCTGGCCTTTACGCTGTTATGGCGGAGTCTCCAGAAATCTTGACGGCTTACACTCAGCTTCACCAAGCTTTCACAGCGACTTCTTTTAACGCAGAAGAATTGACAGTTGTATGGCAAACCATCAACGTTGAACACGAGTGTCATTTCTGTGTACCCGCTCACACTGCCATCGCTCATTCAATGGAAGTTGACCCAGCATTGACTGAAGCGTTACGTAACAGCGAAGCCATGCCAACAGCAAAACTTCAAGCGCTACATGACTTCACATTAATCATGGTTCGTCAGCGTGGTAACGCAACAGACGCTCAACTTGAAGCCTTCTACGCAGCGGGTTACGCTCCGAAACAAGTGCTAGAAATCGTTCTTGGCTTGTCTCAAAAAGTCATCAGTAACTACGTAAACCACGTAGCGAAAACGCCTGTTGATGACATGTTCAAACCATTTGCTTGGACGAAAAAAGCCTAATTCAAATGAATTAAAAACGCCGCATCGACTTAACTGACGATGCGGCGTTTTTTTTGGAAAATTCATAAAAAAGGCAAGAACACACAATGCATTCTCGCCTTTTAATAATGTCCTGAACTCACTCAAATAAGAGTGAATTACTTCACGACTTTATAAATCGCGGTAATGTCTTCATCGCCAAAACCGGCCTTTAGAGCTTGTTTAAATGATTCATTTGCGGTCGCAGCGGTTGGCAAAGGAAGATCCAACTTATCACCCAAAGATACCGCCAAACGCATGTCTTTCTGCATGTGTTTAAGAGGGAAACTTGTGCTGTAGTTTTCAGCTAACATCATCGCCCCTTTACCAGCAAACATTGGGTTAGCAATCGCACCGGCACTTACAACGTCTAGAATTTGGTCGCCCGTTAAGCCAGATTTCAAACCTAACGCCATGCCTTCACTGAAAATACTCAACATGCCGCCCATCATCATATTCACCACAAGCTTCATGTTTGCACCTTGGCCAACCTCTCCTAAAAAAGGCGCCATTTTGCCCATTACATCAAACGCTGGCGTCGCGTCGTCGTAAAGAGATTTATCGCCAGCCGCTAAGATAATGAGTGTGCCATCTTCCGCTGGTTTTTTCGTACCAGAGACTGGCGCTTCTAGGAAGCGACCGCCCGCTTGCGTAATCGTTTCCGCAATCGTTTGAGAAGTTGCATCATCAACTGTCGACATATCGATGTAACCACGACCTTCACCAATACCTGCTGCGACGCCGTTTTCACCTTGGCAAATATCCAATGCCGCTTCAGGATCAGAAACCATCGCAAAAGTAATGTCACAATGAGCAGCCACTTCTTTTGGCGAAGCGGCTGAACGTGCGCCCAGCGCCTCTAATTCTTTGCATTTTTCAGGGTTACGATTCCACACCGTGACATCAAAGCCAGCGTTAACCAAATTCGCTGCCATTGCTTTCCCCATAATTCCCAAACCTAAAAAACCAACTGTTGCCATGATGACTTAACTCCTAAGTGTGTCGTGATAATACGGATATTATTACCTATTATTGCATTTTAAAATTGTAATTTTTCTCTATGAGAAATACCTGCTTAGTTTTACGTTATACTCTCGCCATTCTTTTTATGACACTTTGTCCGAGCCTTTTATGCCATTTTCCAAACTTGGGCTGTCTAGCCTTCTAACGCAAGCTATTCAAGAACAAGACTACAGCGCACCAACGCCCATTCAGAAACAAGCGATTCCAGTTATTTTATCCGGTAAAGACCTTATCGCCACGGCACAAACGGGCACAGGAAAAACTGCGGCATTTGTGCTGCCCATTTTAGAAAAGTTCAACAAAGAACGAACCTTACGAGGCAAACGAATTCGCGCCTTGATCCTGACGCCAACCCGTGAATTAGCGATTCAGATCGCAACCAATGTAGAACAGTACGGCAAGCATTTGTCTCTTTCCTCGATGGCCATTTATGGCGGTGTCGACGCCGAACCACAAAAAGAACGCTTGATAAAAGGCGTGGATATTTTGGTCGCCACACCAGGCAGATTATTAGATTTAGCCCACCAGCGCGCATTGCATTTTAATGAGCTGGAAATACTGGTTTTAGACGAAGCCGATCGCATCGTAGACATGGGATTAGTCGGTGATATTTATAAGATCACAGATCGTCTGCCAAGCGATCGTCAAAACCTATTGTTCTCCGCCACCATGACAGACGATGTTCGCGCCCTCGCCTACGAATTCACCGACAACAAAATGGGTGAGCCAGCGACGGAAATCGCCATTTCACCGAAAACCAAAGCCGCTGCAACCATCAGCCAATGGTTAATCACCGTCGACAAAGACACTAAATCGGCACTATTAAGCCATTTGATCAACGAAGAAAAATGGGATCAAGCGTTGATCTTTATCGAGAAAAAGCACGCCGCCGCAAAGCTGGTTGATCAGTTGGCGAAACGTGGCATAGAAGCCGAAGCCATTCATGGCGACAGAAGCCAAGCCGTGCGCGAACGTATTCTTGCTGACTTCAAATCTGGCAAGCTCAAATACCTTGTCGCAACCGGCGTCGCAGCGCGCGGTATTGATATTGGCGAACTCAGTCGCGTCGTCAATTACGATTTGCCATTCAAGCCAGAAGAATACATTCATCGCATTGGTCGAACGGGACGAGCCGGCGCAAAAGGCGAAGCCATTTCTTTTGTGGCAATGGGCGATTTTAAAAACCTATGCGCCATTGAAAGTCGTTTGAATCACATTATTGATCGCAAAGAAATAGCAGGTTTTCCCGTCAGAAAAGTCGTGCCCGTTTCCATTTTGAATTACGTCCCTAAAAACAAACGATGAACGCACACAATAGCGGAGACAAAAAGATGTTTAAAATATTGGCCAGCGAAGCCTTCGAGCTTCCGCAACCTATACCTAATTCAGTCCAGATCGACATCATAGAAGATCTATACAAAGACAAAGAAAAACTGGCTGAAACCGCTAAACAATACGACGCGCTTATTGTTCGTAATATGACAAAAGTCGATCAAGCATTGCTCAGTCTGTTTACGTCCATCAAGGTCATTGGACGATTAGGCGCTGGCACAGAAAACATCGATTTGGCTTTCGCCAAACAATGTGGCATTGCGGTGGTGTACGCGCCAGTGCAAAACACCAATGCCGTGGCGGAATTTTGCGTCGGCCAAGTGTTCAACGCACTTCGCCATATTCCAACGGCCACAGGTGAAGCCAAACAAGGTGTTTGGAACCGAGGCAAGTATTTGTCATTGGGAAAAGAGTTAAGCAGTGCCACCATTGGTGTGATTGGCTTTGGGAATATCGGACAGTCTTTTGCGACCAAGATGAAAGCGCTTGGGGCAAATGTCTTAGTCTACAATCGCACGGCATCAAAGGTCACAGAGCCGTTTCAATACACAGAACTTGAGGTGTTATTAAGTCAGTCTGATCTCGTCTCCATTCACCTTCCAGGTGGACATGCTACCCAGCATTTTATGGATAAGGACAAACTCGGTAAGCTACAAAAAGGCGCGTTTCTATTAAACACATCACGAGGCGATCTACTGGACGAAGAGGCTCTATTGGCGTCATTGGAATCAGAGCATTTGGCGGGCGCGATCATTGATGTCCGTGCGTCAGAGCCAGCGAAAATGGATGCGTTATCGACACACCCACATTGTTATCCAACACCGCATATCGCCGCTTTTACTGCTGAGTCTCAAACAGCCATCTCCACCTCGGTTATCTCGGATGTACTTAAAGTATTAAATAACGCAACGCCAGAATACCCGGCGATTATTTAGGGCTTGTTTTCAAATGGTACGTTTGAACAACCGTGTCCCAATCTTGCTTTAAGGCTTTTACGATAGCGGAGTTGCCTCGTATCTTTTTAGGTCGGACTGGCGCGGGTAAGTTTTCCATCAACCACTCGTCCGACCATCCTGCCCATTCGCCAGTCACGGAAGATAAATTGCCAACTAAAACGGGATACACTTCGTACCAGAAAATGTCTTCCACTTCCGCCAAAGAAAAATCACTTTCTAAAATGGTGCGCGCAATATAATTAAAAGTGACATCATTTGGTTCTGTGTCTAAAAACAGTTCCGATAATGCTCGCCAAATATCGAGCCGCTCTATTGTTTTCATATTTTCCTCAATGACAAAACGCTAACACGTCCAATATTCTTGTTCGATTAAATCCACAACATAAGGGCCATCAGAACAACCTCCAACATCGACAGCCTCTTTATCGGAGTCGTCAGTCACAATGATCCATTGCCCAGAGCTGGCATGCCAATACAGTTCACCTTCATCAATTAAGCCCAACGGAAAAAGAGAGTCTTTCATAGCGTCATTATTTTCTATGCGAATAGAATTCCCTTGAATCAGCACATTCAGCTGAACACTCTCCATCATTGGATGCTCTGCAAAACGGTGTTGAAAAATATAATGGCCATCCGCAATAGGAAGTACTTTTTTGTCGACCGCGAATCCTTGCATAGACAGAAAAAACAAACAGGCACAAATACCGTACATAAGGTACTTCTTCATATAATGCATAATCCTGATGTTATAGATCGCTTGGGTAATACAACCACGCCGCAATGGCTAAGACGGCATCTATCGTTAGAAAAAATGCCAGACAGATAAAAAAATCGGCATAGGAATTCGTAAGGAAAATAGAAAAAACAATACTGATGATAAGCGACCAAGGAAAATGGTGCTTTAGATAAGTTTGCCCTTTAAAGCGGCGATGCTTATACAAAATTAAATCTAAAATAGATTTCATAGTCACTCGTTAACTGTCAAAATTCATGATCAATTAAGGGAGTATATCTGAAAACCTGAAAGTGTTTTTATAAAGTCCTCTAGGTTAGAAAATCACATTAGAATGATAGTCACTGAGAATCGCCTTAAGGCTTTCCATGGTTTCTTTGCTTGGCGGTTTAACACCATCGAGTTCGTATGTTTTTCCAAGTTCTTCCCATTTGTGCTTACCAAGCTCATGATAAGCAAGCATTTCGACTCTTTCTACGTTTTCCATGTCTTTGATAAATTCGCCCAATTGACGAGCAGACTTTTCATCGTCTGTGTAACCTGGCACAACAACATAACGAACCCAAGTTCGCTTGCCTATTTTTTGCAGATATCTGGCGAAGTCCAGCATTCGTATATTTGGAACGCCCACCAAAGTATGGTGAATATCGTCGTTTATTTGCTTCAAATCCAACATTACCAAATCCGTCACCGCCATCACTTCGTCAATGACTTGTGTGTAGTGACGAATATAACCGTTGGTATCAAGACAAGTGTGAATCCCTTCTTGGTGACAGGCTCGAAAAAAATCTCGTACAAACTCGGGCTGCAACATGGCTTCACCGCCCGATGCAGTGACACCGCCACCGCTGGCATTCATAAAAGAGCGATAAGGAATAAGTTCCTGCATAAGAGCGTCAACTGTTGTTTCTTTACCGCCATGCATATCCCAACTGTCGCGATTATGGCAATACAAACAACGCAATAAACAGCCTTGTAGAAAAACAATATAACGAATCCCCGGACCATCAACGGTCCCACAAGATTCTGTTGAATGAATTCGTCCTGTTTGTGGCATTTTTCCTCCAATAAAAAGGCCTTGCTCATAATAAGACAAGGCCTTTAGCGTAACGGATAGCGCCGAATCGGCCTTTCCTGCCATTGTTACTCGTTATGTTTTACATTTGAGCGGTAAAAGTACGAGTAATCACGTCTTGTTGTTGTTCTGCTGTTAGTGAGTTAAAACGCACCGCGTAGCCAGAAACACGAATGGTTAACTGAGGGTATTTCTCAGGATCTTCCATCGCGTCCAATAACATTTCACGGTTCATCACATTCACATTCAAATGCTGTCCGCCTTCTACATCAGAAGTATGGTGGAAGTAGCCATCCATCAAACCTGCTAAATTAGAACGCTGAGCTTCGTCACCTTTACCAAGCGCATTTGGCACGATAGAGAAAGTATAAGAAATACCGTCTTGGGCGTTTTCAAATGGTAGCTTCGCAATAGAGGTCAAAGACGCAATCGCCCCTTTCTCATCTCGGCCATGCATCGGATTTGCACCAGGGCCAAATGGCGTGCCCGCACGGCGACCGTCTGGTGTGTTGCCTGTTTTCTTACCGTAAACCACGTTAGAAGTGATAGTAAGAATAGACTGTGTTGGCACCGCATCACGGTAGGTTTTGCGTTTGCGAAGCTTGTTCATAAAGTTCTCAATAAGGTCGCACGCAATACTGTCTACACGATCGTCATTGTTACCGAATTTTGGAAAATCGCCTTCGATTTCAAAATCCACCGCGATGCCATCTTCGTCACGAATCGGTTTTACTTTCGCGTATTTGATGGCAGACAAAGAATCCGCAGCCACAGACAAACCCGCAATACCACACGCCATTGTACGACTCACGTCACGATCATGAAGCGCCATCAATGCAGCTTCGTAACTGTATTTATCGTGCATGTAGTGGATACAGTTCAGCGCAGTGACATATTGATCGGCGAGCCATTCCATGAAGTTGTCCATGCGGCTCATCACATCATCATAATCCAAAACCTCACTGGTCACCTTGTCTGTGACTGGGCCAACCTGAAGCTTGAGTTTTTCATCGACGCCACCGTTAATAGAATACAGCATGGTTTTCGCTAAGTTCGCACGAGCACCAAAGAATTGCATTTGTTTGCCCACCACCATTGGAGACACGCAACACGCGATGGCGTAATCGTCGTTATTGAAATTCATGCGCATCAAATCGTCGTTTTCGTATTGAATAGAAGACGTATCGATAGACACTTTTGCACAATATTTTTTGAACGCCACTGGCAATTTTTCAGACCATAAAATGGTCATATTTGGCTCAGGTGATGCGTCCATAGTGTACAAAGTATTGATGAA
The DNA here is from genome assembly GCA_938009755.1 of uncultured Marinomonas sp. GTDB lineage: Bacteria > Pseudomonadota > Gammaproteobacteria > Pseudomonadales > Marinomonadaceae > Marinomonas. The sequence goes on from CALLIL010000016.1 coordinate 10,151, forward strand.
ACGATAAGACGTACGAGTCACCAAAGTTCGGCCATCAACGCCCATTCCGCCGATGGATTCTGTCGCCCAAATCGGGTCGCCAGAGAATAATGTGTCGTACTCAGGCGTTCTTAAGAAGCGCACCATGCGTAACTTCATAACCAAATGGTCGATCAGTTCTTGCGCTTCGACTTCCGTCAACACACCAGCGTCTATATCTCGCTGAATGTAAATATCTAAAAAGCTAGATACTCGACCGAAAGACATGGCCGCACCGTTTTGAGATTTCACCGCTGCCAAATAACCAAAGTATGTCCATTGCACCGCTTCTTTCGCGTTGCTTGCTGGCACAGAAATATCAAAGCCATAAGTAGCGGCCATTTGTTTGATTTGATCGAGTGCACGATATTGTTCAGAAATTTCTTCTCGTAGCTGAATAACGTCTTCTAATTTTGCTCCGTCTAACAAATCTTTTTCCAAAGATTTATGCTGTTTCACCTTATCCGCCATCAAGAAATCAATACCATAAACCGCCACACGGCGATAATCGCCAATGATTCGACCGCGGCCATATGCGTCTGGCAAGCCTGTTAAAATGCCAGATTTACGGCACTTAATAATGTCGCTGGTGTACACATCAAATACACCTTGGTTATGGGTTTTACGATAATCAGAAAAGATTTTATTGATTTGTGGATCGAGCTCTTTGTCATAGGCTTTACAAGAACTTTCGACCATGCGAATGCCACCGTTTGGCAACAAAGCGCGTTTAAGTGGCGCATCGGTTTGTAAGCCAACGATGGCTTCTGCCTCTTTGTCTATATAACCTGCGCCATGAGATGTGATGGTAGAAACAACATCAGTATCAAAATCAACTGGCGCGTGTGTGCTGTTTTCCTGTTTAACGCCTTCCATTACTTTTGCCCAAAGCTGAGTCGTTGCGTCGGTTGGGCCTACAAGAAAGTGTTCATCGCCTTCATACGGCGTGTAGTTTTTTTGAATAAAGTCACGCACATTGACTTCAGTCTGCCAATTGCCTTCGACGAAACCTTTCCAAGCTTGTGTGCTTTTGTTTGTATCTGTCATTGTGTACCTACCTTATATTTATAGTAAAAACTCAGTAGACGACTCACGCACTTTGGACCTTTTACTTCTCTGCCAGTCGCTGCTTTTTCAGCGATAAAGCGCGTTATATTGAGAGCAATCTCTTTATGAATTTGTGTGTTTATTAACGACAGAATCAGTATAACTAAGCATTATATAAACAAGACGACACAGGTCAGTTGAATGGAATTCCGTGCTCTAAAAGGAGGAAAGATTGACATATGTCAAAAGGTCGAGATTGGAAAAGTGTCTGAGAAAAAACCATGATGAAAGCAAAAAAGCACCCACACAGAATCCTATGTTGATGCTTTTTATGCATTTCAATAAAGACAGGAATAAACGGTTTAGCGACTCAAACGAGCGTTGCTGCCTTTACTCATTGCAGTGCGAATTTCAGCTTCGGTCACCAAGTTCAAATCACCACTGATGGACAATTTAAGAACACTGGCCGCAATGGCAAAATCAATGGTTTCTTGAGGATCAAGTTTCTCAAGCATGCCATGCAACAATCCGGCGCTAAACGCATCGCCTGCTGCCACACCTTCCATCACATTAACGTCGTGAATTGGCGTATCGTAGAAAGTATCGTCTTGATACAAAATCGCCATCCAATCGCTCTGCTCAACCGAATTAATATTGCGTAAAACACTGGCAACGGTTTTACAGTTTGGGTAGCGCTTCGTGATTTCTTTCATACCTTGACGGAAATCTTCAATCTGAGTAATGCCTGTAGAAAGGTTGCCGTCAAATGCTTCAATGCCCAAACAAGCAATAAAGTCTTCGTCGTTGGCAATACACACATCGACGAACGGCATTAGCTCAGCCATAACGACTTGAGCACGCTCTGGCTTCCACATTTTTCCGCGGTAGTTTAAATCACACACCACCGTAATCTTATTCGTTTGGCAGTATTTCAAGGCGTCTTTTAATGCCGCTTCAATATCGTCTGAAATCGCTGGCGTCACGCCAGAAAAGTAAAATACACCAACGTCTTTGAACAAGGTTTGCCAATCAAACTCGTCACGTTTTGCCGTTGCAATTGAACTCCCAGCGCGGTCATAAACAACGCCCGTACCGCGAGCACCATTGCCCTTTTCAAACACATACATGCCCAAACGCGGGCCACCACGCAATGATCGACTCGTGTCTACACCAAATTTACGTAAAGTACTGACCGCAGCGTCGCCCAATGCATTCTCAGGAAATTTACTTAAATACGCAGCATCGTGTCCCAGCAACGCCAATGAAACAGCCGTGTTTGCCTCTGCGCCACCATAACTGGCTTCAAAATTATTGGTTTGTAAAACACGCTCAAAACCAACCGGTTTTAGACGTAACATCATTTCACCAAAGGTTAACACTTTCATTTCGTTCATCCTTTTCTAATAAAGCAGGCCCAAGAAAAACAGGGTGCGTTTTCAAAGTAGATTATCGAATGTTCGTTGCGTAAGTTCATTGAGAAAAATCAATAAGATAGATAACGAAAGAAGGTTTCACTTTTGTTGCAAAATCCGAGGCAATAAAAAAGCCGTTGTCAGATAAACAACGGCTTCTCATCGTAACAAACAGTCTTTATTTCACCGTTTTCCTTAACAAAACAATATTGTCTAACACAACATTTGAAGACCAAATAAAAGACGCATCGCCTTTTACATCGTCAAAAATATCGGTGAAATTACTAAAAGCAGGTTTATTGAACACGCTGATTTCTTCGTTCGTGTATTCGGTTGCATAAGACCATGCACTGTCATCGAAGTCTGCTTTTTTCCAGTCCTGAGGAATCGGCCAGTGTGCAGCGTAATGCTGAGAGCCATCTTTAACGTCTTCCATTGGACAACCCAAACTGTTTCTGTCCGCGCCCGTTACGACAAGACAACTTTTTGTTGCCAACGGTGCTATATAAAAAGTTTGTGCTTTCCAGCTGTCATCGGTTACCGAAACGATCTTACCGCTTGCGTCTTTAATCACGATGACAATACCGCCATCACCTGCGTGATATTTGGCTTTACCAAAGGTTTCCATACCAAGACCAGAGTATTCTTCCCAATCAACGGCTTTGACCGCTAAGTTAAAAGGTCGCTCTGCTTTGAATTTAATCACGCTACTATTAAAAGGTGTAAACGGTAGAGGATCAACCACAGTGATTTTGTCATTCACCGTAAATTCAAAATAGTTATCGCCAAACACATATGCCGTAAAGACGTCACTTCCGCCAGCATCGTGAACAGGGAAATCTGCCATATTCACATCTGCGCTGCTTAAAGGAATGACGTCGTTACACACATTGAAAAGATCCGACGCTTTTGTCGAACCTTCATAGTCCACTTTCGCAGGCACAATCCATTCAATGCCATCTTCCGATATGATCTTTCCGTCGTTCGTAACACGAGGAGGCACACCACCAGAGTCGACTTTGCGACATTCATACACATCAGAGTGATACCTTTCAGCGAGCCCTTGCGTAAACGAGGGTTGCTCAGATTGGTGAGCGGTCTGATGAGTACAAGCAGCCAAAATGAATGGTGCAGCAAGAATAATATTAAAACGCATCATACGGTTTTTCATGATTACATCCTTTCCCTTTCAATGAGTGTAAATATCCAAGTTACCCCTTTGATTATTCATTAATATGACGAGCTAATAAAGACGCTTGTTTTTAATGGCTCACTTGCCGACGTTGAAACAGCAACACAGGCAAGGCCAAGCCAAACGCCAACCCCGCAATAATAGAAATGCCTCGTAAAAAATTCTCAATAAACAAAGCCCATAATTCAGGTGAGTAACCGATGTGATTAATTTCCACCAAGGCGATAATGGCTTTATAAACATACACGCCCGGCACCATGGGAATCATCGCAGCCACCGTAAAAATCGCCGATGACACATGCAATCTTTTGGACAAAACAATGCCCAACGAGCCAACCGTAAACGCCGCCGCAAAGGTCCCCCACTCAATCAGTAAACCATAATGAATCAGTAACATTCGTAAGCCGTGGCCAAGCGCTCCGCCAATGGCACAATAAGGCAAATATTTGGTTGGGACATTAAACACCAGCGCAAAGCCCACCGCTGGAATAGCAGAAAACAGCATGTCATTGAGTAACGCCATCATTAAATCCATGCCCACACTCCAGACACCGTCATAGCGGCGATGATGCCAATACACGTACTAAAACCCAGCATACTGGCAAAAATCCAACGGGCAACGCCTATGTTCGCGTAGCCTTTTACCATGTCTGAAATGGCATTAATCAATGGAAAACCAGGCACCAGCATGAGTACCGAACTCGCCATGGCAAGCGTTGGATTGTTACCAAAGTCGTGAGTCACCGCTTGCGCCGCAATTAAAGTGGTGACAAACGCCGTCACACCGAAATTTAATATCGGACTAAAATGTCGATGAGCCACTTCCTGACGAACAATCATGCCAACGGAAGACGCCAAAAACGTCCAGCCAAATAGTGTCCAATCACCGCCCGCTAATCGACAAAATGATGCGCAAGATAAGCCGATCATCATCACAACCAGCCAGCGATTGTGTTTATAGGCTTGCACGGCATTCAATCGATTACGAACGGTTTTGAGGTCCAGCTCTTGCTGTTCACAAGAACGAATAATATGTTGAACCTCACTGACCACATGCATATTAATGCCACGATCAGAGCAGCGTCGTGCAGTGGTCACACAATGCTCATTGGTGAGTGTCGTCACCACCATGGAACTGGCGGACAGTGACACTTCAACGCTGTCTAATCCAAGCGCTTTACCAAGACGAACGCAGTTATAGCCAACAATGTTGCTTTCAGCACCATGCTGAAGGAGCATTTGGCCTGTTTTTATAATCAAGCGTGAGGCTTCCCGTTGTGCCTCTTCGCTAAAAGTACGTGACATTTTTAACCTCAAAATACAGTACGAAAACGATGTGTTTAATTGCCTTAAAAGACCTTTAATGATCCTATGAACAAAGATCTCAGAAATGTTAACACTATAAAAATAACAAATACCTTCCTAAGTCAGCTTCTTGTTAATTAAAGAGAATATACGAGAAAAAACCGTGAAAGGACTTGCTAAAAACGAAATTTCTTAACACTAGTATATTGAATACAAGATCGCTTAAAATACAGATCTGTCCATATCAATCCATAACACGCTAATAAAAACGGGTTAAAAAATATGAACCACCATTACTATGTCATGATAGCGACGTCACCTTGGGCTGGACCGACTGTAGATGTGATCAGCACTCCTAATGTACGAACCACCAAAGGCAAAGTCATTGGAGAAATTAGCGCACCTTTCAATGTCACACTCATCACTGATGAAAGAGCGCTATCCACGGAAGACTTTCCCCCAAGAGACATTCATGAGTCTGCTAAATTCAAACTGTTTTCACGTCGGTTTATGAACGCCCTAGACACACTGAATATCGACAACATTGAATACCTTCCAGCCATCGTGACAAACCAAGCGACAAATGAAAATTTAGATTACAGCGTGGCGAATGTTATAGGGCGAATCCATGCACTCGATAAAGAAAAATCAGAGATTCAATTAGATTCTCATGGAAACATTATGGGAGTTAGAAAGATGGTGTTTGATGATCAGAAAATTCAGGATCAGAAAATATTTATGTTAGGCGAAATCCCTTCTTTGATTATTGTGCATGAATCGGTGAAAGACATTGTTGAGTCAGAAAAGTTAACAGGGTTCCGCTTTATCGCAGGCGAAGATTACGATGGTGAGGTGTAATGTGCCGGTAATAAAGCACTGAAAAACAGGAATACTATGAGTTCACATATAAGGTAAGTTAATCAAGAGTTTTTTCGCAATAGGAAAACGTTTAAACATTATCGTTCTGGAAAGGCGCTCACCAAGGACTCTAACTGCTCAATTAGAAATGGAAGCCTTGATGACTTTATCTTACTTTCAAATTGACACTCTTCATTATAATCATCAGAGACAGAAGCATTCCCTTTGATGACAATCGAGTCGTCCTCACCCCAAGAAAACACCAGCGTTAACGCCTGCTCAATTGTATTAAAATGTGCCGTTGTTATCTGTTTTTTAGAAAAACGCTTGAGCTCAGACAGAAAATCAATGAACTCTCTCGTTATAAAAGAAGCGTTGTAAGAATAATGACGATGAGAAAAAGTAAAATCGACCTGACAACGTAGCCAATTATCATCGTAATAATTACCGACGCTCTCTCTTTCGTAGCCAAAAAGGGAGATCTCTAACGCGTCACTTTTATTGTCAATGATAAGAAGATGCATCATTTTTCAGACAATTCGGCTGTGTTTTCTCTCAACTCGGGCTCAGAAGTAACTGAAAATAAATCGCCATCATTATTAAAATGATCGTACCAATATAACGGCCACACAGCGCCGACCATCCAAACACTGTCTTCTAAGTAAGGAACATGTTTCTCACATTCATTCAGACAACGCACTTGAAAGTGAACCATAGTGATCAAAAACGGAATAAAATACATGGCTAAAACAACTTTAACCAATACTTCAATAATGTGTGATTTATCTGACACGGCGTTTCCTATTATAAATGTGTGCTTACAGATCTATTCAACGTCTAAAAGAGAATCGATTGTTTCCTGAGTCTCTTCAATTTTCTCTAATACTTTTTCTTTTTGCTCTTCATTACTCATGAACCAGATTGTAGCACCAATACTGTCATTTGATTCGTTAGATGAGAGTGAGTTTTCTAGCAATGACCAAAGCGTCTGATTAAATGAAAGATGCCTGCTCACCTCTTCCGCTATGTCATTTTCCAATGCAGATATCCAATCCTGTCGTACTTGATGCCTTTGTGTGTATCGGGCAAAGCGTTGTGTCTCAAGCTCAGTGACCACAAGTATTTGCTCAGGCGTTAACTCTCCGAACCATTCTTCCATGTCTTCGATGCCGTCTTCTACTCGATCATCTAGTGTTCGTTTTTGACGTCTTTCCAGTCTTTTAGTTAGGTTATTAATGATTTGTTCGTATTGTTTTGTGGTCAACGTGCTTAGCAAGTCAGGTAGGATCGGCTTTATATAGTCGACGATATTTTGGGTAAGCTGCTTCGCGCGCAATTGGTAAACTTTGGCGCCTTCCATTGTTAATGTGTCGGTTTCTAGATCATGATGTAACTCAGCGAGTAAATCACGGTATTTATTCAGTTCATTGGCCCTGTGCCAAACAATAAAGTCTTTACTCTCCTGAATCACCAGATTCTTTTGAGAGCGATCTAAACTGACATAATCACTGGCGCGCCAAAGAACCACATGATGAACATTATTGTAAAAATAACGGCCAAATGAACACCCTGTTAAGGTAAACACAAGCAGAATAATGAGACTTTTTTTCATGCTATACATCCTTTTAAAATAGAAAAATCATTTATGACAATGCATTTACCAATTCATTTATCTGTTTCTTACGAAGTGTTTCAAACTTACTGAGAACAGTATTAAATTCTGTCTTTTTTACAAATGGGAATTGAAGAAAATAGCTCTTTGAGAATCCGCTAATATGTTGTTTTTCTTTACCAAATATCGGATTTTCTTCACTTAATTCGCTGTTTTCTCCCCGTATCGTCAGTTTATAGATACTGATTGATTGGTCTTTTATGTCTAGAATATAAATACCAAAACCACCTCTAAGCAGTAAATAACGCTTACACTCGGATTGTTCAATACATTTTGAATAATCTGTATGCCCTATTAATATCGGTACGTCTTTAAATAGCTCAAAATCACCAAAATTAGTTTTAATCTGAAGCCCATAAGCGTTGCAACCCATTCGAATTTCACCAAGCGGATTTAATTCAACCTGTTCTAATACAGCTTCGCGCTTCATTTCGTTACCCAATCTCATTTCATCACATTCAAGCCCAGCTTTGCCTAAATGTTTACCTTTAAAAAATGCTCATATAAAAAGCGGTTTACGCCGCTTTCCACACTAACAAAAAGTTATTCGCCGGCATGGGAATCTGTTCAACCAATTGCATCTTGCCTGCCCACTCAACCAACTCAACCACATCAAAAATACCGCCACAGCCTCGCTCTCGTAAGCTTTTATCAAACTCTCGATTGCCTTCACTCGTGAATTCGCCATTTACATTCATCGGTCCGTATTGGCAAAACACGCCCCCTGATTGCAGATTAGAAGCGATGGTTTCCATCATTAATTTGGCCGCATCACGGGGCATAATATGCGTGGTATTCGCTGTAAAAATCGCATCAATGTCTAAACTCGGCCAAGCGTTTTTACCAAAATGAAACTCGATAGGAGGCACAACATTAGTTAATTGCGCCTCTGCCATCCATGCTTGAATGCTGCCGTGATAATCCTTCATATCACTGGTGTTCCATGTCAAATGCGGCAAATGCTTTGCAAAAAAAACGGCATGCTGCCCCGTTCCTGAGCCGATTTCAAGAACGTTTTTGCGATCTTTAAAGTATACGGATAATTGCTCTAAAATCGGCTGCTGATTTCGATCACAAGAAGGAGCAAAGTCTTTTTCCACGGTTGTCATAAAACCTCATTACTAAAAAATTAGAAGACAAAAAAACACAAAATGGATTCACTAGCCTTTAACGGGCAACAAGATCCATACAACCTTTATGTATATTCGTGAGATGTGTTCGAATCACCTGATTCACAGCCACTTCGTCTGACGGCTCTATTTTGTGTCCGTTCATTTGGCAGATATACATATCATTCAAGCTTCCCATGCCACCAAACATGCTCAATATCCGATTCGCGTCACTGACGCTATAAACACTCGCCAGCTTCCGCTTCTTTTCACCGTATTGAACCAAAGTACGATTAAGTGCCTGTATTTCATCGTTCAACGTCATCAAAAGGCTCCCGTTATACCGTTAACAAAAAGCACCGAATATAGGCCCAAGCTATTCGTTATATAAACCTAACGCCGCAAAAAATAGACCGACAGCACACCAATAAGTTCGCCTGCTTTAAATGCTATTCATCAATGTTATGCCTGACCTTCCAATATAGACATCACAATACCGACCACAGACAGCACAATCAGAACCAATGACGGAATAAGCGTCAGCATAAACCCCGTACCGCGTTTGCTCGGTTCCGTCACATACGCGCGCCAATACATAAAACGACCAATAACAAACACCAAACCAATACCCGCGACCACAACAGAAGACCAATAATTTGCAGCGATAAAAAGAACAGGCATAAACACAATCAACATTTCCAACGTATTCATTTGAACACGATACATACGCTCAAAGCCTTCATGGCCAGCTACACTTGGCGCTTTCACACCGTATTTCTCTCTCGCCTTTCCTGTCATCACACCGAAAAACAAAAACTGAAGCACAGCCAAAACCGCCACTAATTCTACGTATTGCATTCCAACTCCTAGATAATACAAAATTCAACGCCTCACAAAAGGCCTCTGATAAAAGCAAAGTGCATGATAACAAGAATATGAAAACCGCAGACGAAAAATCACGGTTATTTTTACAATGTGAGAAAAATAGGTGAAGTAAAAAATGGGAAGAAACAAGGTGTACTTTGACAATGACAACACATGGTTCAGTAACGCGTTGTGTTTTAGCCGAACAAGGTAGGTTAAAGGCGTTATGGTTTTTAAATTTTATAAATCAGCCAAACGCAACTGACTTAAACTAAATCGACAACTTCTCAATTGTTCTTTAACCCAAGGGTCCGAAATAGAATCCATGTTGCCTTCTTCATTCAGGATGCACTCTTTGACGGATCTAAAGTCACCAAACTCTCCTCGCTGATGCATTTTAAAAATCTCTTTGAGGCTCATTTCGATGTCTTTCACATACACCCACTCACCTTTCCCCCAGAGACGTTGTAATTTGGTATATGCATCGGTCATAGCGTTAACACATTCCTCATCGCCTTCAACGAAGCCGATAAGAAGCTCAATAAAATCTGCTTTTAACAAAGTCATCACATCCTTACATTTGGGTTTGGTTACTATCACTTTTCTTTGCGATGAGTTCAAACCATTTCGATGATTTTCGACCCTTTGCCAAGGCCGCTTTCGATGTGACTAACAAGTACTAATATCTCTGGTTTGTAGTCGTTTTGAAGCGATTGGCAAATCACGTCAATCGTGGTTTTGTCGAGGCCGTCGAAGGGTTCATCGAGCAATAATACTGGCGATTTTCTTAATAATAAACGCGCTAAGACGAGGCGTTTACGTTGCCCGCCAGAAAGGTTTCGGCCTTGTGCACTGAGTAACGTATCGAGTCCGTTTGGTAGACCTTTTAGCCAATCCTCTAAGGCGACAGCCTTGAGTGCCGCAATCATCTCGTCGTCTGTGGCGTTTGGATTACCAAGACGCAAATTCGCACCAACACTTTGCTGAAAGATATAGGGCGATTGCGGCAAGTAGCTTAATGCCGCTTGGTAATCTGAGTTGTTGTAGATGGATTGCTCTTCGCCATTGATCAGCGCGGCGCCTGTCGATAAACAATCTCCTGCGATGGCAGCGAGTAACGTGGATTTCCCCGAGCCACTTGCGCCACGAATCCAAACAACCTCACCTACTTTTATCTCTAAGTCGATGACGTGATTGCCCATTCCACTTGGCTCGTGAAAGCCACGGAATTGTTTGAACATCATCGAATCAATCTTGTTCTTATCTGTTAGCAATGTTTGAGAGCAAGCTTGTTCGCTTTGATGCAATTGATTCAATCGGCGTAACCCGACTTGTGACTGACCTTGTGCGACGAAAGATTGCACCAAAGGCAAAACCAATTCATTGACCGCAAGCAAAGACAAAATCAAACCGACAAGCCAAGTGCCATGAACGCCATCCACCAACGTCCAACTTTTCGTCAGTGCTGAATAGTAACTGACTAAATAGACGCTGCTAAAAAGCAAAGCAATAGTAACGAGATAACTCAACAAGCGCCCCAAACTGACGGCATTCTGAGTAATGATTTCCATACGCCGTTGACGTTCATCCAATTGATTCAAACGTTCGGCGTAATCTTTCCAATGCCCACGAATGGTCAGCGTGATTAACGCCGAAAAAACACTGATAAAACGACTACGACGATGCACACCAAGGCTTTGCGCCACATGCACCGAATGGCTGGCAAAACGGCCACAAGCATAAGGAATCAACACAATATGACAGATTGCTGCGATGACCAAAGGCCACAATAAAAAAGGGGAAATAACATAAGCCAATACCGCAACGGCCGCGTAACTTAACAAAGCATAAAGCCAAGGCAAAAACACCACCAAAGGCCAACGAATGATTTGATCAAGGTCGCTCACCAATCGCTGTAATAAATCCCCTCGGCTTTGTTCGTGCAAATTGGCCGAGTCTTTGGCGACGCGCTGATCCCACACCCAAAGACGTAATGTGCGCAGCAAACCTAATAAATGGTTGTGCGCCGCCACTTGTTCGCCATAACGCCCAGCGGTGCGAAAAATCGCCAAACCACGAACAATGGCGCCGGGCGTTAAATAGTTAAAACTTAGGTTGACGCCAAGCGCCGTTGCCAAACCTGCCGCAGAAATAAACCAGCCAGAAAGCCCTAACAAACCCACGCCTGCCAAGCTGGCAATCACACCCAACAGCACTGGAATGACAAAACCCCAAAGGTTGGCAAGTAATAGACTTTTTAATGTCAGTTTGGCGGTTGTCTTTAAAGAGGACGAACTCATTGCTGCAACCCTCTTTTTGAAAGTGACCAATGTTTGTCTGCCCATTGAATGGGATGTGTATCATGACTGACGATCAGCAAGGTTTTGCCTTTTGAGACCTTTTCTAACGTTGTCAGTACCGCTTGCGCGGTGTCTTCGTCTAACCCAGAACAAGGTTCATCGAGTAGCCACACATCGGCGTTGGACAGTAACGCTCGCGCAATAGAAAGACGCTGCATTTGCCCGCCAGACAAGCCAGCACCGAGCTCCGTTAATTTACTGTCGAGTCCTTCTGGCAAAGCCTGTATAAAATCGTCGCATTGGCTTTTGACTAAGGCGCTTTGCAGTTCGTCTTCGCTTGGCGCGTCAATGCCCAATAACAAGTTACGGCGAATACTGCCATTTACCCATTCTGGCGTTTGCGGCAACCACGCGAGATTTTTGCGCCATGCAGACAGATCCAGATCATCAAACTTATCGCCATTAATAAAAAAAGCGCCCTGATAATTTTCTTCAAAGCCGAGTAATAAATGCAATAAGCTGGATTTGCCTACACCCGATTCACCACTCAACCACACGCGCTCACCTTGGTGGATATCGCCACTGATCGGCGACAAGCGCTGTCGCCCTGCTTCACTCCAACTCAACTGTTGAAACTCGATCAAACTGTTTGAAATGGCTTTACGCCCATCGTCTTGAAAGGCGTCTTTTGATGCGCTTTCTGACGCCTTGCTGTTGAGTATTTCCAATAAATCTGTGGCCGCTGCTTCGGCTTTTTGCTTAGCGTGATAGTCGTTACCCAGTTGGCGTAATGGCAAATAAAACTCTGGTGCGAGCAATAACAAAAACAGCGCTTGCGTTAAGGTGACAGGCGACGAGCCAACTTGCCAAGGCAAGGCTTCTAATAAACCTAAGCCTAAATACAAGGCGACCATGGCAATGGATAAAGACGCGAACAGCTCCAATGTGGCGGTAGACAAAAACGCCAAATACAACACATTCATGGTGGTTTTTTGATAGGCGCTGGCGCTGTTAGACAATCGCTCTCTGGCATCGTCCGTGCGATTGAGGCGCTTTAATTCAGACAAACCTTGGCTCAAATCCATGAATTGATTAGACAACATAGCCAAGACGCTAAACTGGCGTCGATTGGCTTGCGCGGCTTTATGGCCGACGAAAATCATAAAAATAATCACCAGCGGCGCGGTCATCATGAAGATAAAAAAGGCGATCCAAGAAACGGACACCACAGACATCAAGATGACACAAGGAATGAGAGTCACCATAAACACTTGAGGTTTATAGCGACTGAAGAAATCGTCTAGCGCGTCTACTTGTTCATAAACGCGCGTAGACAGCGCCGCATCTTCTTCAATTCGCAATCGAGCTGGGCCCAATTGCGTTAGATACGACACCAATGTACGACGCAAACCGTAACGGATGTCACGGCTTGCGCTGGTGCAAATACGTTCTCGTCCAAAATTGGACAAAGCCCGCAATAACAAAGCTAATAAACCCACCATCAACAATGACAAGGAAAACGTTTGGTGCAGCGCCATGTCCGAAAACACCTTCGCGAACGCCCACGCTTGAAGCACCAAAGACACGGCAAACAAGATTCCAAAGCCTTGAGCAAGACGATATTTTGCTGATTGCTGGCCGGCTAACTCACCTAACCATGTGGCTTCAGGTGTTTTGATTCGACCCGCTCGTCGCGCTTTTTTTGCTTCCTTGTGTTTTGTCATTGAGTTTACTTTTGCTCCTCTTCGCCTTCATAGCCACTGAACTCTAGCCAAACGGCATTGATAATACCGAAAGAGCAAGCTAACAATACGCCGAGAACCCAAGCGAAATACCACATAATGTCTTCCTCTTAGGCAGAGCGACCAGCGCCCTGCCGTTTCAAAAATGATGATTAATAAAGCGAATGGTTGTTGTCTTCGATGTGTTTCTTCGTCAAACGACCATACATCACAAAATAGTTCCACAATGTATAAGCCAAAACGATTGGCACGAAGATACACGCCACCACAAACATGATCGTCATGGTATTTTCACTGGAAGTCGCGTCCCACATGGTCAAACTCATGCTTGGGAAACTTGAAGAAGGCATCAAGAATGGGAACATAGAACCGCCTGCTGTGACGATAATGCCCGCAATACCCAAAGATGAACTCAAGAAAGACAAGAAGCCTTTTTTCATCGCAGACATGAGCGCAGCGCACAGCATTCCAGCGATTCCGACAATTGGTGCCAAGATAAGCGCAGGGACTTTTTCATAGTTTGCTAACCACGCACCCGCTTGTACTTCTGCTGTTTTCATCAATGGCGTGATAACCGCATTGCCATCGATTGCGCTGGTTAGCACATAACCATCAATGCCAAACGCCAACCAAACACCCGCAAGAATGAACAAAACAGCGGCTAAAATACCTGTAATCGCCGTAATACGACGGGCTTTTACAAGCAAAGCATCGTCGGTTTTCATTTGCAGCCAAGCGCCGCCTTGCGTCATCAGCATTAACAAGCTCACCAAGCCACACAGAATGCCGAATGGATTCAATAAGGCAAAGAAAGAACCTGTATAAGTTGCACGCATAAATTGATCAAACTCAAATGGCACACCTTGTAACAAGTTACCAAAAGCCACACCAAAAATGATTGGCGGCACCGCGGAACCAAAGACAATGCACCAATCCCAGCTCGTACGCCATTTTGAATTTTCCAATTTAGAGCGATAATCAAAACCGATTGGACGGAAGAATAACGCGGCCAACACCAACAACATGGCAAAGTAAAAACCAGAGAATGCCGTTGCGTACACCACAGGCCAAGCGGCGAACAAAGCGCCACCCGCTGTGATAAACCACACTTGGTTGCCGTCCCAGTGAGGCGCAATCGAGTTAATCATGATGCGACGTTCAGAATCGGTTCCACCGATCACTTTGAGCAAGCTGCCCACGCCCATATCAAAACCGTCTGTGACCGCGAAACCAATCAGGAGAACGCCGATCAATACCCACCAAATCACTTTTAATAATTCGTAATCCATCTTACACCTCCTGCTTCAGCTGAGCCGTTTCTTGTTCAAGTGCATAACGTCCAGTGTGCAAACTAGAAGGTCCTTGTTTCGCAAAGCGAATCATCAAGTACATTTCCGCAATCAGGAAGGCTGTATAAAGCAATCCGAAGCCTGCAAGACTGATCCAAATTTCTGTCGCAGTTAAGCTAGAAACCGCCACATGAACCGGTAAAATTTCACCAATCGCCCAAGGCTGACGACCGTATTCGGCCACGAACCAACCTGCTTCATTGGCAATCCAAGGAAGAGGTAAACACAACACGATGAATTTCAAGAACATTGGATTGTTGCCAATACGACGACGGGCGTTTTGGTAGAAAGCCGCAGCAAAGACAAACAACATCAAGAAGCCACAACCCACCATAATGCGGAACGCAAAGAACAAAGGCGCCACTTGAGGAATAGAATATTCCACCGCTTGGTCGATTTCTTCGGACGTCACCTTGTTCATGTCTTCATTGAACGCGGTTACGAGTAAGCCGTAACCAAGGTCGTCTTTCACTTTATCAAAGTTCGATTTTACGATTGGGTCTGTTGAGCCATCACGCAGTTGTTCAAGCAATTGATTGGCGTAAATACCATTGATAATGCGCTGACGATTGTGCTCTTTCAGCTCTTTAATGCCCGCAACTTCGGTATCAAGAGAGCGCGTTGCAATAAGCCCCATTAAGCCAGGGATTTTGATCGCGTATTCGTTCTCTTGAAGCTCTTGGTTTGGAAAAGCGATCAAGGTGAAATCTGCTGGTGCTTCTTGAGTTTCCCATTCCGCTTCAATGGCCGCCAGTTTCACTTTTTGCACTTCGCCAATTTCGTAACCAGATTCATCACCCAACAAAATCACACTCAAAATAGACGCCAAACCAAACGCAGACGCGATGGCAAAAGAGCGGCGTGCAAACGCAAGGTCACGACCTTTTAATAAGTAGTAACTGGAAATAACCAAAACGAACATGGCGCCCGTTGTGTAGCCTGCAGAAACCGTATGAACAAATTTCACCTGAGCAACTGGGTTGAAGATCAAAGCACCAAAATCCACCAATTCCATACGCATGGTTTCGTAGTTGAATTCTGAGCCAATTGGGTTTTGCATCCAGCCATTAGCGATCAAGATCCACAATGCGGATAAGTTAGAGCCTAATGCAACGCCCCACGTCACCATTAAGTGTTTTACCTTGCTTAAGCGATCCCAGCCAAAGAAAAACAAACCTACTAAAGTAGATTCTAGGAAGAATGCCATTAAGCCTTCGATAGCCAAAGGCGCACCAAAAATATCGCCAACATAATGAGAATAGTAAGACCAGTTTGTCCCGAATTGGAACTCCATCGTCAAACCTGTTGTCACACCCAGCGCAAAGTTAATACCGAATAATTTGCCCCAGAACTTCACCATGTCTTTGTAAACTTGCTTGCCGGTAATCACATAGACTGATTCCATGATTGCCAACAAGAACGCCATCCCCAACGTCAAAGGGACAAACAAATAGTGGTACAGAGCCGTGAAAGCAAACTGAAAGCGCGATAACTCGACTACAGCTTCGTTAATCATATAACTTCAACCCATTCATTTTGATTAAAAAAAAGACGTACGTCGGTATTTACCCCACGGAATACTCTTATTATCCAACGCCCACCGTAAGCCAAATCCTACTCTGGCTTACTATAAGGCGAGATTATCTATGCTCCGTCACTTCAAAACATTGCGTTAGATCAAGATAAAGAGATTGGAAGAAATAAGAATAGAAAAAAAACAATGCCCTTGGTGGGCATTGTTGTGCGGAAGTTTAAGGAAGTGGTGTTTAGTATTGAGCTAGATCAATCCCAATTGATACGTCGTAGGCTTTTTTTGATCTTGGTATTTCTTGGGTTAAGGTCGCATGGGATGCGATTAAATGGTCATGACGTTAATTGATAGGTAGAAGGATTAGGCGGGAATTGTAATTAAATGGTTTAACCTGTATTAAAAAAATTGATTTGTTTAAACTTTTCGACTCGAATATATAATGCCCAAAAAGTCGCCTGTTTATTGTCTAGTTACTTTCTTTGTTATATTTTTTACACAGTATGATTCTATTTCATTTATATAAAGGACTTATTAATGAAAAGATTTGCCTTCGTGAACGGTGCTGCAGAACGTGAATATAAAGGGTTGCCAAAAGGTATTCAGGATGAATTTGGGAAGGATTTGAGACGAATACAATATGGACAAGATCCAGAATTGGCAATTGAACATTTGAATAATAGTGTGGAAGCGGGTGTTGTAGAGCTTAAAATTAACGGCAGCCCTGCTTTTAGATGTGTCTATGTTACTAAGTATTTAGACACCGTAGTTGTATTGCACTCTTTTACTAAAACCACGAATGGCGTTGACCGGCAAGCAATGAAGGTAGCCGAACAACGATTAAGAGATTTAAAAGCCGATATTTAAGCCTCTTGTACCTTTGAAATAGCTATAGAAGCTTCATGCAATGAAGGCATCGACAATTGAGTACGAAAACCTAAAACATCTAGCATGTCGAACATTGCATCAATGGTAAATTTTTCAATTTTTGCATTTTTCAAATCAGATACTCTCGATTGCTGAATACCTAACCTTTCAGCGGCTACTTTTTGGGTCCAGCCTTGTTCCTTTATCAAATTTGATAGCATGATGGAGAGATCCATTTTCGTTGCCATCTTGCTTGCCGTTTCATTGTCGTGGGTTGCATGAAAAGGACTATCGTAAAATTTAAGTGCCATGTTGTGCTCCAGCGTTTGATTCCACTTAAACTATATAAAATTTTAGATAAATAGCAAGCACTAATTATATAAAATTTTAGATAGTTAGTATTTGAGTTACATAAGAAATCGGGAATAGAGGAACGTCTCATTCAGAGGCTGAATTCACCGCTCGAAAATAGCGAGGCACGTGCAAAGCCAATTGTTATTTGTCCCGCTCGAACAGCTTGTTAAAAGGCTATTCTGCGGTTCTTCCCATGAACTCTGAAACAGCAGAAAGCATAAATTCTACTTGTTCTTTGTTATATGCGTCAAAATCACCATGAGCGGCATTATTTCGTATACCAAGCCAAAATGTCACACTTTTCTGATCAAGCTTTGAATACACATTAGACTTAACTAAATCAGCATTAATAACATCTGCTTTTTTTGGAAAAACCTTTTCTCCACGTTCAATGGATAATTCAACGTCATTAGCAACACAAAGGTTTTTTAAGTGTTGTTCTAATGCACTACCAATCAGAACAGCGGCGGGATCTTTATAATTTTCTTCTAATAAATGTTCTGCCATTTCGAGAAAATCACCAAATATATCCGCTGAAATTAGACCTTTTGCTGAAGTTAACCAACCTTGTTCAATTTCACTTTTTACAGCATGTAACATTCCAACACCTCTTTTTGTTGATAGAGGTGATGCTTCTTTAACTTTTTCAGAAAAATCTAAAAAATATGGGTGATTATGACCAAATAATTTCAATACAAAGGATACTGCGGCAGATCTAAATTTATAAAAACTGATTAGATCTACAAGAACTTTATTTACACCTTGAGTCTCTGTAGCTAGAACCTCTTTACCCATTTCGATTAACTCGTCTACACGACAAATTAGTTTTTCAGAGTTCAATGTAACGGTCTCCTTATGCCTTTTTAACATTAAAATAATACGCATGCGTGTGCATACCTTTTAAAAACTATCTGAATATCTCTACAACCAACTGAATTTTCAGGGTTTTACAAAGATATTCACAAAATCAAAAACTGGCTAAACGAGCATGCGCGTTATTCCATCTCTTTATTAGGAAAGCCCAGCGCGTTATCTCAGCGCTAGAGGTCCTTATGCATTGATACTAAAAGACTATTTATTTATC
>CALLIL010000017.1 GCA_938009755.1 uncultured Marinomonas sp.
ATCCGGTGGTTCTGTATGGAAGGGCCATCGCTCAACGGATAAAAGGTACTCCGGGGATAACAGGCTGATACCGCCCAAGAGTTCACATCGACGGCGGTGTTTGGCACCTCGATGTCGGCTCATCACATCCTGGGGCTGAAGCCGGTCCCAAGGGTATGGCTGTTCGCCATTTAAAGTGGTACGCGAGCTGGGTTTAGAACGTCGTGAGACAGTTCGGTCCCTATCTGCCGTGGACGTTTGAGATTTGAGAGGAGCTGCTCCTAGTACGAGAGGACCGGAGTGGACGAACCTCTGGTGTTCCGGTTGTCACGCCAGTGGCATTGCCGGGTAGCTATGTTCGGACGGGATAACCGCTGAAAGCATCTAAGCGGGAAGCCTCCCTCAAGATAAGATCTCACTGGGACATAAGTCCCCTAAAGAGCCGTTCGAGACTAGGACGTTGATAGGTTGGGTGTGTAAGTGCTGTGAGGCATTGAGCTAACCAATACTAATTGCTCGTGAGGCTTGACCATATAACACCAAAGTGGTTTTTGGATGAGAAAAATCATCAAAGATGACAAAGACACATTACGATAGAAACTGGTTTAACCTTGATACACGTTATTTCAAAATGAATTGTTAAAGATCCAAGCATGTCTTCGCGTGTTTTGGTAAGGCAATAAAAAGCCCCCAGAACGAACGCAACCGAATTGCTTGACGATCATAGAGGCGTTGAACCACCTGATCCCATCCCGAACTCAGAAGTGAAAAGCGCCATCGCCGATGGTAGTGTGGGAGATCCCATGTGAGAGTAGGTCGTCGTCAAGCTTTAAAATGAAAAGAACCTCGTCCTGCGAAGCAGGGCGGGGTTTTTTCGTTTTGGAACCACGTCATCAACTCTGCACTACTTTTGGATCCATGTGACTGAGCGATGTTCCGAAGGAACCAGCTCAGGACGCCGAATGGCGCTGTGAAGCAGGATAAAGCATCGCTTTAGATCATTGTAGGTCGTCCCGCAAAGGGGGTAAGCATCGTCAAACTTATAATTAAGAAAGCCCTGATAGCTAAGCTGTCAGGGCTTTTTTTCGTCTGTAGAAAATGGAAGGTTTAATTTGGAAATGCGAGTGTCTTGGTTGCCATTTACTTGCGCCTGTTTCGCGAGCTCAACGCGTCTGCGTAAATGGCTACAAAGACACTCTATTGACTCGTAAGTTTTCTCCTTAAATACGTTTGCTCAAATACGAAGCAAGAAGCGGTTTGCTTCTTCAATACAAGAAAGGAGCTGTTTAGCTCCTTTTGATGAGTCGTCTATTTATCCACAAAACGACTCAGGAAGAGCGTTTGCTTTTAAGTGTTAATAACTTAGGCACTTATCCACTTCGTTTGCTGCGCCAACGTAAAGTAAGAAATGATTTAGTACTTAAATATAAGTCGGTATCAGAATTAGGTTATTATTCTTATTCAATTTAATAATGACGACGATTTGAGATTATGACGCCAGAAATCTTTATCAAACGTGCTCTTAATGCCTCTCAGGTTCGTCGTGTCGAGCAAGTTCAAAGTTTGTGGAGTGGGTATGGGGAAATTGTTCGTTTTTCTGTAAGCGGCTCTCAGCGAGCATCGAGCGTGATTCTCAAATCTATTCGTTTGGATCAAATTCAAAATCATCCTCGTGGTTGGCAATCGGCGTTTTCTCACCAACGTAAACTTAAGTCTTATCATGTGGAATCGGCTTGGTATCAAGCTTGGTCACAGTCTTGTGGAAATCATGAACGTGTTGCGGCTTTGCTCGGTCATTGGCAAGAAGAAGGGCTTATTTACTTGCTGCTTGAAGATTTGGATGCAATAGGTTTTCCGCGTCGTTGTGATTCTTTGAGAGTTGAAGAAGCGTGTGTTGTCTTGCATTGGTTAGCGAACTTCCATGCGCGTTTTCTGAATGCAGAATATCAAGGTGATAAAAATCAAAACTGGCCAAAAGGCTTATGGGAAAGAGGCACTTATTGGCATTTAGCAACGCGTCCTGATGAATGGAATGCCATGGAGGAAGGCGAGTTAAAAAACGCAGCAAGCCAACTAGATCAAAGGCTAAACCATGCTCGATATCAGACAATCGTTCATGGTGATGCGAAGTTGGCAAATTTTTGTTTTAGTGAGTGTTTAGACTCTGTCGCCGCCGTTGATTTTCAATATGTTGGCCGCGGTGTTGGTGTTCAAGACCTTGCTTACTTTCTTGGGAGTTGTTTTAGTCAGTCAGAGTTAGCATTGCATTTGGATTACTTATTAGAGAATTATTTTTCTGAGTTGTCTCGTTGCATTTTATCGACAGGGGAATCGCCAGATGTGGCTGATGCTGTGGCGAATGAATGGTGTGAGCTATTCCCGATTGCGTGGGCAGATTTCCATCGTTTTATTATGGGCTGGTTGCCAACACACAAAAAGAATACAGAGTTTAGTCGTCATATAACGGAGCAAGCATTACGCGAATTAAGTAAACCGTTATGAAGACCTCAGTGCTTTGTTTGTCTTAGACGTTGCTTGTGCTTCCAAAGGATTTTCTGGCCATGGATGTTTAGGATAACGACCGCGCATTTCTTTACGAACTTCTGGATAAGCCTCACGCCAGAAAAACGCCAAATCTTGAGTCACTGCGAGTGGTCGTTGACCCGGAGATAAGAGTTCAATACGGATACTTTGATTAAACACCGTTGGACTGCTTGTACAACCAAACATTTCCTGTAATTTCACTCTTAATGTTGGGACCAGCTCACAATAGTCCACTGAATGACTTGAGCCAGATGGTGCTGTGATTCTTGCTGGAACTTGTTTATTTAGCTTTTGCTGTTGTGGCCAATCTAATTGATTCAATAATATCTCTGCGAGGGGCAGTTTGTTCAAGCTTTGTTGGTTCGTCACCTTACCCAAATATGGCGCAAGCCACGTTTCTAACCCCTGCAATAATGCGTCATCTGAGCAGTTTGGCCAAGCCATGTCATCATGCTTGTTGTTTGTGTCGTGTTGAAAGGCGAACTGTATGCGCGCCTGCATTTGTTTGCTGGCGTCATCCCAAGGTAAGGCGTGAATACCTTCGTCGCGTATGTATTGGCAAACCGCGTCGCTGATCGTTGACTCAGAAGGAGAAGGTTGTTTTTTTGCATCGATTTTGAGCTTGCCAATCCAACGTTGAGACTCACTAATAATACGGCCGTCGCTTTTCGACCAAGCGGTATGCTCTTGCGTTTCGGAAAGTTGGTTTAATAGCGAAAAAGCGACAGGGGTGCTGAGGAAAATACGATCCTCATTGGCATTTTTGTGACCGCCAATATCCAATGCAATGATCCATTCACTTTGTGCACAAGGATCATGAATCGGCAACGAGGCTTTACGTCCATTGGACAATTTAAAATACACCTTGTCTTGTGCTTGATTGATGCGCTGTCCGATGCGATCGGCAAACGCAAAGACGAACAAAGACGCAGGGTCGTATTCTAAAGAAGCCTCTTCTTGCTTATCTATATCGAGCTGTTGGCTACGATGCTGCCATTGTTGTTGAGTTTTCAAATAGGCGTGACGAGGGCGTTTACTCTGTATGTTAAGATCGCCTTTTAGCCAATGTAATCGATCTGACAAATCACTATGATGCTGAGTAAAAGGGTCGCCTTCGGATAAAATGGTACACACCGCGCTGGCAAGTTGGCTATTGTTCTGACGCTTGCCTTCAATGAGAATTCGAGCCAAACGTGGTTCGATGTCAAGCTGGCTCATGTGTTCGCCTTGCGCTGTTAATTGCAAGCTCTCTTGCTTCTCTAAGGCGCTAAGCTTAGTGAGCAAATCCACTGCTTGTTGCCAGTGGCTTTTTGGCGGTTCCGTTATCCAATCTAACTCTAAGCGCTCTTGTGCGCCCCAGCGAGCCAGATCCATTACCACATTGCTCAAGTCACTTATTTCAATTTGAGGCTGCGCTTGAGGGGCTAATCGAGACTGTTGTTCTGCGCTCCACCAACGATAACAAACGCCCGCTTCTGTTCGTCCTGCTCGGCCCATGCGTTGGACACTTTCGGCTTGGGTGACACGTCTCGTGTGTAATCGAGTTGTGGCGGTGTTTGCATCAAAATGTGCTTCTCGGCTTAAGCCGCTGTCGATCACCACACGAATGCCGTCAATGGTTAAACTGGTTTGGGCAATCGCGGTGGCGAGGACAATTTTGCGCATAGGCGAAACCGCCGGCTGAATCACTGCTTCTTGCTCTTTCAAACTGAGTTCGCCATAAAGCGGTAGAATACTCACCTGAGTCTCGTTGGCGAAGTCTTGTTGGAGTTGTGTTGCGGCGCGACGTATTTCTCTTTGGCCCGGAAGAAACACCAAGATACTGCCTGATTCTTCATGGAAAGCTTGGCGTGTTAGCCGAACCACTTCGTCGGTTACGTCATCGCTTTTCAACGATTTATTAGAATAGCGAATGTCGATAGGAAAGCTGCGTCCTTGGCTAGTGAGCGTCGGACAATGCACTCGAGATTCCAGCGATGCTGTGTCGAGTGTTGCCGACATCACTAATAATTTCAGTGGTTCTTCGTCTCGGTAGAGCTCTCTGGCTTGTAGACACAAAGCAAAGGCCAAATCTGAATGCAAATTACGTTCGTGAAATTCATCGAAAATAACCAAAGCGATATCACTTAAGCTTGGATCATCGTGCAACATGCGCGTTAATACGCCTTCAGTGACAACCAGAACTTGAGTGCGGTGACTTTCTTTGCCTTCATGACGAATGCGGTAACCGACACGTTCACCAAGCGGTTCTTGTAAAGTGTCCGCAAGGCGTTGCGCTGCCGTTTTTGCTGCCAAACGTCTTGGCTCCAACATGATGATTTTACGGCCTTTTAGCCAAGATTCTTCCATCAAGGCAATTGGCACAACCGTGGTTTTACCTGCGCCGGGCGCCGCTTCCAGTATGGCTTCATGATGATGTTGGAGTTGTTTTTTCAACTCAGGAATCAATTGATAAATGGGTAAATCGTTCGACATAACAGGGCTCATTGTTGTTCTTCGCCTATGATAGCGTTTTTCCTAATGTTGTGGCTTTTCTTATTGTCGATATAAGCAAAAAGTATTTCTAAATTGTATGCCTGGGACTTGTGTTTAGCACTTGTGAGAGTAAGCTGAAGGTCGCTTTAAATAGGGGTATTCATGGACTCATCTACTATTTTCATTCAAATATTCAACGTTATTTTTCCATTAGCTAGTATTGCGCTTATCGCGTTTTTTTATGCCCGTCGTCGTTCAACAGACATGGGCGTTGCCAACCGTTTAAACGTCAATGTATTTTGTCCTGCGTTGATATTTTCCGTCATGTCTGCGGAAGATTTTCATATCATGTTGTACGTTGATCTGATTTTGGCGGCGAGTGTTGTCATTCTTGGCTCGGGCTTATTATTGTGGCCTTTCTGCAAAGTGTTAAAGATTGCACCGAAAACCTTTTTACCGCCAATGATGTTCAGTAACAGCGCTAACTTAGGTGTACCTCTGATTGTTTTAGCCTTCGGTGATGCTGCATTGCCCGTTGGTATTGTGCTGTTTCTGATTGGCACCTTACTGCACTTTACCGTTGGTATGTACATGGTGAATGAAAAAGCCAATCCTATATCGATCCTGAAAGTGCCAATGATTGTTGCGACCATTGCTGGCTTAATTTGGTCTCTGCAAGGCTGGACCTTGCCATCGGCGGTAAAAACGCCTGTTGATATGTTAGGACAAATCGCCATTCCGCTGATGCTTTTTGCCTTGGGTGTTCGTATGACAAGTATGGATTTCAGCCAATGGAAGTTGGGGGTGATCAGTGGCGTTTTGGGGCCATTGGCGAGTGTGATGATTGCAGTGATTTGGCAATACTTTGTGGGTATGTCATCTGAAAATTTTGCGTATTTATTGGTTTTTGCCTGTTTGCCGCCAGCAGTGCTGAATTACATGGTGGCCGAAATGTACGATCAAGAGCCTCATAAAGTCGCTTCAATCGTGATGATTGGCAATTTAATGAGTTTGGTGATTGTGCCTTGCGTGTTGTTTTATGTCTTATAAACATCAAAAAATACATGACAGTGAGTAAAGAGAAAACGTTATGACGATACAAATTGGTTTAATCATTTTATTGCTGGCTATGTATGTGTTCGGCTCTCGCTTTTTGAAATCGAGTATTGCATTGCTGGGCAATAAAAAGTCGATCAATGAAGTGCGCATCACCTACGTGTCTAAAATGCTGAATTTGGGCTTTACGGGTGTGTTTGTTTTATTGATCTGCTTGGTCCTGGGCATTGGTTATGGACAAGTGGCGATCTTTTTCTCATCTGTGTTTGCGGTTGTGGGCGTGGCTTTGTTCGCTCAATGGTCGATTTTAAGCAATATTACAGCGAGTTTGATTATCTTCTTTGGTTTTCCTTACCGCGTTGGTGATTGGGTTCAAGTGGTTGATAAAGATGATGAAATCATTGGTCAAATCGTCGAGATTTCAACGTTTCACGTCATCATGAAACGCTTTTCTGGTGACCTAGTTACTTACCCTAATAGCTTAATATTGCAGAAACCTGTGGTGAAATTTGTGGATGAAGCCGCCGCAAAATCCATGAGTCGTCTTGCTCTTAAGACCACAGAAACACAATCAGATAAATAAAATCAGCACAAAAAATGATCAATATTTTTTAAGGTTTGGCTCATTTGTGTCATACTGTTTCTCTTCCATCTTTTGAAGGAGAATCCTGTGCAATCTGATCCAGACGCCTTATTGAAGAATAACAAAGAGTTAATTCACTCTGATGCCATGAAGGTCAAATCCCATGTGCAACGTCCTCAGGAAGATTGGGTGTTGCATACCTTGATGATTGAAGGCTACGACGTGCCATTTCGTTTTAAACGCCAAGGAAAATATCGCACGTTATTGGGTTCACGAGTGAATCTTACTTACTATCCGTCACAAGAAAGTGTGGCCGGCATTCCTGTTGAAATTATGAAAGTGGTTCGTGTAAAGCGGACTTAGTCTTTAATAATCTATTCAAAAGCCTTTTGCTTTTCTTCCAGAGAAGATCAATTTAAGATGTGGTGATCCGTGCTATGCGGAACATTTTTTATAACTGGGCGAAGAAAATAATGGCAGTGAGTCTTTCTGAAAAATTGCTTAATACGATGAAGCGTATTGAGCGCAGTGTTTGGTTTCAAACCTTCATAATCAGCACTATTGTAATTGCAGCGCTTACCGTTGGCGCGAAAACCTATCCGTTACCTTATGGCGTTGAGCACGCTATTAATTATCTGGACAACTTCATCACCGTTTTCTTCCTATTTGAAATAGGACTGCGTTTTCTTGCCTGTGATGACAAACGTCGCTTCTTAAAAGACCCTTGGAATTTATTTGACAGTATTGTTGTATTAGGTAGCCTTGCGCCCATTTCAGAAAGCGATATGGTCATCGTCGCGCGCTTGCTTCGCGTCTTCAGAGTGTTGCGTCTGGTGTCTATTATTCCTGATTTACGCTTCTTGATTAACGCCTTGCTAAAAGCCATTCCAAAGATGGGTTACATTGCGTTGCTCATGTTTATCATCTTCTATATTTTCGCTGCTGTAGGCTCCATCTTTTTCCATGAAGTCAATGAAGTGCTTTGGGGAGACATTGCCATTGCCATGCTGACGTTATTCCGCGTGGCGACGTTTGAAGATTGGACAGACGTGATGTACGAAACCATGGATGTTTACCCAATGAGTTGGGCGTTTTATCTGGTCTTTATTTTCTTAACCGCTTTTGTGTTTTTGAACATGATGGTTGGCGTTGTGTTGGATGTCATGACAAGAGAAACCGCCGAGAAAGAACAGGAAAACCAAGATAACCATCACCAAGCCTTAGTGGCTCAAATCTCAGAGTTGCAAGCGCAAGTGTCGCGACTCGCGGATAAAATAGACTCGCAAAGCGATAAGCCAAAACACTAATCCAATACGCTGGTTAGCTAATCTTCTTAGCTAACCAGCGTCCGCCTAGAGTATTCATGATTAAGCCGAGTAATACCAAGGCGATGCCAATCCACTGATACGAGCCGATTTTCTCATCTAATATCCACGCGGTAGAAGTTAGCCCTACAACCGGAACACCAAGCGTCAGTGGCGCAACGGTTCCTGCAGAATAACGGGACATCAAATAGCTCCATAAGCCGTAACCCATGATGGTCGCAACGACAGATAAGTAGGCGAGAGTGGCTATGGTTTGCCAATTAATCTGAATGATATTGCGCCACATAACATCGCTACCATCGATAAAGTAAGAGCCGATAAAGAAGGGAATAGGTGGAAACCAGCACGACCAAACAATGAGGTTTACGTTCGACTCATAACCTTTTCGGCTGATGGTTTTCGTAACGATATTACCGAATGCCCAGCTGGATGCCGCCGCTAAAGTGATACCAAAACCTATTGCTGTCATGCTTGTGTCTTCACCATGTAAGCCAATAACCGCTAAACCCGAAGCCGCCACACCAATGGACAACAATTGATAAGGGCGCACATATTCTTTGAAAAATAGGGCGGCGAATAACAAAGTGAAAATGGCCTGAGATTGCAGAACCAAAGAAGCCAATCCTGCAGGCATGCCAAACTCCATGGCGGTAAATAGAAAAGCAAATTGCCCGAAGTTGATTGATAAACCATAGGCAAGCATCCATTTTAACGGTGTTTTTGGACGAGCGAAAAAGAACGACCCAATCACCGCAATCACAAGAAAGCGCAAACCACCCAGCATCATAGGCGTTAAGTCGTCGAGCCCCCAGCGAATGACCACAAAGTTAAAGCCCCAAGCAAAAATAATCGCAAGGCCGAGTAACATATCTTTCGGAGTCATAAACACGCCTTTTTCTATGAAATGAGCAGACAGAAATCGAAAGTGGTCACTCTACGAGTTTTTAGTCAATCTGCCCATACACAAATGCGCAATAAATGGTCAATACAGATAAAAGAGACCGCAAAGAGCGGCCTTGTAAATAGTGCAGAGTATCATTGGATTATGGCAATCCTGTCATTAATAACTTAATACCATAAGACGTTGAAAGTACTGCAATAAAACCCGCGCCATAGAGCAATAAAAACCATTGCCAAGATTTCAGTTCAGCGAGTTTTTCTTTCAGTCGTTTCGCCATTAGTAACCCTCCTGATAATCTTCGACTTTGCCTGCAAATACGCGATAACCCCAAATGGTATAGGCGCAAATTAGCGGAACGAAAATACACACCCCCGGTAGCAAGAAGAGCAAGCTAGAATCTGGCGAGGCTGCGTCCATAAAAGTTAATTGTCTTGGAATGAGATAAGGGAACAGCCCTACAACCAAGCCTGCAAAACCTAACAAGAAGAGCGCGGAAGCACACCAAAAAGGACGGCTTTCTCTGCTGTGATCTTGATGTGCACTCAACTCTTTCCATAGAAAGAATGCAGCGACCAAACTTAAGAGTGGTAAAGGTGATAATAACAGGAAGTTGTAATCGCTGAACCAGCGGTCACGGATTTCCACTTCGTTAATTACCGTCCACAGGCTCACGGCGATCATTGCCAAGACGGTGATGATGAGGAGACGTTTGCCCAAACGCGCTGCATGTTGCTGAATCCTTCCACGACTTTTCATAAACAAGTAGCACGCGGCCAGCAAGGCATAACCTGCCATCACAGAAAATCCGGTTAAGATGGAAAAAGGCGTTAACCAATGCAAGCTAGACAAGCTACTCGTGTCTGAGGGAACGCCTTGTACCAAAGAGCCTAACAACAAACCTTGGCAAAAGGCCGCAATGGCGGAACCTGAGCTGAACGCCAAATCCCAATACGGTCGAGAGGTGTCGGATTTGAAACGATACTCAAAGGCCACACCACGGAAAATCAAGGCAAACAGCATTAGCATAATCGGTAGATAAAAGATGGAGAGAATATCGCCATACGCCTCAGGAAAAGCCGCAAACAGAATCACGCCGCCAAACACCAACCAAGTTTCATTACCATCCCAAACGTGTGAGATAGAGCGCATTAAATGATCTCGCTCGTCACCTTGATTGAACCATGGATACAAGATGCCAATGCCCAAATCAAAGCCGTCTAGCAAGACGTACATAAAGATGGCGAAGCCTAAAACAAGAAAGTAGAAAAATGCCAAATCCATTATTGTTCTCCTTCTTTGTTTCGTATTTGTTTATTCTGAGTGTCGCTTTCTTGTAGCAGCTTCACCCACGCCAAGGCGTAACCGGGTGCTTTCATGCCGATTAACTGTTGCTCTAAGGCAGCCATACTCGGCGGGCCTTTCTTGATTAACTTACGCATGAAGTACAGGTAAACGCCAAGCAACAAGGTATAAATCACCACAAAGACGATGAGAGTGAATAAGACTCGCTCGGCAAGCAATGGCGAGACGATTTCCGAGGTGCGTATTAAGTTGTAAACGATCCAAGGCTGTCGACCGATTTCCACCACGTACCAGCCAGCCAACACGGCAATCACGCCCGCAGGGGTAAATAAGCTGACTAACGCGAGGAAAGGTTTGTTTTCAAATAAGCGATCTTTGCGGCGTAATAGCAAGGCGAGTACGGCGATAGCAATCATCCCAAAACCAATACCCACCATGATACGAAATGACCAAAATACCAAAGGCACATTCGGTCTGTCCTCTGGTGGAACGGCTTTTAAACCTTGTACTTCGCCATCCCAAGAATGCGTCAGAATTAAGCTGCCAAGGTTGGGAATGCCCACTTGGTAATCGTTAGATTCGGTTTCCATGTTGGGCATGGCGAATAACAACAAGGGCACATTGGCTTCTTTTTCATGCCAAATGCCTTCCATCGCGGCGAGTTTTGTTGGCTGATGCTCTTGTACGTTCAAGCCATGCATGTCGCCAATCCACGCCTGTATCGGCGTTAATACCAAAGCGAACCACATGCACATAGACAAGCCTTTTTTTGCAAAAGGAAGGTTCTGTTTTTTTAACAAGTAATAAGCGCAAATACCTGCAACGACGAAAATGGCAGTAATGAAAGACGCGACGACCATGTGTGTGAGTCGATAAGGCATAGAAGGGTTAAAAATAATCGCCATCCAGCTTTCTACTTCAAATCTGCCATCGACGATTTTGTAACCCGCAGGCGTTTGCATCCAAGAGTTGGCTGCAATAATCCAAAAAGCAGAGAACCAAGTACCGAGCATGACAATAAGGGTTGAGAAAAAGTGCAGCTTGCGGCCAACCCGTTGCCAGCCAAACAGCATGACACCAAGAAAACCTGCTTCCATGAAGAAAGCCGTCAGCACTTCGTATGCCATGAGCGGCCCTAAAATCGCTCCAGTCATTTCAGAGAATTTAGAAAAATTGGTGCCAAATTCATAAGACAACACAATGCCGGACACCACGCCCATGCCGAAGGTGATGGCAAAAGGCTTGATCCAAAACTTGGCCAATTGAAGGTAATAAGGGTTGTGTGTTTTTAGCCACAAGCCTTCCCAAATCGCAATTAAGGTCGCAAGACCAATCGTGATGCTGGGAAAAATAATGTGGAAACTCACCGTAAAGGCGAATTGAATACGAGACAAAATAGCAACGTCGAGATCCATAACCATTCCTAGTAAAAGTTGAGTATTAGAAAAGACAAGCGATGGTTATTCGTTGTTCTTGATGGCGATAGTGCGTATCTGTTGAAAGGCCAAAGGAAAAATTGCCAAGCCCACAATGCTAAAAAGCGCGATGGCTTCTGTTAGAAAAAAACTCATGTTCATAATGTCTGCCCCATTAAGAATGTGTGATTAAGTAAGTAAAAAATTGATCTAGATCAATCTATTAATAATGCTTATAGCAAACGAGAGGCCAATTTTTGGTTGTTTTTATCTTATTGATTTTAAAGGAATAAAATTTAATTTTGCGTGAAGCGTAAAATGGGTTTACGATTTTGTCTTATTTTTAGTGTAAACGAGGTTTACAGTTTGCCCCTTTCATTGATGTTTGAAATCGCCATGTTGGTGTCCAGCGTCTGCGGTATTTTGGTCGCGGCTTGGCTTTTATGGCGAGCGAAAAAGCAAGGCGATTTACGCGCCTTGGCTGGCTTTGCCATCATGATGGCGATTTGGTGTTTTGGTCACGTTGCCTTGTTTCAAGGGTTTGAAAACCTTGGCATTCACATCATTCTCGCGAATCCTCTTATGCCGACTTTCTTCCTGCATTTTGCCATTGTGTTTGTGAACTCTGGCGCTGCGAAAGAAACCATGCTCGACCGACTTCATAAGGCGTTGCCTTGGTTTTACGCCACCAGTTCGGCAGTTGTTTTGCACAGCTGGTGGGTTGGCGCAGGCGACGTTGTCAGCACATTCGACACGCGTTCTTTTTTCGTTTTTACAGACGCAGGCACAGGAAACCTCGCGTATACGGTTTTAGTGGGGATCTTGGCCCACGGGGTTTTGCTCTTCGGTTGGTATCGCCATTCGGGCAATAAAAAACGCTCTATCTTGGCGATGTTTGGTGTTGGCGCGTGGGGGCTTTTGCTGGCAACCAGCTTTGTTTTCCCTTCCTTTGGCATCAGTTGGTTTCCTTATCCTATGTTGCTGTTGCCAAGCTATTTGCTCTTGCTGGTTTATGGCGTGGTGCGTTATCAAATTTTATCGGTGAATGCCTTTGCGAACAGAGCCTTACTTTGGCTTGCCATGATGTTGGTGATTCTTTGTTTGATCGCGGTGATCAGCGTGGTGTCTGGACGACTGGGTTTGCAAGCTTTAGCGGACGTTCCAAGCTGGCAATTGTGGCTCTATTCTTTGCTTCTTTTGGTGACGACGGCGGTGATTTACCAGCCATTGAACCGTCTGATTTCCCGTTTGATTTATCCGGGCGCCATGTTGAATGAGCAAGTGCTGGAAAACTGGTCGAGCCGTTTAAAAGAAGCCCAAGATTGGCCCGCTCTTATCGCGTTAGGTGAAGGTTTGTTGTCTGCACAAATTCGTCGAACGGTTCAGATTAACATGCCATTTAGTAGCGAAATGGCGACAAAAAGTGATTTGGCGATCACGCTTTCACAAGACCAAAATGGCTGGCGTTTTAGCTTAATTGGCTGGGAAGATGCCAGTCCTGGAATGCGCTTAACCGCGGAAGTCTTTGGGTCTCTTTATGCCAACAGTTGTGGCTTGTTGGATCGATCTCTTGCCTTGGCCGCGGCGGAACGAAAGCGTCTGGATGAACAACATCTTGTGGAACTTGGAGGTTTATCCGCCGCCATGGCTCACGAACTGCGCAACCCTCTGAACATCATCGCCATGGCGTCGCACGATACGCCGCCCGACACTCGTCAGCACATTCAAACGCAATTAAACCGAGCTGATCGTCTAGTGAGCGACATGCTGGTGTATTCGGGTGGTTTGACGTTGCAATTGTCTCCTACGCCATTGCGAGCACTCATTGCCAGCGTATTAGCGCAAGCTCCATTGGGGAATATTGGTTATGACATGAAAGTGGATGAGACTTTGGAGTTGGACGCCGACCCTCAACGACTCCAACAGGTGTTTATTAATTTGATTGATAACGCCACGGCGTTTTTGCGCAATCAGCTAGACGGCAAGTTGTCTATCGAGGCGAAAGTGGAAGCCGAATCCTTGATTATCCAAATGCACAATAATGGCCCAGAGATTGATAAAACCTTGCAAGGCGACGCTTTGTTCCAGCCTTTTGTGACCAAACGCGCTGGCGGAAGCGGGTTAGGGTTGGCAATTGTGCGGCGCATTATTGATGCTCATGGCGGCCGCATTTTTCATCGCGCCGATACTGAGTGGCCAGTGACGTTTGAAATTGTTCTACCTAAAACGCAAGCGCATAAAAAACCACAAGAACAGGAACAACAGAATGCAGAATAAAATTTTATTAGTGGATGACGAACCTGCATTCCGTGAGTTAGCAGGGCGTTGGTTGGCGAAGCAAGATTATCATGTGAAAGCGGTTGGCAGCTTAGAAGAAGCTCGTGATGTGATCGGCAAATTTGACGCGGATTTGGTCTTGCTGGATTTGTCTATGCCGCCGCATTTTGATCCTCAAGTGACATTAGACGCCATGCCGGAATTTGAAGGCCGCCCTGTGATTATTATCACTGGCCACGCGGATCGTGAACTGGCGCTAAAAGCCGTTGAATTGGGCGCTTGGGACTTTATCGCCAAACCCATTGATCCAGACATGTTGGCGGTCGTGGTGCGCCGAGCGATTACCAAAACCACGTTAGAGCGGGAATTAAACCAGCTCAAACAATCCACGCAACAAAGCCAAGGCGCGGCGTCTTATATTGGGCATTCTGCCAGCTCGCAAAAAATTCGCGCCTTGATCGAACGCATTGCGCCAACGGACGTGCGTGTTTTAGTGACTGGGCCATCGGGCACGGGGAAAGAAGTGATTTCACGCACTCTGCATGACTTGAGCCACCGAGCGAGCAAAGCGTTTGTTTCCGTCCATTGCGGCGCTATTCCAGCGGACTTATTAGAAAGTGAATTGTTTGGCTACGTGAAAGGTGCGTTCACTGGCGCGGAAAAAGACAAAGTAGGCTTACTGAGCTTGGCCGACGGCGGCACATTGTTCCTTGATGAAATCGGCGAAATGCCATTGGCGATGCAAGTCAAACTGCTACGAGTGTTGCAAGAAGGCACGTTCTTTCCTGTTGGCGGACGAGAGCAAAAACACATCGACATTCGAGTGGTCTCCGCGACCAACGCCGACTTACTGAGTAAGGTGCAAGAAGGCAGCTTTCGGGAAGATCTGTATTACCGCATCAAAGGCGTGAACATTGAAACCCAAGCCTTATCAGAGCGATTGGAAGACGTTCCTGTGTTATTACAGGCGTTTCTCAAACACTTAGAAACGCAGCAATCGAAAACCCTGCAACTCACGCCAGACGCCATGCAATGGTTTCGTGAACAAACATGGCAAGGCAACGTGCGGGAACTAAGAAACGCCTTAGAAAGTGTCGCTTCCATCTGCCCAACAGGGCGAATTGCAATGGAAGACATTCAACTGCTTTACCCAAATGTCACCGCCACCCCCCAGAAACAAACGCACGACCACTCCGCCAACAGCGACGCCACATTAGACGAACAAGTTAAAGACCTCGAAATCCGCCTCATCCACAGCGCACTGGAAAAACACCAAGGAAACCGCACTCAAGCTGCCAAACAACTCGGCATCTCACGGCAAGGGTTGATCAAGAAAATAGAGCGATATGGGTTGTGATTGAGACTGATTCGGGTGGTTTGGTTTGAGTCGCTAGATAGGAATATAACAGGTTTGTTTGATTTGGGGCGCTAGACAGGAACATATCACGTTCGCTCCACGCGCAAGCGCGAAAAGTCGCTGAACGCTGCTATGTTCCTGTTTAGCTAAGAGTTAAGCGTCATCTGAATTGCCATCTATCCAATCTAAAGCAGAAGCAAGTTCGACGTAGTCTTGATAGGTTTCTTTTTTGATTTCGTTGAACTTTTCTAAATAGTATTGAGCTTTAAACCATTTTTTTTCGTCTTCAAAGTTGATTTTATTGTCTTGAATGAGGCTGTTTATTGCTTCTTCTATTGGAAAACTTGATTGTGTTGTTGGCTCAGGGTGTATACTTTTTATTGCAGCTGAACTACTAGAGCGATCACCTAGGAAATCTAAATATAAGTCTTGAAAATAATCTTTGGGGAGTAATTTTAAATCGCTTCGAGAATGTTGATGAAGCTGGGAATCTAAAACCCGTTTATTTATGTAGCCATGATGATGAAATGCACTTCTGAATTTATCTACTTTAATTTCAAATTCAAATACATGTTTTTCGTTATTAAATTTACCATTCAGGAATGCTTCCAACTTGATATCTTTATCTTCATATTGGAAATTGCCTGAAATCACTTTTCTAAATAAGTCATTATCTTGTTCGTTTATACAAAGTAACGTGGTCAGCATCAAAATATCGATCTTAGAACCTTCTGGCATATTCGATAGTGTGGCGATGACTCGATTTGCAATTTGGATCGCTGTTCTTGGTGGCATTTTAAACGCATCTAAAATCACCGCAATGTTTCGTAGAGTGACCTTGCCATCAGAATTGGGCGGCAGAATTTTTATGTCTTTTTCGTCTAAAAAATCACCCGATAATTTAGCGTGATCAACATGGACTTCCAAGAAGCTTTTTAAGTCTGGCGCTTTTAAACTGAAGCGGCTATTAAAGAATCGACCAAGATAAAGTCGCGCATCGAAACCTTCACCATAAATGGCTTTGACCGCGTGTTGTAATTGCTCCGTGTCGGTTGCCACAACAAAGACAATGCCTTCAATATCAAAAATATGTTTGATGGTTTCCAGCATTTCTACTGCATAACTTGGACGACAGCGGTCTAGCTCATCGATGAAAATAAAGGCTGGGTATTGTTTTGGGTCTTGTGAATTCTTTGCAACGAAAGAAACCCATTCAGCGACACTACTTTTCAAATCATCAATTGCTTGCGACTTCTCTTCATGCTCATCGAGTAAATGCGTCACCGCATCTGCTGCGACATCACTAAAATCAGTAAAGTCCTCACCGAAATACTTTTTAGAAAATGTTTTTACTAATGCAGGTGCAGCGGCTTTAAATAAGTTAAAAACCTTTTTGGGAATGGGGAAGTTGGATTTTTGTATATCGATACCGGATTGTTTTCCGAGTTGTTTTATTACAGAAGAAATCACGGTCATCAATGGATCATCGGAGTAGTCTTGTTGCCACGCATCGATATACACAACAGGGAAATGAGGTTTTAAATCTTCTGACCAGCGTTTTAGAAAAAAGGTTTTGCCTGAACCCCATTCGGAGTTTAGGTTGAGTACGTAGTTTTTTTTCTTTTTTGTACAAGGGTCATAACCTTGGTCTTCTAAAAACTGGGTTAAGAACTGCGCGTATTTTTCTCGACCGAGTGTGTCTTGTGGAAAGTTCTCACCGTCTATTTCTTTAGGGTCAGACCAACCTTTTTTCAATTCTTCAGACATGTTATTGCTTCCTTTTAATAAACAAGTGAATCAAATGCTTTCTTCTATGCTTATTTTGCATTATTTCATAAATATAAGGAGAAAAAATATGAGCATTAAACCTGGGCCAAAGCCAA
This sequence comes from uncultured Marinomonas sp., assembly GCA_938009755.1. Taxonomy (GTDB): domain Bacteria; phylum Pseudomonadota; class Gammaproteobacteria; order Pseudomonadales; family Marinomonadaceae; genus Marinomonas. The sequence goes on from CALLIL010000017.1 coordinate 17,098, forward strand.
AAGCAGATTCTACAGGGAAGACAGACAAACGACGTCGAGTGACACCTGAAAATAAAAAGAAACACCCGACATTAAAAGAGCACGATCATGAAAAAGGGAAGTAACGCTCTTAGATAAGAGTAAAAAGAACCAAAACACGTTCGCTTCTCGCGCTGGCGCGTGGAGCGAACGTGTTTTGGTTCTTTTGATTGAAAATGTATCCAAGAGTCAAAGTTCTTACCTGTCATAAAAATTGAGAGTGTGCCAAAATTTAGGCATGAATTTATTGAGAGGTCTTTCTTATGGACTTACAGAAAATTGAAAATGAGGCGCTCCATTTGCCAAGAGCTGAACGAGCTAAGCTGATCCAAACCTTGGTTTTAAGTTTAGAAGATTCGCTAGACGATGAGTTGAAAGTCGACTGGCTAATGGAAGCGAAGCGTAGAGGGGAAGAGTTAGACAACGGAACTGTTGAAGCTATTCCTGCACATCAAGTCATGGAAAAAGCGAGAACCTTACTGAAATGACATACAAATTTCACCCGGCAGCGGAAGCCGAGTTTTTAGAATCTGTAGGCTATTATGAGTCTAAGGTTAAAGGATTGGGTGGCGTGTTAATACAAGAGTTTGAAACCCTTGCTGAACGTATTTCTGATTCCCCGAAAGCTTGGCAAATTGAGCTTCCTCCAGATATTCGAAGGGCAGTCCTTCACCGTTTTTCTATATCCATCATTTATCGTTTTAAATCAGATTTTTTTGAAGTCTTAGCGGTTGCGCATAATAGGCGACGCCCAGCTTATTGGGTCAATAGAACACACTCCCAATAGTCAAAAGAAACCAAAACAAGGTTCAACGACTTCATTGCGCTGGCGCGTTGAGCGAACGTGTTTGGTTTCTTTTGATCAAGCCGTTCATTCGCCAAGCCGAATCGCTGACCAGATTATGCTTTTTTACGATAAGCAATAAAGAGCAGTAGGAGAAAATAAAGGCTGCCAATTACAGATACCATTAAGCCCGCAGGAATCTCATTTGGCGACATGATATTGCGCCCTAAATTGTCGGCGTAAATCAGTAATATAGCGCCTGTCATGGCGGATGCTGGAAGCAAATGGATATGTCGATACAAGCCAAGCAAACGAGCACAGTGTGGAGCAAGCAAGCCAATGAAACTGATCGCGCCAATACTGGATACACAAATGGCTGTCAGTGATGCGGCAACGATTAATAAAATTATACGTTGACCTTTAAGTGATACGCCTAAAGTACGTGGCAATATTTCACCCAATGGCATTAAATCAAGATTTCTCAGATACGGAGCAATCACCACACCAGCCAAGATCAATGCCATAGATAATGGCATGATTCTATCTATCGAAGCACCATAGGTCGTACCCGCTAACCACATCATAGTCACCGAAGCGGTTGAACTCCCAAAGGTCAGGAGTATTTGCGTTGCCGTGCCAGAAAAAGCGGTAATCACAATACCAAACAAGGCAAGTTGGGAAACACTCAATTGCTGTTTTAGCCCCCACGATAACAGGCCAATGACGATGCCCGCGCCTGTTAATGCAGCGATAACCAGCATCAAATGATTCGCGGCAGGATAGATAACCAATACACAAGCAATGATAAAAATAGCAAATGCACTTACGCCAGAAATATCAGGGCTGGCCATTGGGTTTTTGAACAGAGTTTGTAACAAAGTACCTGCACACGCTAATCCTATCCCACCTAATCCAGCCAATAACACTCTTTGGTTAATCCAAGTTGCGCCAGTGTTACTAAAAGGCTCTAAGCAAATATAGAGCGTGGCCAATAACAAGAGAAACAAGCCAATCAAAATTGTAGACGGTGAGACATGCAGTAAAGGTTTTAATGTAAGGCTCTGTCGTTCCGTTGCGGCTAGAATCCGACCAGAACGCTGGAACAAAAGGTACACAAAATAAGGCGCGCCAAGCAAAGCGGTAAAAGCGCCTGTTGGTAAGCGATAACCGAGAAATAACAGGCTCCTCGAACACCACTCTGCAACTAATACCAACATGGCTCCTATCAGTAAGGTTAAAGCCCATTGGAGAAACATATTGCGGCCACCAATATGACATTTGCTAAGCAACAAGCGTGTCATGTGTGGCGCCATCAAACCGACAAAACCTATCATGCCAACAATCGAGGTCGCTAATGCCGCTTGAATTAAGGCAAGCAATAAAACCGCCCAACGCCAAGGTTTTACAGACAAACCCAGGCTTGCCGCATGCGTGTCACCAAGTAGAAAAAGCGCCAACTTAGGAAGTATAAATACGGTCAACATTAAGCTAATAATGATGGGTGTGAAGGTTTGATTTAGCGTAGATGTACTGGTTTGTAATACTTGACCACTTCCCCATAAAAACAAGCCATCCATTTGATTCTCAAAGTAGATGATCAATAAAGAGGACAGCGCGCCAGCACTTAACCCTAACGCCATGCCGATTAATACAATAGGAAGTTTTCCGCCACCTATAAGTTGGCTGACACCGAGTACAGCGAGGGACAACAAGATCGAGCCAATTAATGCACCAGCCCAAACCAAACTTAAACTTGCTTCAGGAACAAGTATTCTAATCAAGACTGCGCCGAGTAAGGCGCCAGCTGCGATGCCTAAGGTCGAAGGCGAAGCAAAATCATTGTCTAACGTTGTTTGAATCAATAAACCTGAGCTGCCGAGTAATGCCCCCGTTAATAAGGCAATGAGTGCGGTAGGTAGCCAAACGTTATCGAACATGGCAGTAGCCAAAGAAGCATTACTAATTACTGGAGGGAAAAACAGGTATCCACAAAGTAGAGAAAGTAATAACACTCCGCTGATTGAGAGCGATTTAATCATGTGAGTTTTCCTGCCATGTTAAGAGTGACTGGCTAAACGCTTCGGCCATTTTTAGTGCTGATAAAGGGCCGCCGAAACTAAACAGCGGAGGAACATCTGATGAGTTATTGTTTTGTACGAAAGGCAATAATGGCCAAACCGGAGAGTGCATCATGCGTTCGCCATCTACTTGATTGCCTGCTAAAAGGAGGTGACTGTTATTAAGCTCGGGCAATTGTTCGAGTTGTAAGTGGGTGAAATCTTTGCCTGGTAAACCGTTTTGCCAAGTATACTCTAATCCAAGTTCATCAATGATCGACCCGGCAAGACTGATCTTTGTGAAAATTCGCAAGCCATATCCCATTCCAACAAACTTGCCAAAGCTAATTTTTGTGTTCGCTAAGCCTGCATCAGATAGTTGTTGTTTTAGTTCTGCGAGTCTTTGATACAAAGTTTCAATAGTAGATTGCGCTTTTTCTGTTTTATTAACCGCTTTTGCTATGCCTAAAAAGACCTTTTGAGACTGCTCAAAATATCTAAAACTCGTTTGAGAAGCATCGGGAAACTGTCGATATAACAATGTTGGTGCGATACTTTGTAACGAATTTAAGATTTTACGATGGCGAAACTCATAGCCAATAATTAAATCGGGTTTGAGCTTTGCAATCGTCGCAAGATTAGGCTCTTGGCGACTACCAATTTCTGTAACAGATTTAGGTAGAGCAGGATAGTTGGTTTGCCATTTTCGATAGCCATTTCCTTGTGTCACTCCGACAGGGACAATATCCAGCGTTAACAGCATTTCAGCGACAGACCAATTGAGGGCAACGACTCTTAGTGCTGGTTTCGGTAATTCAACACAGGTGCTAAGGCAGATCGATGTTGGTGTCGCAGAAAAAGAATGGCTACTTAAAAAACACAATAATAGCGTTAGCCACAAGGCATAACGTTTCATACTTGTTCCTCTGGCCACAAAATTTGCAGTTCTTCTAATGCATGCATTTTGACAGGTGTTTGATAAACATCACTGATGTCTTTTGCATTGATGACATCCATAACGTTACCCTGAGCAACAATTTCGCCTTGATTAATTAGAATCGCTCGGTCGCTAAATTGGCGAGCTTGGTTCAAGTCATGCAGCACCCAAACAATGGTTTTATTGTACTCTTGGTTTAAGCGGCGGACGATTTTCAACAAGCTCAATTGATGCGAAATATCCAACCAAGATGTCGGTTCATCCAGCATAAGAATGTCGGTATCTTGAGCCAGAACCATAGCAAGCCAAGTTCGTTGCAGTTCACCACCAGATAAATCCGTTAATAATCGGTTCGCATAAGGCGTGATACCTGTTTCCTGCATAGCCCAATCAATCACTTCCTTGTCTTCTTTAGCCACTTTTTTATACCAAGGACGATGAGGATGACGACCAAAGGTCACCAAATCCGAAATCGTTAATGTCGCAGGAACAGGGTTGCTCTGAGGTAATAACGCTAACTGTTTTGCTAGATCATGGCGCTTTATGGTTGAAAGCGATTGATCACGTAATAAGACTTCGCCTTTTGTCGGTGCCGTTAATCCGCACAACAAAGACAATAGGCTGCTCTTTCCTGAGCCATTAGGGCCAATCAACGCAGTGATTGAGCCCTCAGAAATGTCTCCTGTCATATTACGCAAAATCTCATTCCCCCCAATTTGAAGGGAAAGGTTTTTGAATTGAAACAAGTAAGATCTCCTAAAATTCAGCGTTGTAGCTTACAGTGTAAGTTCTGCCAGCGCCTTTATAAGAAAATAGATTTTCGTTGTAACCAGCATAAAGAATCTGAGCTCGTTGTGACCAAAGTGTGTAATAGTCTTCGTTTAGCAGGTTTTGAATACCGAAACTTAACTTACCTAAAGGTAAGGTGTAATAAGAGCTAAAGTGTACTAATGAATAGCCATTTATAGTTTCATCGTTTTCTTCGTGGTAATCAGCCAAGGTCTGTAATTGTAATTCAGCACCATAATCAAAATTATCATAGCCAGCTCGAACAGATGCATTGGAAGGGCTAGCTGTTTCTGCTTCTAAGTCAGTCCAGCTGCCATTAGATTTTGTTTCACTCTTGATTAAATGCGCCTGTAATCCAGCATACCATTCATTATTGAATCGGTAAGTTGTTTGACCTTCAATGCCATAAATGCGTTTTTCATCGTCATTCACGACAATTGCATACGTTGTTTTATCGTAAGATGTTGTTTTATCGGATAACGAATAGTAGGCCGCAACTTGCACGTCATATTTTGGTTTGTTTAAACGCCAACCGAATTCAAGAGAGTTGGTTTTTACACCTTCTAGCTCATTATCTTCAATATTGATACTACTGACCAAACTAGAACCGCTGTATGTTCCATTACCGTAATATTTCGCAGGGTCTGGAATCTCAAAACCTTGGCTGAGGTTTGCCCAAATCTGTTGGTCTTTGTTAATGGTAAAAATGGCGCCAATATTTGCTAAAAACTCACTATATTGAGTTGTCCCACCTTCGATTGTGTCGGCTGAATCTCCATAAATTAATTGTTGAGAGATACCGATATAATCACCAATGTCATGTTTTATATACTGATATCGCAAACCACCAGAGACCTTTAGACTGTCAGTAGCTTCCCAGTTTGCTTGTGTAAAAGCGCCAATCTTTTGTGTATCGACGTCTGGATATCTCTCAACAGTATCTGTTTGGTTGAATATTACACCACCAGACGCCAAAGCAGATGCTATGTCATACACTAGCCAATCGGCTGTGAATGCTTCTATTTCGGAATCAACACCATAATTGATCTCAATGTCATCCATTTGTTTACTAAGTAATATTTTTGCACCTATGGCTTCTGTTTTTTGAACAGATGCGCCGTATAAATAGCTATACCCATTTGAGTTATATGGATCGGCGCTTGGAAAAGGAAAAAACTGCATTTCTTCGCTACGGAAATAGGCTTGAGCAAGCAGAGAATGATCGAGCACCTCTTCATTACTATATTGTGCATTTAACATTAGACGTTCAGTGCTTGGCTGTTCTTCTAGGTCTAGTTCATCACTAATAGTGATATCTGAACTGCCAACAGCGTTTGCTAAATAGACGCCAAGGTAAGGCGTGTATTCAGTATCTTGCTGACTTTTATAATACTGGGCTGTAACAGACAACAATTGTTTATCATCTGGTTTGTATTCTCCATTGGCCATGATATCAATCGTGTCATTAAACTGAAGATCGGTTTGTGTGATGTCTGGCAATATCATGTCACCATTTGCATCGTAACTTGCCCCTGTACTTTCATAGGAAACCGATAAGCGCCCACTAAGCTTTTCGCTCCCGCCAGAGACGGCAACGCCGATATTTTTTGTGAAGTTATCGCTACCATTCATCCCAGTTGATGCGCCTATCTCAAGCTCAGTAGTTGTTTCTCCGGGAGTTGCTTTTTTAGTAATGATATTAATGATGCCGCCAGAAGCACCTGCGCCGTAAATAGATGTCGCACCAGAAAGGACTTCTACTCTTGCGATATTCAATGGTGAAATACTGTCTAGTTGACGACTTATACCGCGTGTAGAGTTTAGTGAAACGCCATCAATCATGATTAATGCTGAGCGGCCTCGCATATTTTGGCCATAGTTCGTTCTACTTTCTCCGCCAAAATCATAGCCAGGAATCAATCTACCTAAAGCTACTTTTAGATCTGCGCCAGTATTTATTTCGCGTTCGATTTGATCTTGATCCACCACCCACATAGTAGCCGCTACATCTGAAATTGAGGTTTCAACAGAGCCACTAGTCACTACAATAGTGTCTAACACCTCGGCTGCATTTACTGAGTAGGCAGACATTAACGCAAAAGCAATAGGCGTTAATTTGGTGCATAAAACGGCTTTTTTTATCATGATATCCTCACTTAAGTGATGTACTGAAAATGGAAAAGAGAGTAGTGCTTAGCGTTGACCAAGAACAAAGGATTGAGAACGATATCGATTCTCATTTCAATTGTAAACAAAAACCGTAAGTTCTTTACAATTCGATGGTGATATATGCACTTTTTAGTCGAAGGTAAAAAGCCTCTTTAAATCATTTAAAAAGAGGTTTTTTATAAAGGGAGAAATGCTTTTGAGTGAGAGCTATTGGCGGTTGGATTTGATTTTCCAGTAGGCTCTTGTGTGATTTTTTTTGCCGATAATATTTCGTTCATTCCTTAGGTAATATCTGATCGTTTTCGCTGCATCACCTTCTAATGCGCCCCACACTGTGTCTATGTTTTCTAACTGTTTGATAATGGAAAGTGCTTCATGCGCTTGGTTTTCTGTTGCACAAATGACTGGATGAACAACCGTATTTTCAGGGAATTTTATCGACTTGGCGTACGCTTGTTCCGTTTCTTTGTTACTAATTAGGATGACATGAGGAGGAAGAGGATTTTGCCAATGCTCTAGAATTCCCGCCATAGCTGGATAGGCGGTCTCATCCGCAATTAATAACGCTTGGCCTTCTTCAAGGTGCTGGTGGTTATCTTTTGATTCCGACTTACTCATGATAATGTCGCCAACCATCACGCTTTTTGCCCATACACTGCCTAATGTGTCGTTATGAGTATAAATGTCGATATAACCCAGATCAGCGAAGCCTGACTCTTCTGTGCTTTTCCACGCTTTACGCAGTGTATAAGGACGCACATCTTTGTTGGCACCTTTGAGTAATCTTTTACGGTTTTTACTGGAGATGTGTTTCATTAGCCAAACGATAAGGTGTTCAGTGACTTTTGTACCCCAATGCTTACCATGTTTTTTTGGCGTATTATTTTTGGGTTGGTTTTGTAGGGTTTTTAATAAAAATGCATAAGCATGGCCAGCGTAGTATTCAGGTAGCGGGGTTGGGCTACTGACAGTCAAACGAATGATGTTTTTGGTGATAGTTTGTTTATCGGTCACTTCAAAAAAATGCTTGTTTGAACGGCTAATTTCAATGCCTTGTTTTACACTGGCAGCGTAAGCCAAATAGAGTATTTGATCTTCTAGGGAGCCTTCTATTTCAAAGGGGATAAACATCTCGCTAGTCGAGTCTTCAGAGTCAGTTTGTGTATGAACCAGAATACCCTCTTCAAAAATATCAAACAGCTTCGCCGATATAATCTCTTCGTTTGGATATTTACTTTTTACGATTGCTAGGACTTCTTTAGGGTGATCTTGATTTACGTGATCAAGAATATCTATTTTGTGATCTACATCTTGGATTGCGGTATAGGAATTCATAACACCCTTACTTCTATTTTTGTCTTTAACAGGAATGAAGCTATTAAAGTTTGAATGATTTTCCAATATTAATAATCATTACTATCTAGTGGGTTAGGGTAGAGCTTTTAAGAACAAAAAAAAACCGCTTTCTGTTTCGTCTAGAAATAGACGCCAGAAAACGGTTTTTAAAAAAAGAGTATCGATTGAGAAAGGGATCTTATCGATACGTCTGTCAGTACTTATTCGTTACGAATTCACTTTCGTTTAGTTACGAATCAAGTAATCAAATGCGCCAAGTGCTGCGGTTGCGCCGCCACCCATGGAAATGATGATTTGCTTGTATGGTGTTGTTGTCACGTCACCCGCTGCAAAGACACCCGGAATAGAGGTTTCGCCGTGTGCGTTGATGACAATTTCGCCACGGTTAGAAAGCGTTAATGTGTCTTTCAAGAACTCACTGTTTGGCACCAAACCGATTTGAACGAAGATACCAGCTACATCAACAAGGTGAGATTCGTCTGTTTTGCGGTCTGTGTATTTCAAGCCAATCACACGTTCGCCATCGCCGATTACTTCTGTTGTCATCGCTTCTTTGATGATGGTTACGTTAGGCAGAGATTCTGCTTTTCTAACTAAGACTTCGTCGGCACGTAATGTGTCGCCAAACTCCAAAACGGTGACGTGTTCAACGATACCAGCAAGGTCAATCGCCGCTTCAATGCCTGAGTTACCACCACCAATGACCGCTGTTTTCTTGCCTTTGAACAATGGGCCGTCACAGTGAGGGCAGTAAGCAACGCCTTTACCGCGGTATTCTTGTTCGCCCGGAACGTTCATTTCTCTCCAACGAGCACCGGTCGCTAAGATAACAGACTTACTCTTCAAGATAGCGCCGTTTTCTAACTCGACTTCAACAAACTCTTTCTTCTCTAAGCGAACCGCTTTTTGCGTTTTCATGAGGTCAACATCGTAATCCAATACGTGTTGTTCAAGGCCTGCGACCAATTTTGGACCGTCGGTTGCTTTCACAGAGATAAAGTTTTCAATCGCCATGGTGTCAGAGACTTGGCCGCCAAAACGCTCTGCCACAACACCTGTACGGATGCCTTTACGCGCTGAGTAGATAGCTGCTGCTGCACCCGCTGGACCACCACCCACAACCAATACGTCGTATGGGTCTTTTTCTGCTAACGCGGCAGCTTGTTTGTCGGCAGCGCCTGTGTCTACTTTGTTTAGAATCTCGTCTAATGTCATGCGGCCTTGGCCGAAGTGTTCGCCGTTCAGGTAAACTGATGGAACCGCCATGATGTTCAACTCGTTCACTTCGTCTTGGAATAACGCGCCATCAATCATGGTCGCCGTTACTTTAGGATTCAGTGCCGCCATTAGATTGGTTGCTTGCACGATGTCTGGACAGTTGTGGCAAGAGAGGGAAATGTACACCTCAAAGTTCAACTCAGTGTCTAATGACTTAATTTGTTCCAGTATTTCTGGTGCCGTTTTTGATGGATGACCACCTGCTTGCAATAGAGCCAATACCAATGAGGTAAATTCGTGGCCCATTGGGATGCCTGCAAAACGAACGCGAGGTGCTTGGCCTCTTGGCGCAATGGCCATTTGTGGCGCACGGCCTGACGCGTTACTTTCTACAGACAAAGAAATTTTGTCGCTTTGTAACTCGGTGATTTCACGAGCTAAGCCGACGAGTTCTTCTGCTTTTACAGAACCATTTGTGGACACAGTAATATCAATCGGATTAACGATATTCTTTAGGTATGCGCCCAATTGTTGCTTAATATTTGCTTCTAACATGTTCTTTAACCCGTTAATTGAGGGATTACTGTAAATTTCGGGCACAAGAATTCATACCAAGCCAATAAGCGGCTGGACATCTGCATTCCGAAAGTAGTGTGTATAAAAGATAATAGGGGTCAGATCCCTTACGTAGATCTGATGTATATCGATCCCTTAAATGTATGTTTAAGGGATCTGACCCC
>CALLIL010000018.1 GCA_938009755.1 uncultured Marinomonas sp.
TGGACTTCCCAGACTTTACTAGACACCTATTAACGTTAAAATCTAGTTAAATAAGAGGTGTTTTATGAAGTCCAAACGTTATCCAGAAGAGTTTAAAAGAGAAGCCGTTAAACAAGTAACTGAGCGCGGTTATTCTGTCGCTGAAGTGGCTCAACGGCTCGACACGACCACACATAGCTTATACGCTTGGATCAAAAAATATGGAGAGCCACAGTCTCATTCATCAGAAGACCTTGATGTGGTCTCTGAAAACGCTCGACTCAAGTCTGAGCTGAGACGAATCACGGAGGAGCGTGACATTCTAAAAAAGGCCGCAAGGTACTTTGCCAACAACCCAGAGTAAAGTACGCCTTTGTTCGAGATCACCAAAAAGAACACTCTGTTCAATTAATGTGTCGCGTCTTTAAAATTCATCGAAGCGGTTATTATGCTTGGTTAAAAAAGCCACTATCTGATCGGACCATTGAAGATCAGCGACTGTTAGAGCGAATACGTGAATGCCACATCGCTAGCGGTGGAACCTATGGAAGCCCATGGATACATCGTGATCTACGAGATGAGGGAGAGTCTTGTAGCATACATCGTGTTGCCAAAATCATGCGTAATAACAATATTAAAGCTCAGATTGGTTATAAACGTCGCCATGTCCAAAGCGGTAAAGTAGGCAAATTTGCTGACAACATATTAAAGCGTCAATTTAATCCTGATGCCCCTAATAAAGCATGGGTAAGTGATATCACCTACGTTAGAACTCATGAAGGTTTTTTATACGTCGCGACCGTTATCGACTTATTTTCCAGGCGTGTTGTTGGATGGTCAATGGATAAAATGATGGATCGGCACTTAGTCATTAATGCTTTATTAATGGCCATCTGGCAGCGTAAACCTAAAAGCGAAGTACTGGTACACAGTGATCAGGGAAGCCAATATGCGAGCTCTGATTATCTCGCTTTTATGAAGGCTCATAATTTAGCGCCATCAATGAGTCGTCGAGGCAATTGTCATGATAATGCGGTAGCAGAAAGCTTTTTTGCCACCTTCAAGAAGAGAGTGACGAAACGAAAGATCTACTCGACACGAGAAGAAGCAAAAGGAGAGATATTTAATTTTATTGAGATGTTCTACAATCCGATAAAACGGCATTCACATACAGGCGGGGTGTCACCTGTAAAGTTCGAAGAAAAGTATTTTTTAGAAGTTCCTACTGTCTAGCAAACTCTGGGAAGTCCAATCATTAGTTTCTCATTTAGCAAAACTTCTCTAGTAGTGAAAAGTGGAGAGTAGGCTTCGTTTTGACTCAATGTAATCACTAACTCATTTTCCATAATAAGCTGAGCAAATGATTGCGCTTGCTCTGCACTAATACCGTAATGAGACGCTTTAACCGCAACAAGGAAAAAAAGCTCTTGCTCTGTAAAAGTCGATTTTCTTTCCGTTAACTCTGCAAGAATGATCGAGTGATCAAGAAAATTAGGCTGAGACGTTTTTTCTGCTTCAACAAGATCTTGAATAACTGCCGGAGTTAATCCTTTTTGATTGAGTTGTTTTTTCCACTGCTTAAAGAGAGTATCCCTGTTTACATCAGACTTTTTTTGTCTGGTTGTTAGTTTGAAGTGCTGACCTTCCTTGCTAGCACTGCTTTTAAAACCTGCGTTATTTAATTCTTTTTGGATGTCTTTTGCTCTGCTCGAATAGTCATCACAAATCTCTTTTGATATACCTTTTATTTGAAATGATTCACCATCAGGCTCTATCTCAAAGCCTAACTTCTTCATTTGAAATGCCATTTCTGATCGAAAAATAGCTCCTAGAGGCTTTATCCAACGGAAAATTTTATAGGAGTCTATACTGCCGAATGTTCCATCTTTTCTAGGGGCTGCATTGAGCACAAGAGCATGTGTATGCAGCTGCGGTTCTTGTGCTCTGTTGGTGCAGTGCTCATAGGTCGCAACAATAAGACCTGATACTTTCTCGTATTGCTTGGATCCTTTACCGCGCCGAGTTATCGCGGCTTTTGATTCCATGGCATGGATGGCTTCTTGTACAGATTTACGCATAGCCTCTTCAATTTTTATTTGTAGTTCAGGTGTGCTGCAAGCCCATAAAATACTAATGCTTTTAGGAGCACTAAAAGTACAGTCCCAAGCACAGCGCCTTGCACCGTTGCCAGCATTTTGAACTAAGGGGTGGCCTTTAGGGGAGAACCCCTCCATAAGGTTGTTATAGTCGTTGTCTTCTATAGTTTTCCCGTGTAGGCCGAAGTATCTACTTCCTACCCCTGTCCACGTACCGTCGGGCTCACCGTGATCTGAATAATATTCCTTGGCCTGCTTCTTAGCATTCAGCTGGGTCTGCTGTGAGAAATAATCTTTATTATTGACTGGGCTAATAGTTGCGACCATGACTTAGCTCCATTTATTTAGAGTGTTTTTATTTTTAGGGTTTGAAGGAGTAGGGTTTTTTTCTACTTCTTTCCTTAACATCCATTTGGCAGGAATAAACTTTTTTGCTTGAGCTGGCTTTTTGAATAGAGGCCAAGTGAGCTTATAAACTGATTGCCAGCCTGGAATGAAGAGATAGCCTTCAACACCTTGTTTATTGGCTTGTTTAAGCTGTGTTAGGTCAGAGGCTTCAACCAGTTTCTGTTTTGACCTAATGCCTATGTGATCTTTATTCTGGTAGTCGGGTACTTCAGCGGTCTGTTCACTTAGCATGTTAGATGTATAAGCTGCGTCATTTCCTGCTGTACCGAGTCGTAATGTGATGACGTTTGAAAGTAAGTTCAGTAGAGCATCAGTTTCGTTTTCTCCATAGATGCCACGGATTTGAGAGAGTGATTGAGTACAAATAACTGAACGTCCACCATATTCTCGTGAGAGCTCCAGCCACTTTTTAATGCTTGGGTTAGGCGGCAAGTTAGCGAACTCATCAATGAATAACCAAGTAGGCCTGCGCACGTCATTACTGGGTGATAGATAGTGCTTTGTCATAAAGGAGATAACAGCATTACACAGTGGCTTACCTACGGCTTCATATTCACTACTTGCTTGAATGATAATCACATGCTTCTTATTACCGTCTTTAATCCATTGTTGCAGACTAAATGATTTTTTATTGGTTCTTTTCCAAGCTAGGCCTAAATGCTTGAGCCAATTTAAGTTTGTAATCAGGTGTACAAAAAAACCTTGCGTTGTCTTAGAGTCTTTCTGAATCAGGCTGTTTATAGTTGGGTAGCAAGGCTTGATACGAAGGAGAATCTGTTCGTTCGAGAGCTTGAGTAACTCATATAAATCGTTCCACTCCCACTTATTTTTGTGCTCATGCATCAAGGATACAATCATCCCTGTAAGAATTAATCGAGCGCCATCGGGCCAGATTTTTTCTTTTTCTTTGTCAGAATAAGGAATCAAGCATTGAGCGAGTAATTCAGCATCCTCTTCTGAGTGAATGTCTTTGCCGATGTCCCACATTGCGCTACGAGCGTCCCAAGGAGCAAGTAAAATAGTATTGGATTTTTGGTAAAAACTTTGGGTGTATTCACCTTTTTCATCATAAATAATTGCATGATCTTTACGATCAATGACTTGCTGAATTATTGGCTTTAAAATTGTAGATTTACCAGCACCAGTTGTGCCTAAAATACAAAAGTTATTTTGCTCTCTTGCTATCGAAACAGGTATTTCTGGATGTACTTTAATCCCTAATTTGGCGTGAGCGCTCTTTAACTCTCGCTTTTGCTGTTTATTGGCATGTGCGATGGCTTCTTTCCCTGATCGCAGCTCAGGGCCAGATATATAATCTAACTCTTTTGAATTCCCACGGTTTTTCAAGCTGGCTTTTGTTATGCAAAATGAAAATATGAGAGACAACAGAAAAGGAACAGATAAATGGAGAAAAAATACTGTCTGCCACTCATATATGATGATCGAATCATAAAAATAACGTGATTCTTCGATTGGGATAAATGGAAATATATAGCCAAGAGTAGATAAAGCTATTCGAAGCAATTCAAGGGAAGAAGGCCAGTAAGAAGGTGATAGCCATGACCATGATAAGAATATAGATAGGCATGAAAATATAATTAATAGAAGGGTGTTTAATAGTAAAAATTCTAGGACAAAAAAAGGGCTTCTGTTCATTGTTATGCTCCTGTTTTAAGTCTGGTAATGTAGGCTTTTTTGGCAAGAGCTCGCTTGTGCTCATCTAACCCAGCAATAGCAGCTACCATTTCAAAGGTCTTATCTAGAAGCCTTTGTTCTAGTTCGATCAGTTGTTTGTTGAATTGCTTCTGGGCTCTATTGTCTTTCCAGATGCCACGAAAATATTCGGAAGTGTTTTTTCCGCTTCTTTTTATTTCTTCTTGAACCAAAGCAGAATCATGTGCAGAAAAGCGCACAGAAAACGTACATGATGCAGGTGTAAGGCTATAGTTTCTGGCCATTTTTAAAGTCCTTATGTTGTATTTAGCGTATACATGTTGATTTTGTTGGTGTTTCTTTCATTTTTAGGTACGTTGTGTTTACAACGCTGTAAACACGCTAACCCCATAGTTAATATGGAGTTAGCGGTGATTTACCTCTTAATTGTCCGCTTCATAGGAGCTTGGGTCTGAGTCAATAAGATTCTCTATGTCTCTTAGAGTTGCTTTTTTAATTTCTCTGAGACACTCATGGGTTGGGGGCGAAAAGTCGCCTTTCTCGTGGAACACATCATAGGCCTTCATAACAACCCAATCTGTGTCTAGATCTTGACACTTTTCGAAAAATGGATGATCCAAATATTGGATAGTAAGCACTTGCAATCTTTCCATTAAGTTAGAATTAGCAAACACTATCGGGCCTCCTCCTATCGGTTTTCCCTTTACTTGTTCGGTTGGTTTTTTAGCGAAGGCGCTGCATAGTTTTTTATAAAGCTTTTTCATTTTGTTCCCCTTATTTATTTTCAAGCCAGTTGTTAATGTCTTTCAATTTCCACCCAATTACTCTTGGCCCGAGAGATAATGGTTCTGGTAGTAATCCAGCCTTTCTCCATCGATAAATTGTCGAAGGGCTAATTCCTAAAGCTCCTGATAATTCGTTAGCTCTTATAAAGAGCTTTGTTCCTGTTTGTATTGAAGTCTGCAACATGGCTCGTTCTCCTGTTCTGTCCTAACAGTTATTGCTAGGCTCATTTGTCATTACCGATGTTTTTTCAAAAAGTGGGTAAGATCTTTAAAATTTCTCAGTCCATTTTTGATAGTGAAGTTGAGACATCTCTCGCCCTCGCTAACCATTACCGATGTTTTTTCAAAAAGTGGGGAAGAAAATGAAGAAATTGAAATGATGTTTGGTATAGCTTTTTAAATATTGATTATTGATGAGGAGCTGGTACTTTAAATTGAAAGTTTTAGATGTATTAAGGGGGAGGGTGTATAGCCTTTCTCTCTTAAAAGGGTACAGGTAATTTTGTACTTCTAATCGAATGGGTTATATGGGGGAAATATGGAAGAACATACAGATAAGCAGCTACTTGAAGCTGTAGATAAAGGCTGCAAATTATCATTTGATGAATTTAAAAAGCGTTATAGGCCTCGTATAAAGTCTTTGTATGAAAAAGCCTTTCCTAAAGCCGAAGGCTTTTTACGTTATGATCGTGATGATTTATATAATGATATTGAAATGGAAGTGTGGGCTAAACTTTACAAGTCTCGACTTAATAAGGAATGGTACTTTGATGAGAATGACTCTATTGGCGGTCTTGTTCATCGCTGCGCTAGTAGTTTGATTTCAGACAAAATTACCGTGGCTTTAAATCATCGTTCTCATCTAAGTAAAGAAAAAAGAATGGCTAGTTCTGATGATCTTAATAAAACTATTTCAATGCATCATAATGGTTTCGATGATAATAATGTTGAAGGAGATGCAGAATTAAATTTCTTTGATGATATGGAGTTGTCGCCAGAGTTTACAAATAAACTTCAAAGCCAGTTAGATCAGGAAGAGCAGGCTATTTATAGTTTGTTATCTAAAGGATTTAAGCGCGCCCAAATTTTAGATGAACTGGGATTAACTAAGGATAAATATATTGGTCGTCGTGAGAAAATCACAAAAAAGGCCGTGGCATTACTTTCAGAGAGCTCTTCATAGAAGAGCTTTATTAAAGGAAAGCTTATCTAGGCTTATACAGCCTGTACGATTTATAAAATCAGTCTCTCGTTCTTCTGAAGGGAGCATATAAAGTATGTCTAAAGGTAAATTTTTGCTCGCTGCTTTTAGTTCTTTCTTTAGCTTTATCAGGGGGGAGCCGATGGGGCCGACAATCAGAATATCTATATCGTTACCTATGCCAGTTAAGGTTGAACCAAACATATAGGATTCGAAGTTTGATAATGTCTTGCAGGACTCAAGTAGATAGTAGGCTACTTCGTTTGCAGCCATCAGACAGTCGCTAGAAACTGCTTGAAACCCTCGTTTTTTAATACTAAGCATCCTAATTCCTTACCTGCTTGGATGGCTGTTTTGCATGGAAATCCATTAGGGTTAATATTCCAAGCAATATCAATGTAGCCAAATTTTTCGTGAAATGTACGAATATTATCTGATGTCGGTTCATAATCGTCGATAAGGCCTACTCGAAGCTCTTTTCCGTTCTTTAAAGTGATGGTAAAGACTCTGTCGAACTCCCTTCTCGTTTGCTTAACTGAGCCGTACTGGCGTATCAATCTAGAAGAAAATAAGAATGTTTTATGTTCTGCATGCGGTGCATCACCATCAATGGCTGCTGATATCATGGTTCTTGAATCTCCCCAGCCAACAGGTTCTCGATCAAGTGTTGCTATAGCACCACCTTCCCAAACACAATTTCTTCTATAGCCACAGATAAAATTGATTTCAGGATAATGCTGAAGATAGCTTTCAACTAAACTTTTACTTACCTGCTCTTCTGCTGAAATTAGAGCAATTGTTTCGGGCTGGTCAGGCATTGTAATCTTTATTACATCACCACGAACTTGTTGTGCTGTATATCTTGATCCATGTTTGTTGATATTCTGAATAGCGTACTTAACTTGCCAGTTCATTTGAAAATGTCCTTCATTCCTTGTGGGAAGCGAATCGCTCCACCAATTCCACATATATGTCTATTTGTTAGCCCTCGAACATGTTCTTGGTAGTCTGAGAATATCTCCCTTTCATTGTCTTCAAGAAGTTCGTAGTTAGCCTGAATAATAGACTTGATCGTATAGTGATTAGGTAGAATCACTCCTTTAACTCGCTGATCCCAAATAGCAGCCTTATCTGACTCAGGGTCAAATTCGAATTCAGTACCATCTATTGGTGCAAACTTCTTCCATATAGCTTTATTCTCATCTAGTTTTTGAATCACTGCTGCCCGTGCTTTAGATCTGCTTCCGTATAGCTTGATTCCTTGATGAGTAGCAAGATTTGCTAGATGCATTTCCTTCCATTCCAAAAGTATTTGCCTAGGGTAAGCATCTGGATTTTTATCAATGATAGTGTGGCATGTTGGGCAAAGTAGAATTAAGTTTTCAAATGAATCGGCTTCATACTCTTCAGCTGCTTCGGTGCTACGAGGGCCAAGCTTGCCGTGAGGTAGAACGTGTGCCATTTCTGCTATATGTTTAAACCCATTGAGCTCTTCAGGGTATAAAGAGTCTAAACATTCAGGTCTTTGACAATGACCTGCCGAACTTGCAAAAAGCCTTAGTCGAATTTCTGTTGGAATTGCTTTCCGTGTGGTTTTAGTCACTAAAAAATTCCTTTTAATTAATTTTTATCCTTATAAAAATAGCTGTAGCTGAGCGATACTTACAAGAATATGATTACATGACTCTATAAATCAAGGTTAGGTTTTGATATATGGATCACTTCAAAAATTATTTTTGCTAGGTCTGAAATTGCTGTTTTTCTTTCAGCAAAATAATCATATCGGTCATAAATCCCTTCGACGCCTTTAATCTTATGGTTTAGACAGCGTTCCGCTACATGGCTAGGAACGCCATTCTGCGCTAGCAGGCTTCGGCAGGTTCTCCGTAAATCATGTACTACGAAATGCTCAATTCCATGCTCACCTAGGATGTTTGGCAGTGGTTGCTTTTTTGAGTCTACTTTTTGTCCAAATAGCTTTGCTAGGGCGTGGTTTAATGTGTCGTCGCTAATATACTTTCGTCTTCTGCTAGACCTTCTTGAAGGGAACACATATTCTGATCCATTCGCTCTTACCATTAATTCTTGAAAGATAGGCTTTAGTTGATCAGGTAATGGTATTTTGATCTGAGCTACGGTTTTTGTCTTATTTGCATCTAGGGTCCATACCATTTTTTTAAAGTCGAACTCACTCCATTTTGCAGAAATAAGTTCGCCTTTACGGACTCCTAAGACAAGGAGGAGGACTAGAGCTAAGTAGTTTTCTCTCGTCATGATGTCTGTATGACGTTCAAAAACTTTAAATACTGTTTTTATTTCATCTAAAGATAATGCTCTATCTCTTGATTTCTCAGCTCCTCCTGCATCTTTTTCAGTAAATGGGGCTGCTGGATTATTAGCTAGAAGGTCTAATTTAAGAGCGTGGTTGAATAGCTGTTTACAATAATTAAGTGCATCATTTGCAATCGAAGGGCGGCCGCTTTTGTTGATCGCTCGAATGATTTGTAAGATATCTCTTGAATTGACCTTATCTACTGCCAGATCACCAATGTAGGGAAATATATCTTTGCGATATACACGGGCTGGGATTTGAGGGTTTTTCAAATGGCGTTCACATTCAGAGAGCCAATCTTTAGCAACATCATTGACGGTGTTAAAGTGAGGGAGTTTATTTCTTTTTTTCTCTGCAATAGGATCAACGCCTTCTTTGATAGAGGCTCTTGTCTGTATTGCTTTTAGTTTGGCTTCACTGAGAGGCAGCCCTTCAGGAGGCTTTCCATAGCGTCCTAAACTGATTTCCCTACGTTTTCCGTTAATAGTATATCTAAGCACCCAAAACGCACTTTGTTGCTCTGTGACTCGAAAGTATAGTCCGGTATCGACTTTGAACTTTCCGACCTTTCCTGCTTTTAGTGTGGCTTTTAGTTGAGCATCATTCATAGCGATAAAATAATTGGTGACAGATGAGTTAATCCTAAAGTGTTAGAATTTATTTGTCACCAATTATGCCACCAATTCAATGCAATTTTATGAATTGATATGAATGTTAATGAAAAACTATAGATTATATAAGTTATTGCTTTTTATGGATTTTAGTTCTTTGTGGTGTTTTGTGAAATATCACTCAATATTCTGAATCTGTTCTCTCATTTGTTCGATTAAGACCTTCAATTCCACGGCGCTTTGTGTGGTTTCCACGACGATGGATTTGGACGAAAGGGTGTTGGCTTCGCGGTTGAGTTCTTGCATAAGGAAGTCGAGTCGGCGGCCAATTGGGCCTTTTTGTTGTAGCTGTCGGCGGACTTCTTTGGTGTGAGTCGCTAGGCGATCCAGTTCTTCTGCTACATCGGCTTTTTGTGCTAACAAGACGATTTCGGCTTCCACGCGCATTGGGTCGAGTTCGACTTTCGCGGCTTCCAGTTTGTCGAGAAGGTTTTGTTTTTGCGCTGCTAGAATCTCTGGCAGTTTGGCTTGAACGTCAATGACGATTTGGTCGATGGCGTCGAGGCGTTGCTCGATAATGGCTTTGAGTTGCACGCCTTCACGCAGCCTTGCTTGGATTAATTCTTCCACGCCTTGGTTGAAGAGTTCGATGACGGCTTTTTTGATAATGTCTGCGTCTGTGCTGCTATCGGTTAAAATGCCCGGCCATTTCAAAATGTCTAATGGGCTGGCTGGCGTTGTGTTTCTAAACCAATTGCCCAAAGAAGTAATAGCATTGGCTAAAGCTTGGGCGTTGTCTTCATTGATTTTAAGGCTGGTGGCGGCTTTGTCGACAGGTTGAAAGCGCAGTTGGCATTCCAGTTTGCCACGATTTAATTGCTTTCGAAGCACGTCACGAAAGGTGAATTCCAGTTCGCGAAAGTTGTCTGGCAGACGAAAGTTTGGCTCAAGATAACGTTGGTTAACGGAACGGATTTCCCAGCTGATCGTCCCCCAATCAAACACGGCTTCTTGTCGTGAAAATGCGGTCATGCTTGCAGTCATCTTGCGTTCCTCTGTGTGTGAGTAAAGGCGACATTGTAAACTAAGCGCGCAAACTCCAACAGTTGGCTTTATTTTGTTTTTCCTGATGCTTGGGGGCGAAATTTTATGACGGTTCGTTATAATTGCGCCTTTACAATATTAACCCATAGAGAGAAACAATATGCGCCCAAGTGGAAGAGCCGTAGACGAACTGCGTCCCCTTAAAATCACTCGTAATTTTACCAAACACGCTGAAGGGTCAGTATTGATTGAATGTGGTGATACGAAAGTGATTTGTACGGCGACGGTGGTTTATGGTGTACCACGATTCCAAAGAGGCACAGGAAAAGGCTGGATTACCGCAGAATACGGCATGTTGCCGCGCTCGACGGATAAGCGCATCGACCGTGAAGCGGCACGAGGCAAACAAAATGGACGCACTGTCGAAATCCAGCGCTTGATTGGCCGTTCCCTACGTGCGGCGGTGGATCTTAAAAAGCTGGGCGAAAACACCATTACGATTGACTGTGATGTGATTCAAGCGGACGGCGGCACGCGCACGGCGTCAATCACAGGTGGTTTTGTTGCCTTGGCGGATGCGATGCGTTCTTTGGTGGAAAGTAAGAAAATCAAACACAACCCAATTGTGTCTCAAATCGCGGCGATTTCTGTGGGTGTTTACAAAGGCGAGCCAGTATTGGATTTGGATTACCCAGAAGACTCCAATGCCGAAACGGACATGAACGTGATCATGAACGACAAAGGCGGCTTCATCGAGATTCAAGGCACCGCAGAAGGCGAAGCATTCAGTGATGAACAGATGGTGGGCATGTTGGCTGTGGCGCGTAAAGGCATTGCCGAAATCATCGAAGCTCAACGTGCGGCCTTGTTCAGCGAATAAGTCTTTCTTTGTTTAAAAAATCCCCTGTTGGTGAAAGCCAGCAGGGGATTTTTTGTGGATCACACGGTAACGCGGTTGGTTTTCTCTTGTTGTTTTTGAGACCAAGCGACAAAAGCAAACGCGGGAATGTTCATCAAAAGGCCGTACATTAAAGGCACCACAGCAAGCTCGGGCTGATGCAATATGGCAAAAGCCACCATCATGGCGGTTCCTGCATTTTGTACGCCTACTTCTACGGCGATGGTTCGTTGTGCCTTCTCAGGCAGCTTTAACACGCCAGTGAACCAATAAGAAAAGCCCAAAGACACAGAAGCCAACAGCAGAATAGCCAATGTATTGACGCTTATGATAGTGCTCAGGATCTTCATGTTGGTGGCCAATAGCGCCAAGACAATGGCGATCATCGCCAGCGTGGAGACTTTCTTAATCAAGGGTTGCGTCTTCTGAGACCATTGCGGTGCGTAAGCTCGAATCACCATTCCGATGACGATTGGAAAAAAGGTCACCAAGGCCAGTTGTTTAATAATGGTGCCTAAGGGAACAGAAAAGAATGACAGTTCATTGCCTGTGGTCGATAAATACGCCACAAAGCCAAGAGGCAAAGTAACGACAGAAAGGAGGCTGATAATGCTGGTTAATGTGACGCTCAGAGCCACATCGCCTTGCGCTAAATAAGAGAATAAGTTGGACGTCGCGCCTCCGGGACAAAGCGCCACTAAAAATAATCCTGCACTTGCCATTGGGCTTAACGGCAATAATATGATGATGCCGATAGCAAGCGCAGGTAAAAAACACGCTTGCAAAATAAGCCCAATGAACACGGTTTTAGGTTGAATAAGAACCTGTTTAAAATCGTTCAGTGTTAACCCTAATCCCATTCCTAACATGATGCCTGCCAGAACAAGGATAAGTAGGACTTGCGAAACAGATTGAGACATAACATGGCCTTTTCTATGCGTATTGAAGCAGATCGCTGATTGAGACGGTATTTTATCGACAATTTATTGTTCATAACTTGATGAGTGTCTATATCCTGTCGTTTTCTTGGTGACATACTTTCCTCACATTCGAAGGAGGAGAGAAGAGGATGACGACTATCAACGCTTGGTGGCTGGCGGCCCGACCAAAAACCTTACCTGCCTCAATTAGCCCTGTGATATTAGGAACTGCGCTGGCTTACCAAGTTGGGCAATACGATTGGCTGATTTTCTTCTTGTCGATTGTCTGCGCTATGTTGCTGCAAATTGCGGTGAATTTTGCCAATGATTACTTTGATTTTTTCTCTGGTGTGGACACAAAAGACAGGCTTGGGCCGATACGAGTCAGCCAAAGCGGTTTGATTGCGCCTTCTGTATTAAAGCGAGTGTTGTTGGTTGTGTGCGGTCTTGCGACGTTTGTTGGCTTGCTGTTGGTTTGGCTGAGTTCTTGGTGGTTATTGTTATTTGGCATCGCCTCGGTGTGCGCGGTGTTTATGTACAGCAGCGGTCCTTGGCCGCTTGCTTCAAACGGAATGGGCGAAGTCGCGGTGTTCTTCTTTTTTGGTTGGCTCGCTGTCGGAGGCACGTTTTTCGCTCATACCAATGAGATGAATGAGTACGTATTAGGTTTTGGCTCGGTGGCTGGCTTGATCAGCGCAGGCATTATGTTGGTCAACAATATTCGAGACATTAAAACAGACTCCGCCTCAGGGAAGCGTACGCTCGCGGTGATATTGGGGGAAAAACGAGCCAGAGCCTTGTATCGACTACTGTTGATCTCTGTGCTTTGCGTGCACCTTGTTGTATCAGGTTTGGCGAGTATCTTGGCTTTTGTGCCTCTGGTTTTTGTTGCGCCATTATTGTGGTATTTGAGTGTGGGATCTCGCAAACTAACCGGCCGAGAATTAAACGGGCTGCTGGCAAATACCGCTAAGTTAGCGTTACTTTACTGTGTGATAACCAGTGCGATGATCGTTATTGTGACAGGGTGTTAGTGACGATTTACTACTAATAAGACAAACATAAAACACATAAAAAAAGCCTCAATAGAGTGATGTCTATTGAGGCTTTTTAGTGGCTAGATGTGATCTAGCCAATCATCAAAAATTAACGCTTAACCGCACCTGTTGGAGCGTATTTCGCGCCATCAAGTGGGTAGTTATTTTGGATGTATTCCACCATAACGTCAGCATCTACATAACCAGAGTTAACGTAGTTAGGGTGATCCGTTACTTTAGGGTAACCGTCTCCGCCTGTTGCAACGTAGTTATTGATGGCAACGCGGTAGGTTTTGCTTGTATCCAAAGGTGCGCCGTTCACAACAATGTTGGTTGCTTTGTCGCCGACTTGCGTAAATGCAACGCCACTGAATTGACCAAACGCACCAGAGCCGGCTTGCTTGCCACCCACTACTGAAAGGTAATCGGTTAATTCTGCTGCGGTTAAATCAACGTAAGAAACAGTGTTACCGAAAGGTTGTACTTGTAATACGCTCTTATAAGTCACAATGCCTTTTGGTAGGTTGTCACGAATACCACCAGAGTTCATAACACCGATGTCTGCGTTTACTTTTTCTTTCATCGCCAAGGCAATCAAGTTACCTAGGTTTGTTTCTTGTTTACGAACAACGCCGCGCTCACCAATGAAGTCATCATTTGAGAAACCAATTTCAACGCTCAGTTCTTTTTGGCCTTTTGCTTGGAAAGGTGTCAAAAGATCCAGCATTTCTGGGTCTTGTTCAATCTCATCTTCGATGAAGACACGAACTGAATTGCCTTCAGCGTCTTTGACTTTTTTCTTCAAGTTCACTGGAATCAAACGGTATTCAGAGCTGGTGATTTCGCCATTTTTGATCACAAGATCCAAACGGCCAACGTATTTGCCCCATTCGTGTGCTTGAAGGATCAATGTACCGCTTTGCACATCTGGTTCGAACAATGGGTTTTGAGAGTGACCACCAACGATAACGTCAATGCCTGGAACCGTGCGAGCAAGAGTTACGTCGCCTGGCGCGTTGCCGCCGTAGTTACCATCTTTGTAGTGACCCATGTGAGTCGCTGCAACGATCAAGTCTGCTTTTTTCTCTAATTCAGGAACAAGCGTTTTTGCTACTTCAGCTGGTGGCAAGATGCTTAGGTCTTCTAAGTATTCTGGATTACCGATTTTGACAGTGTCATCTGTAGTGAAACCCATAACCGCGATTTTCAGGTTATTGATATCAAAGATTTTGTACGCGTCAAATAATGGCTCGCCCGTTTCTTTTACCAAGATGTTGGCAGAAAGGAATGGGAAACCTGCCCACTCACGTTGCTTCATTAAGACATTACGAGAGTTGTCAAACTCGTGGTTACCCAATGCCATTGCATCGTATTGAAGTAACTTCATGCCTCTGAAATCTGGCTCTGCGTCTTGTAGATCAGACTCAGGAACACCTGTGTTGATGTCACCGCCAGAGAGAAGTAAAGATGCGCCGCCGTTTAGAGCCACTTCTTCACGAATGTTATCGATCAAGGTTTTGCGAGCCGCCATGCCGTACTCACCGTTTCTGTTTTGCCAGAAGCGACCGTGGTGGTCATTGGTGTGAAGGATGGTGACTTTATATTCTTTGTCTGCTTCCCAAGTTGGCTGGTAGCTCGCTGTTGTGGCACAGCCTGCAACTGCAATAGCCAGACCTGTGACGGCCAAATGAGGCAGATAGCCTTTCATTGTTTTCATGATTGGTTCCTTACATGATATTTATCGACAATTATTTCTTATGTAGGTGAGCAGTATTCTTAATCACTGTGGTTAAAATGTATCTTATATTTGTGACAACTTCGAGGTGCGCTGGACAAATATTGACCAATTGTGCAGGAAAATATGCTTTTTTTCATGTAGTCTTAAAAGTTACATTAATTGCTTTGACTCTTTCTCATAATTTTCAGACTGAAGCTAACGTTTTTGCCATTTCAATCTTTGGATATGTTTCCCGTGCCATTTAAATAAATTAGATTGATTTAATCTTTTTCGCGCTGCATAATTTTTAGTCTAACCTTATTGCACCAAATGTATTTATTTCCAAGAATTGACAGAGAATAAAACAATGACAACAAAAGTAATGGCCTTTGGCGAAGCCTTAATCGACTTTCTTTCTAATGGCGCAACGCAAACAGGCGAATTGGAATCTTTCACCAAATTTCCAGGTGGCGCGCCAGCGAACGTGGCGGTGGCGGTGGCTCGACTGGGTGGAAACAGCCATTTTGTTGGTCAAGTAGGCGAAGATGCTTTTGGTCATTTCTTGAAAGACTCTTTAGACAGCTATGGCGTTAACACCAGCAACATGCTGATGACAAGTGAAGCGAAAACCGCATTGGCGTTCGTGAGCTTAGACGATACAGGCGAGCGCAGTTTTGAGTTTTACCGCAGTCCTTCTGCAGATATTCTTTTCCGTGAGTCTGACTTTGATGGCGCTTGGTTCTCTGAATCTAAAGGCGTTTTTCATACCTGTTCAAACACATTGACCGACGCCGAGATTACCAAAGCAACCTTGGCTGGCGTGAGTATGGCGCGCGCTGCTAATTGGATTGTCAGTGTGGACGTGAACTTGCGTTCTAATTTGTGGCCAAATGGCCAAGTGGACACAAAACGCGTGATTGATTGGATGCAAAGTGGCGACGTTGTCAAAGCCAGCCTTGAAGAACTTGCCGTGATGGCGGACGACCCTTTTGCCTTGATTAAAGAAAGCTTGGCGGCTGGCGTCACCTTGTTTGTGCTAACCGATGGGCCGAAGTCGATTCGTTTCTATACGGCAGATCATGGTGAAACCGAAGTGCTGACACCAAAAGTCGAAGCAAAAGACACTACCGCAGCAGGCGATGCTTTTGTGGGAGGCTTGCTTTATAAACTGGCAGAAGTCAGTGGCGATCGCGCCACGTTGGCGTCTTTGTCTCAGCAAGCTTTGGTGGATATTATCCGTTTCGCAGCGGCGTGTGGTGCGGACTCCGTTACCAAGCTTGGCGCGTATCCTTCTTTACCGTCTTTGGAAGAAGCGCAAGCGCAGCTTAGTCGTTTTTAAAGACAAAGCGTGATGTATTGGAAAAGCGAGGCGATGACAATGGCCTCGCTTTTTTTATGCGCTAAACACGCTGACTATATCCAATAATCGGAAATATTCGCCGTCGGATCGAGGTGATACGCGGCTTGCGCTTGCAATAACTCAGCCGAAGATAAGGCGTCTGTCAGCGCATGATGGGCTTTGTAACGAGGCAATTTATAGCGTTGACGACAGGCGTCTAAACGCAAAGACGGCGCTTTTCCAAAGCGTTTCCACCAAGGTCGGTATTGCGCTTGGCGTTCAATGTCCATGGTGTCGAGCACAGGAAAATAGAAAGGGAAGCCGTATACTTTGAGTGACGCTTCCAGCAAGAACTGACGCTCAATGGCGACACAATGCACCACAACAACTTGCTTGGTTAGGGCAACCAAGATCTCATCAAGAATGTCTTTCAACGCGGGCGCTTCGGATAATTCTGCATGAGTGATTTCGTGAATGGTTACCGATTCTGCGTGCAAAGAGCGTTCAGGTTTTGCCATCCAATATCGTGCGCCTTGGCAACGTATTCTTTCTAAACTAAGGGGAATCAAACCCAGGCTGATGATTTCATCGTTTTTAGAATCCAACCCCGTGGTTTCCAAATCCAACGCCAATAAAGGCGTGTCTTTTAGCGGCGTTGTTGGCGCGACCATGCCAGCACGATAATACTCTCGAAGTGGGCCTTCTGGTGCGTCTTTGGCCCATTCTGCGAACATGCTTTGCCAGTCTTGAATGTCGTTAGATGGCGTCTCTGGCTGTTGGTTTGAGGAAGACATTAGCTGCGTTTCCCAGCGTAACGGAATTTAATAAACTCCTGTTGGCGCTCCACAATATTAAATGCGTCTCTCAAATGGCGCTTTTCAAACGAAGACAAATGTTCTGGATTAACATGGTTGTTCGGCACTTCGCCAGCCTCGATTTGATCTTTTTGGTGACGAATCCGAACCATGGCGATCATTTCTAATGCTAAGGCGAGATCTTTTGCGCGACCGTCTGGCAGCAAGCCTGCGGCGTCAATGTCTTCTAAGCGTTCAAAGGTATTGAGTTTGTCACTGCCGCACGCCAAAGCGTGGACTCGTACAATATC
Source organism: uncultured Marinomonas sp. (assembly GCA_938009755.1). Taxonomy (GTDB): domain Bacteria; phylum Pseudomonadota; class Gammaproteobacteria; order Pseudomonadales; family Marinomonadaceae; genus Marinomonas. The sequence continues at coordinate 17,147 of CALLIL010000018.1, forward strand.
AATAATGGGCGCAATGCCTCGTTCTTTTAAATTGAACGTGCGCGATTGTTTGCCTTCACCATCCAATACAAATTGTCGGAAGAAGCCCAATGGTGGTTTACGCTGGTTCGCATTGCGCGCCATAAAGGTTAAGAAACTTGGGTGTTGCTTCGCTTGGTTGCGAATGTGCTGATTCAGCTGCTTGGCGAGCGTCTTGTCGCCATAGACGCCGCGTAAGTCAAAGAAAATCGACAAACGCAACAGCGCTTCCGCCTTGGGCTTTTGAATCCAGTCGCTGAAGTTGTCTTTCCACACATCCAATGGCTGACGCCATAAAGTGTTCGATGCCATGATATCGCCAGTGCAAAGCGTGTAGCCGCATTTGTCCAAATGTTGGCAAACCCAGTCGCTTAGGGATTCAAAGTAAGCGCCATGAATTTCTTCATTGTATTTGTTGCTCAAAATCAGCGCGTTGTCTTGGTCGGTTTTGATGGTTTGCTCTTCGCGGGCTTGAGAGCCAAGTGCGATGAAACAATAAGGAATCGGCGCTGGGCCAAATTTCTCTTCGCCAAGTTGCAACAGGCGTTTCACGAACGCGGTGCCGATGTGTGACATGGCGTTGCCGATCATTTGTGTGTTGGCATCGGCGACGACTAATTGTGTGAAGGTGTGCGTCATCTTATTACTGATCGACTGCAAGCCTTCAATGGTATTCTGGCGATAAATATCGCTGATCAAATACACACTGCCGTGGCTTTCTTTTTGGACAATATCGCCAGTGTTAATCACGCCAATGGGTTGGCCGTTTTTAATAATCGGGATGTGATGGACGTTTTTCTCCATCATTTTCAACACCACTTCAGAGGCATAATCTTGGCTGTCCATAATGACAGGGTCGCTCGTCATGATGTCGGCAATCGGCGTGTCATAAGACAGGCCTTCTGCAATGGCGCGAGTACGTAAGTCACGGTCTGTGATGATGCCGATTAACTCGTCGTTGTCGGTGATCAACAGGCTCGATACGTGCTTCTCTGTCATGAGTTGAGCTGCAGAGCGGATGTTTTCGTCTTTGTGAATACTGATTGGTGCACGGCGCAATAAGCTGCTTATCGGACACGTCATTAAAGACACATCGGAGCTTTGAGAATCCATTGCCATGCGCAGACGAACTTCTCGAGCGAGTTCAAAAAAGTCCGAGAAGGTGTCGTTCTCTTCATAGAGTTTGAGGAACCAGCGGGCAGGAATAAGGTACAGCAGGCTGTCTTCAATGGTGCGCATAAACTGTGAGGATTTACCGCCACGCAACAATGACGAGTAGCCAAATAGCTCACCTTCGTTCATACGGCGAATTAACTTTTCTTCCTTGCTGAGGTTTTCAATCGCGCCGCTGCGGATGAAATACAAGGTGTTGTTCAAGGAATCTGGCGTGATGACATTGCTTCCAGCGCGCAGATATTGAATCTCGATTTCCTTTGCCATGTCGTTCAGTTGAGGATCGTCAGAAATCTCTTCAAAAGGCGCATGCTGACAAAGTGCTTCGAGTATTTCAGTTAATTCGACTTCCATTATGGCGTCCTATAAAACCAACAGCGGCGAAGCAATCGTCACGATGCCGATAATAATAAAAAGTAAGCAGGCGAGTTGGCGAGTGCGGTTTGCGTTGACCTTCTCAATTAACCATTGTCCTGCAAATACAACGGGTACATTAGCCAACATCATACCAAGAGTGGAACCTAACAACACCATCAAAACGTCGCCATAATGCGCACCCAATATGACCGTGGCGATTTGAGTTTTATCGCCAATTTCAGCAAGAAAGAACAAAAGGGAAGTCGCAACAAATGCGCCGTATTTGAGCAGTTTTGTATCGGAACTTTCATCTTTATCGGGAATGAGTAGCCATAAGCCAACAAGAATAAAGCTAACACCCACTACCCAATTCATTAGGTTCTCAGGAAACCAGTGAATGACTTCTGCGCCAAACCAAGCAGACAGTGCGTGGTTGATTAAGGTTGCGAATAAAATACCAAATACAATGGCTGTTTTTGATGAAAAACGCGTCGCGAGGAATAAGGCTAAGAGTTGAGTTTTATCACCCATTTCAGCCAGAGCAACACTTGAAACGGAGGTAAAAAAAGCGTCCATAATATAAGAAATCCTAGGTGGGCAAAAAACAAAAGACAATCTACCTGTGCCCACCTGAGCCAAGTCATTGTCTTAAGTCTCACCAATCTTACGATCTTTATCGCATGACTTTTTTGCCACGAACATGAGGTTCGATTATGTTGACAAAAAACCTTTGCAACACATGTTGTCAATGTACGTATTTTCAATACAAAGCGGCATGCTTGCAAAGGAGATTACTCCCCTAAGAGGATGCAGAGCATAAATCGTTTGCTCATAAAAAACAACGGGAATGGCAAACGCCATTCCCGTTGTAGTGTGCTTACGATAGCTGTTACTTATAAAGATGCATATCGCTTCGTAAACCTTTCCATAAACTGATGCACATGATCAGCATTAGGAAGGTAAAAGGTAAGCCTATGGTAATCGCTGCCGCTTGAATGGCGCTTAATGCGGCTGAGCCACCACCAACAAGCAATGCAATGGCAATCACACCTTCAAGCACGGCCCAGAAAACGCGTTGAGCCATTGGTGCGTCTGTTTTGCCGCCCGCCGTAATACCGTCGATAACCAATGAACCAGAGTCAGAAGAGGTGACGAAGAACACCAATACCAAGACAATGGCGATGAAAGACGTAATCGAGGTTAACGGAAGGTTTTGCAGCATTTGGAACATCGCCACAGAAGAATCGCTAATGCCGTTGGCCAAAGCGCCAATGCCGTTTTCAGATTGTTCTAATGCCGAACCACCGAAGATGGCCATCCAACATAAAGAAACCAAGGTCGGCACTAATAAAACCGCGATGATGAATTCACGAACAGTACGGCCACGAGAAACGCGCGCGATAAACATGCCAACAAATGGAGACCAAGAGATCCACCAAGCCCAGTAGAACACAGTCCAGCCGTGGTAGAAGGTTTCGTCTTCACGGCCAATCCAGTTACTTAATGGAATGATGTTTTCAACGTAGTTGAACAAGTAAGACAGTACGGCAGAAAAGATAGCGCCTGTGTTACCGACAATCACAATAAACAAGGCCAATACGGCCGCGATGATCATGTTGACGTTAGAAAGCAACTTAACACCGCCTTCTAAACCACGAGCAACCGACACAATGGCAACCGCTGTGACGGCACAAATTACAATGATTTGAGTGGTTAGCGTATTTGGAATATCAAATAAGAAATTCAGTCCGCTGGTGGCTTGTTGAGCGCCAAAGCCAAGAGACGTTGCGAGACCAAAAATGGTTGCGATCACTGAAATAATATCGATTACATGACCGATTCCGCCCCATACTTTTTCGCCCAATAATGGGTAAAACGCAGAACGAATCGTCAGTGGTAAACCTTTATTATAAGCAAAGAAAGCCAAAGACAAACCCACAACGGCATAAATTGCCCAAGGGTGAAGACCCCAATGGAACATGGTCGCGCCCATGGCTAAGTCTTTTGCTTCAGATGTGTTCTTTACCACGTCGAATGGTGTGCCGTACCAACCAGTGTAATAAGCAACCGGTTCCGCCACACTCCAGAACATCAAACCAATGCCCATGCCCGCAGCGAACAGCATAGAGAACCAAGTAATGGTGGAGTGGTCAGACGATGCTTCTTTACCGCCAAGACGAATTTTACCGAAAGGCAAAGCGATTAAGGCTAAGCAGAATAAGACAAAGATATTGCCAGACACCATAAAGAACCAATCAAAATGATTGATTGCCCAGCCTTTTGCACCAGAAAGCAGAGAGCTTGCGTCTTCTGGAAACGCGATACTGCCGATGATGAAAGCAAAGATGATGATGGCGGTTGTGATGAAAACAGGACTTAACACGTCTAAGCCAAGAAACTGAACGTTATCTTGCCCGACTTTATAAGACGTATTGTATTCTGACCGACCGTTGTCAGGTACTTGGTTGCTCATTAATGTTCTCCTCAGTGAGTAAGATTTCAAGCCTTTTAAACAAAACATGAGTGCATTTTTAATATCGCAAGACACATTATTAAAAAGATAGATAACAAAAGCGTACTTAATTACGACAAAATGTTTCCAGTGTGCGGCTTTATCGCTTTGTTTTTATTGATAGTTATTCGCTATTTTTGTCTGCAAAAAATAGTTTTTATACAGCTGCATGATGTTTAAACGAATTTAGTGATAGAAATAGCAAATACTTGCGGCATTCTAACGAGAGTTAAAAAGTCATTTTAATTGGCTTTTTAATACGAACGGCGCAAGGGTCACATCAATTTAGTTAGATGTCAAATCATTGTCAGCAAAACGATGACTTTAAGGAAGGAAGAGTTCCAGCAATTCGTTTAAGAATAATTTGCCTTTTTCCGTGGTTTTTACGCGATGATGTTTCCACTCATTCTCGTCTAGTAAATTTTGCTTTAGTGCTAATTTACAAGCATTCATCAATGAATCTGGGATATTTTGGTAGGTGAAACCTTCATAATCTTGTAAATCGAATGTTTCAAATAAGCGCAGACGATTCATCATAAACTCCAATGGCAAATCTTCTTGCTCAATGGATTCTTTTATTACTAAGGCTTCAGGTAAATTATTGAGGTAATGATTTGGGTGACGAGTCTTTCGTGTACGAAATATTTGTCCGTCTTGTAGCGTGATTTTTCCATGCGCACCGGCACCTATGCCGATATAGTCACCAAAGCGCCAATAATTTAAGTTATGCGCCGCACGGTGATTTACCTTGGCGTTCGCTGAGACTTCGTATTGTGCATAACCTTGTTCGGTGAGGAGCGCTTGCCCTGCGTCTTGAATGCCCCAAAGTGTGTTGTCTTCTGGCAGTGTTGGCGGGCGGCGATAAAACTCAGTATTGGGTTCAATTGTTAATTGATACCAAGACAAATGTTCAGGGTTTAGTTTGATCGCCAAGGACAAGTCTTCCAGTGCCATCGCTTGGCTTTGATCTGGTAATCCGTGCATCAAATCGATATTGATATTATCGAATCCAGCGGCTCTGGATTTATCCACAGCGTGAATAGCTTCGTCGCGGTTGTGGATTCTTCCGAGGGTTTTCAACAGGTTTGGCTGAAAACTTTGAATACCAATAGAAAGGCGATTGATGCCCGCTTGGCGAAAGTGGCGGAACTTTTCTTGCTCAAAAGTGCCTGGGTTCGCTTCCATGGTGATTTCTGCGTCATCGACCCAAGTGAGCTTTTCTCGCAATGCGTCCATGAGTTTGTAGTAGAAATCTTCACTCATTAAGCTGGGCGTGCCGCCGCCAATAAACGCGGTTTGAATTGGACGACCTGCAACATAAGGCAAGTCCGCATCAAGATCGGCCAATAACTGAGCCAAATACGCGTCTTCTGGCAGCTTTCCATCTTCATGAAAGCGATCGGCTTGGTGTGAGTTAAAGTCACAATAAGGGCACTTTCGTACACACCACGGTAAATGAATGTATAAGCTTAATGGCGGAAGCGCTTTGCTCACAGTTTGGTGTTCTCTTGAAATGCGGCCACCAATTGTTTCAGGGCTTTTGCGCGATGGCTGATTTGGTTTTTCACTTCTTTTGGTAAGCTGGCAGAGCTGCAGCCGCATTCTGGCACGTAGAAAATAGGGTCGTAACCAAAGCCTTCTTGACCCGCGCTCGACTCTAAAATTCGGCCTTCCCATGTGCCATGAAAGACTAATGGCGTTGGGTCGTCTTTATGGCGCATGTAGGCTAAGACACAATGGAAGCGAGCGGTGCGTTCTAGCTCGCTAACGCCTTCGAGCTTTTCAAGCAATAAGTCGTTATTTGCTTGGTTGTTGCCGTGTTCACCAGCAAAGCGCGCAGAATAAATGCCCGGCGCGCCGTTTAGGTAATCTACTTCGATGCCTGAATCGTCCGCTAAAGCTGGCAAGCCTGTTTGAGCGCAGGCGTTACGGGCTTTCAGAATGGCATTTTCAATGAAGGTTAAACCGGTTTCGTCGGCTTCTTCTACATTGAATTCGTTTTGTGGTTTGACTTCGATGCCCATTGCACCAAGCAGTGCGTTGAATTCTTTGATTTTTCCGGCGTTGTTACTGGCCAAGACGATGGATTTGTTCACCCACATTTCCTCTTTGTAAATTTAGTGTGTCGATAGCGCTAGCGACTAATATGAAAAATCGCGGTTTCGCTGAATAGGTTTGGCATGGAGCGAATCCACCAATGGTCTTTTAGCTGACCATCTACCGCGGCCCAACGTAAGATTTTGATGTTTTTTTCGCGGCACAAACGTTCAAAATCTTGGAAGGTGAAGAAGTGAATGTTTGGTGTGTCGTACCAGTTGTAAGGCAAGAACTCAGACACAGGCATGCGACCTTTTATGGCAAGGTGTATGCGGTTACGCCAGTGGCCAAAGTTCGGGAAAGTTATAATGCATTCTTTGCCGATACGGAGCATTTCATCGATCAATAAATCAGGGCGACGGAATTGCTGCAACGCGTGTGTCATCACCACCAAATCAAAGCTTTGGTCGTCGAAGTTTTGTAAACCTTCGTCGATGTTTTGCTCTAAAACAGGAATGCCTTTTTCAATACAGGTGTTTAAATCCTTGTCACGAATTTCTAAGCCGTAACCGCTGACTTGTTTGTTCTGGATTAAATGATGAAGCAATTCACCCGGGCCACACGCCAAATCTAAAACACGGGTTTTTGGCTGGATCCATTCGTCGATCATTTCTAAATCACTGCGCATTATTTGGCCTCCGTGGTTAGGTTATTGGAAATACGTGTTAGAAACGTATTTAACACGGCCATATAACGAGGAATCGGGAATAAAAAAGCATCGTGACCTTCAGCCGCTTCGATCTTGGCGTATGAAACAGGTTTGCCTGCTTTGACTAAGGCGTTGACGATCTCTTCGCTGCGCTCTGGCGCAAAGCGCCAATCCGTGGTGAAAGACACCAGTAAAAATTCACAGCTTGTATGGCTCAAAGCTTTCGCTAAGTCATTATCGGTTTTTGACGCAGGGTCGAAATAATCCAAGGCTTTTGTCATCAACATATACGTGTTGGCGTCAAAGCGTTTGGTGAAGGCTTCGCCCTGATATCTCAGGTAACTCTCCACTTCAAATTCGATGTCATAATTGTACTGATAGGTGTCATTACGCATTTGACGACCGAATTTCGCGCCCATGGCGTCATCCGATAAATAGGTAATGTGACCCAACATACGAGCCAAGCCTAAACCGTTAGTCGGAATGGTTTCATTGCCAAGGTAATTGCCGTCGAAAAATTCTGGATCTCGACGAATAGACTGGCGCGCGACTTCATTGAAAGCGATGTTTTGTGTGGATAATTTAGGCGCAGAGGCAATCAGAACCGCTGATTTTAGTCGATCTGGATAACGAATGCTCCACTCCAATACTTGCATGCCACCAAGGCTGCCGCCAATGATCGCGGCAAAGGTTTGAATGCCTAATGAGTCGGCCAAACGCGCTTGGCTTTCCACCCAATCTTCCACGGTGACCATTGGGAAATCAGCTTCCCAACGCTTGCCTGTGTCTGGATTGATGCTGGTTGGGCCTGTAGAGCCGCAGCAACCGCCTAAGTTATTTAAGGCAATAACAAAGAATTTATTCGTATCAATGGCTTTGTTCGGGCCAATGGCAGAATCCCACCAACCAGGCTTTTTATCGTCCATGGAATGGAAGCCCGCCGCATGATGGTCGCCACTTAATGCATGGCAAATAAGAATCGCGTTGGAAGCGTCGGCGTTTAAGGTGCCGTAGGTTTCATAAACCAATTGATACGATGACAAAGTGTGCCCGCAAGAAAGCACCAAAGGTGTTTCGAATTGCGCAATCTGTGGCGAAACAATGCCTACAGAGTCGGCTGGAATGACGTCCGGCATAACGTTTGGTTACCCTAAAATGAAAATACGCACTGACTATGAAAAATGTCTAAAAAGCGACAAAGAAAGTGTGAAAATTGATCGATAAATAATGACACACAGTCTAGCGGTTGAGCTGTGTGTCATCAACCTATTCAAGTCGGGTTCTGCATCTTGGAAGAGGCTTTTTCGATTTCAAAAAGGCGATACACCAATTGTCCGGCGGTTTTCTCTTTGGTGAGTGCCCAATGGCTTGGTAATTCAGGCAGCGCGGCTTCTTTTTCCATTTCGATGTAAACCAAGGCGCGATCGGCCAACCAGCCTTTCTCTAATAATGGAATGATTTGCGCGAGCCAACCTTTACGAAACGGTGGATCGAGAAAAATAATGTCGAGAGGCGTGGGCGTTGCGGTGTCTAAATAAACGGCCGCATTTTGCGCGATTACATCGGCGTTGGTTGCCTTCAATGTGGCTAAGTTGTTTGTCATTTGTTGGATGACGACTTTTGAGTTGTCGACGAAAGTAACGTGTTTTGCACCTCTTGAAAGTGCTTCTAAGCCTAAGGCGCCAGAGCCACAAAAGAAGTCTCCGCAATGGGCCGCTGGCACCCAATGGTTTATCCAATTGAATAAGGTTTCACGCACGCGATCTGGCGTTGGTCGTAAGCCTTCTATGTTTGGAATGGGCAATTGACGTGAACGCCATTCGCCAGAAATGATTCGCAGCTTAGATGCTTTTGCTTGGCTGCTTTTGGTTGCTTGTTTATTGGCGTTCTTTGGTGCGTTTTTTCTCATTGGTAAACCTGAAACTCTTGGTAAGACGAAGGCAGTAGTAGTCGATTTAAAGCTGTTTGATAGGATTCAAGGGAAAAAGTATCCACGGCTTCTTTGTAACTTTTGGCAAAATCTTCCAGAGACAACGGACTGTTTTCTTGTGTGACTTGAGTGGCAATATAACTCCACCAAGTTGGCGATAAGGCTTGCTGTTCTAGCTGCTCAACCAGCGTATCGAATAAAGTTTCAAACCGCTTTTTGTCTTTTATTGAGGGAAGGTTGTCTGCAAAAACGAAGCTTTCTGCTGTGAGTTTTTCTTCCTGTTCTGTTTCTTGAGGCACAAGATGCGTGGCGTATTGAATATTCCATCCTGCCCATGGCTGTTTGGAAGGTAAGGTAAGCGCAAGTTGAGTGAAATCGATGTGCGTTTGCTTGTTCAGCGTTGAAACCAAATCGGAGCCCCAAATCTGCAATGTCATCCAATCTTGGACCGATGTTAAAGGCGATAATGCCACCGCGCTGCGACTTTGCCATAAGATTGAAGGCGGTGTTTGGTTAGTATCAAGAGTGGTGTTGTTAGCTAGGTTACTGGAGATGTGACGTGTCGAAAGTTGGTTTTCTGTTGGTTCGTCTGGTTGCTCTTTGGTGATTGAATGTTGGCTGACGGCATTCAACATCGCATCAATCGCTGGTTTGGCTTGTTCTGGTAATCCACCAAAAATATAGATGGTAGAAAGCGAAGATAACAGCGACTGGTGATGTTCAATGACCTTGTTTAGGGTGATTGAAGCGTGTTTAGTGTCGAGGTTTTTGTTTGTAAATAATTGGTCTTCAATGCTTTTTTGTAAGATTGAAGAGTTGTCAGATTGACGCTGCCAGCGCTCAAATGTTCGCTGTTTAAATTCAGGTTGCTGTAACCATGTCGCCACGCGCGTTAGGGTTGGCATCAAATATTGTGACTGGTTGCTAACGGTTAAACCAAGTGTGGCTTGATCGTGTTTTGTGTCGCTGCTGACGCTGGCCGCCAAAGGCGCAAGGCGTTGATTAATCGTTGCGGTACTGAGCGGTAAAGAGTCACTCATTAGCATGGCGAAAGTAGCTTGGTTGAGTGATTTTTCTGCGTTTGTTGTATGGAAAACAAAACGGATTTCTAATTTATCGCCTTTGTCCCATTCCTTTTGCTTTAGCCAAACAACCGGAACACCTGATTGTGTTTGCCAGTTTTCTATTTCAGGTGTTGGTAAATCGGCACTCGGAGCGGTGAGCGTCAACATCCAAATCGCGAGAGTACAAAGCAGCATCACTAAGGCTAAAACAGGTCGGCTAAAGAGAGGTTTACTATTATCTGACATAAAGAGCCCTGAGATGATGAATTAGGTGGCTGTTTGCATGAAACTAGGCCTGTTTGATCACCAGAATGATGATAAAATACCCATATTAGGCGTCCATATTAATGGCGTCCTGTTTAATCATAGCATTTCACTCGTCTTGACTGCATCGTCAAAATACAGAGATCTATTTAACATCGATTCGATAAACGTAAAAAGAGACCCATTTAATGGAAATTGTTAATCAAATTATTGCCTTTTTTACACCTTACCTTGGCGAATACGCACGTTACATTCCTATTGCCATTGGTACGTTACTGACGATTATTGCGTTTGTTATTCGTCGCCGTTTTGTGACGAAGATGAAGGCACAAATCGAAGCGGCGAAAGCCAGCAACAAGGCGGAGTTGTCCGCCGCACAAATTGAAGCGGATGGTGAAACGAAACCTGCAACCGAAGACGTTGTTGTTATCACTGAAGACGCTGCCGACACAGTCGAATCTGTTGAAGAAAAAGCGGAAACGACGCCGGCTGTTGAAGAAACGCAAGCGCCTGTGGAGCCTTCTCTTTCTTGGCATCAGCGTATTAAGTCTGGTTTGTCTCGTACGCGCGGCGGCCTTGGTAACGGTTTGTCTTCGGTTATTTTGGGCAGTAAAAAAGTAGACGATGATTTACTTGAAGAGCTAGAAACGCAGTTATTGATGGCCGATGTTGGTATCGATGCGACGCAAGCGCTGATTGGCGGTTTGACGGACAAACTGGGTCGTAAAGAGTTGAAAGATGCGGACACGTTGCTGACGACACTAAAAGACGACATGACCAATATTCTTGCGACGTCTCAGCAAACCCTTGATCCAACCTCTAAAGAAGGCCCATTTGTGATCTTAATGGTGGGTGTAAACGGTGTTGGTAAAACAACGACGATCGGGAAACTAGCGAAAAAATACCAAGCGGAAGGCAAAAGCGTTATGTTGGCGGCTGGCGATACATTCCGTGCGGCGGCTGTTGAACAGCTTGAAGTGTGGGGCGAACGCAACAATGTTCCCGTTGTGGCACAACATACTGGTGCCGATTCGGCGTCGGTTATTTTTGATGCGATTGAGTCTGCCAAAGCGAAGAACATCGATGTGGTGATTGCTGATACCGCTGGCCGCTTGCAGAACAAATCAAACTTGATGAACGAGCTGTCTAAAGTGGTTCGCGTCATGAAGAAGTTAGACGAAAATGCCCCACACGAAGTTATGTTGGTATTGGACGCTGGTACTGGACAGAATGCCATCAGCCAAGCCAAGCTCTTCTCCGAAGCGGTTGGTGTCAGTGGGATTTCTTTGAGCAAGTTAGATGGCACCGCCAAAGGCGGTATTATTTTTGCGATCGCACAGCAATTTGGTATTCCAATTCGTTACATTGGTGTTGGTGAGCAAGCGGAAGATTTACGCCCGTTCGTTGCTCAAGAGTTTGTTGACGCTTTATTTGATAATGACTGATTATCACAGCGAAGGTGATAAGAAGTCGTGAGTAAACGTTTCAATTAAGGAGTGGTAACTCAAAGTGGAAATCGAATTTCAGCGAGTCAGTAAAAAGTATGAGAGCGGGCAGGAAGCCTTGTCGCAAGTGGATTTTCATTTGCATCAAGGTGAAATGGCGTTTTTGACTGGGCATTCTGGTGCAGGCAAAAGTACCTTAATGAAACTCATGATGATGATTGAGCGTCAGACAGCGGGCCAAATTTTGGTCGATGGTATTGATCTTCGCACTTTGAGTCGCCACGCGATTCCTCAACATCGACGCCGTGTTGGTGTGGTGTTTCAAAACCACCAATTATTGTTTGATCGCAGTGTTTTTCATAACGTGGCTTTGCCGTTGCAAGTCAGTGGCGCAGACCCAAAACAGGTCGCAAAGCGTGTGCGTGCCGCGTTGGATAAAGTGGGTTTGTTGGATAAAGAAAACCAAAACCCTATGGCGCTTTCTGGTGGTGAACAACAGCGTGTCGGCATCGCGAGAGCGGTGGTGAACAAGCCGCAGTTGCTATTAGCTGATGAGCCAACGGGTAATTTAGACCCTAAACTCTCTGCTGAAATTATGAACTTATTCCAAGAGTTCAACCACGTTGGTGTCACTGTGTTGGTTGCCAGTCATGATTTGGCGTTGGTAGCGCGTATGCGTCATCGTGTTTTGACCTTAAATCAAGGTCGAATGGTGAACGATGGAGGGTTTGCATAAATGGCACAAAAACCCAATCAGCGAGGGGCAACGCGCTCCTCAGTAAAAGCCACAAAACGCCATTGGCCAAAACGGTCTTCTTTCAGCCCTGCTCAGTATTTGCGAGCGCATAAAATGACCTTGCGTGACAGTTTTATGCGTTTGGTGAATTATCCACTTTCCAGTGTGATGACGGTGATGGTGATTGCCATTGCGTTGTCGTTGCCGGGTGGTTTATATGTGCTATTGAAGAACGTGCAATCGGTAACAGATCAATGGGAACAACAGTCGGTCATTTCTCTGTATTTATTTGCGGAAGTGGAAGACGCTCAAGCCTTGGCTTTGTCACATCAGATTTCGGCTCAGGATAACGTCGCCTCGGTGGAATATATATCCAAGGAAGAGGGATTACGTTATTTCGAGCGTTCTAGTGGTTATGAGCAAATCTTATCTTCTTTGCCTGAGAATCCGTTGCCGATTGTACTGCAAGTGATTCCAAAAGAAGCGGTTGATGTAGCCTCATTACCAGTGTTACAAGCGCTACGTGACCAGTTAGCCGCTCAAAAAGAAGTGGAATATGCAGAGCTGGATGCACAATGGTTACAGCGTCTTGCCAATATACTGAGTTTTGGGCAGCGATTCGTGTATGTATTATCGACTTTGTTGATGGTGGCGGTGTTTCTGATCGTTGGAAACACGATCCGAATGTCTGTAGAAAGTCGTCGTGATGAAGTCTTGGTGATGAAGTTGGTCGGCGCTACAGACGCTTACATAAGAAGACCATTTTTATACATGGGATTTTGGTTTGGCGTTTTAGGTGGTTTCTTCGCAACCCTTTGTATTCTCTTGCTTAGCTGGTGGGTGAGTGCGCCAGCAAAACGATTAATTGATTCTTATCAAAGTGATTTTTTACTACAGACTTTTAATGCAGATGAGATTGTTTTGTGTTTAACTATCAGTGCATTTATTGGTGTGATTGGGGCGTGGATTGCCGTCAATCGCCATATTGTAAATATAGAACTGCAGTGAGCATAATGCGGCGGTTAACAGTGGTCCGTTAATCGCCATGATTTATTCACATTTATGCCACACAAAAGCAGTGTTTACTTGCTAATATTTTGTCATACAGCGTATGAACAATAAGAGGTGGAACTAGAGATGGGTAAAACTCTCCAACCTACAGACATGATGATTCCAGGTCAGAACCTTGAATCTTATATGCAAACAGTCGGACGAATTCCGATTTTATCTGCAGAAGAAGAAAAAGCATTGGCTGAGCGTCTTTATTATCAAGAAGACCTTGAAGCCGCACGTACTCTTGTTATGTCGCATTTGAGATTTGTTGTGCATATCGCGAAAAGCTACTCTGGTTATGGTTTGGCGCAAGGCGATTTGATTCAAGAAGGCAACGTGGGATTGATGAAAGCGGTAAAACGCTTCAACCCAGAAGTGGGTGTGCGTCTTGTGTCTTTTGCGGTGCATTGGATCAAAGCTGAGATTCATGAATTCATTTTAAAAAACTGGCGTATTGTGAAAGTGGCAACAACAAAAGCACAACGTAAAATGTTTTTTAATCTGCGCAGCGCGAAAAAAACTTTGTCTTGGTTCAGTCATTCTGAAGTCGAGTCTGTTGCTAGTGATTTGGGTGTGACGCCTGAAGTGGTTCGTCAAATGGAAGGGCGTTTAAGTTCGTCTGATATGGCGTTTGATGCGTCATCTGATGACGATGATGACAGCGCGTTCCAAGCGCCTTCACAGTTCTTAGAAGATCATCGCTCTGATCCGGCTGTGCTACTTGAAAATGGTAACTGGACGGAAGATTCCAATCAGCGCCTTGAATCTGCAATGGCTGACCTTGATGAACGAAGCCGCAATATCTTGGTTCAGCGTTGGTTGTCTGATGGCAAATCAACCTTGCATGATTTGGCCGATGAATACGGTGTTTCTGCTGAACGTATTCGACAGCTTGAAAAGAACGCGATGAAAAAAATTCGCATCGCCATGGGCGATGGCCAATTTGATTAATTTCTAATTGAGCTCTTTTTCATAAGGCCGCTTAAAAAAGCCCTCCACGTGAGGGCTTTTTTGTGTCTCAGTAAGTGTACAAACGATAAATTATTGAGCTTGCTAGAAAAGGGAAGGCGAAAACCTTATTGGCTTTGTAATCGGTTGCCTGGGACAAAGCGCCACGTTCGAATGATTTCGAGCTTATCGACTTCTTGTTTTAATTCACTTGGAAAGACTTGAAAAGGCGCGGCTAACCGCACAATGCGCATCGCTGAGTCATCCAGAACTCTGGTGCCTGAAGACTGTAAGATTTCAATATCATCGACATGGCCATTTGGCATGATGCTGACGGCTAAACGCAGCTCACCATACAAGCGGTTGCGTTTTGCTTCTTCTGGGTAGTGAATGTTACCAATACGCTCAATGCGTCGACGCCAATCGTCTAGGTATTGAGCATCAATGGCGGATTTTGCAGACACGGATGTTAAACGACGAATGCGTGGTCGTTTAGCATAAGATTGACGCTGTTGATCGAGTAAGGCTTCGAGTGTCGCGATGTCATTTGATAAGTGACTTGGTAACTGTGTCTCACCACTAAACTGTTCTTCCAGTGTTTTTTGCTCTTCTTCAGGCTCTTCTTCAATCTGATAGTCGGCGTCTTGGTCTTTTGTCGCCAATAAACTGGGTTCGTCTGTGGGTTCTGCAGAAGCCAGCTGAGGTTGAACTGGAGGCGAGATCTCTTGAATTGTATCAGCCAGAAATTGTGCGTTTTCTGTTGTCGTAAGCTTTTGTTTGCGGATTTCTGTGCCGCTGGCTTGTTGATTTGCTTGAGCGATAAAATCCGCTTCTTTTGGGGCGTCTGTAGTGTGCTGAACAAGCGTAATCTCAAGCGTTTTGGGCTTGGGACTGGGCAGTTCAAAATCAAAGCCGACCGTCATTACTATGAGCACATGAAGGCTAATAGCAATGAAGACCGCAATGGAAAACTTATCGATTACACGCATAGACGATTACTGAAGGCGTTGTTCAATGGCGTTTATTAATGTCATCGCAATGTCGAGCCCAAATTGATCATTAAGCTCGCGCACACAGGTTGGGCTGGTGACGTTTATTTCCGTGAGGTAATCACCAATGACGTCCAGTCCGACAAACATGAGGCCTTTTTCTTTCAGTGAAGGAATGACTTGATCGCAAATCCAACGATCTCGTTCACTCAGTTCGCGACCTTCACCACGGCCGCCGGCCGCTAGATTGCCTCGCGTTTCACCAGAAGCAGGAATACGTGCGAGTGCGTAAGGCACGGGTTCGCCATTGACAATAAGTATTCGCTTATCGCCCTGTTTGATTTCTGGGATGAATTTCTGCGCCATAATCTGTTCAGCGCCAAGGTTTGTTAGGGTTTCAATGATAACACTGACATTGGAGTCGTCAGGCTTTAAACGAAAAATGGCCGTGCCGCCCATGCCGTCTAATGGCTTGAAAATAACGTCGCCATGTTCTTTGTGGAAACTCTTCAACAAGTCTGCACGTCGAGTTACCAAGACAGGCGGACAGCATTGAGGAAACTGAGTCGCGAAGAGTTTCTCGTTACAGTCTCTTAAGCTTTTTGGATCGTTGACGACCATTGCGCCATCGCGTTCCGCTTGCTCTAGAATCATGGTGCTGTAGACAAACTCGCTATCAAACGGTGGGTCTTTACGCATTAGGATGACATCAAGGTCGCCCAGTGGCATTTTGCTTTCTTCGCCAAGGTCGTAAAAATGCGCAGGGTCTTTGTGGACTGTGAGCGAACGCACCATGGCATAGGCTTTGCCTTTGTCCAAGAATAAGTCTTTTTGTTCCATATAAATAAGCTGCCAGCCTTTTTCAGCGGCGGCCCATAACATGGCGAGTGATGTGTCTTTTTTGTAGTTGATGGACGAAATTGGGTCCATAACGATGCCGAGCTTAATAGTCATATGGCGATTCCTAGAGCGAAAGTGGCGACCTTTCATTCGCAGCACTGTGTAAATAGAGTAATTAAGTATTGATGCTATAGAAATATGGGGACGCTGAGAAGAAAAAACACCTATGTTTTTTGAGATACTGTTAAGTTTTTGTATTTTTTGGTGTGAATGAAAATATTACGGATGATTCATCTTGTGGGTGTCTTTGGCGTTTGTGGTTTTGTTAAGCGAAAAAAAAGAGTGAGTCATCGAATAGATAACTCACTCTTTTCTGAGATGGTAGTTCGACTGCCTAAAAGTGATCGCGTTTACCAGCTTGCGCCATCTTCACCAGCGTCTAAGAACAGAGCCTCTTCACGACTGGTATTGTCTTCTTGAGCGTTGTTGCCAGCCGCCTTTTCCGCTTCAATGATTTGAGTTTCTGTATCGGCTTCTAATGACGACAATTCATCGGTTGCTGTTTGATACGCTTCGCTTGGAATCGGTTTTTCATCAAATGCATCATTGAACCCTAATAGTTGAGGGCGATAGATACGGAAGGCGCGCATTAATTCGCCTTTTGCATTAAATAGGCGGAATTCAGAAAACAGTTCATCGTAGTCCGTGTTTACGTAATCCTGTCTCGCTTCGAACAACTCGTTTTCACTGTCCAAAACGTCCAGTAGCGTTCGACGTCCAAGGCGAAATTGTTTCTCATAGGCAACTTGAGACTCTTTTGTCGCGATCACATAGTCTCGAATATGCTCTTTTTGCCCTGTGGTTGCTTCATAGGCAGCCCATGCTAAGCGAACTGTTAATTCCGTATCCCGAATCGTGTTACGGCGAATTTCGCTGGCCTGAATATATTGCTGAGTTGCCGCTTCTTGCTTGTATTTCTGAGAGCCGCCGCTATAGATGTTGTAGTTTAAGCGAATCATGGCTAACAGATCTTCACTTGGACCTTCATCGCCATCAATGTTGTTGTCCCACGTGCGCTCTAATACAAAGTTAATTGTTGGGTATTTGTCTGCATCCGCTACTTCTTGAAGACTTTCTGTGGCTTTTACGTCCCAGTAAGCACCTTCAATGGCAGGGTTATATTTTAACGCGTCATGGATGGCTGAATCTAAGTCAGTTGGCAATAAATTGCGATCTGGTACTGGGTAAATTAATTCTTCAGGAGGCAGTTCTCCTACCACGTTTTTGTAAGTACTTTCCGCGTCGATCAAGTTGTTTTTTGCTGCTAAGTGATTAGAAAGCGCTTTGGATAAACGTGCAGAAATCTGGCTTAAGTCGGATTGACGACCAATGCCTGTGTCGCTTTTTAATTTAATTTGCTCATAAATGCGTTGATGTGTTTCTAGGTTCAGGTCTGCAAGCGCGAGTAATTCGCGGTAACGCAAAATATTGGCGTAAACCTGAGCCACTTCTAATGAGGTGTTCTCAACAGAAATAAGCGCGCTCCAGCGATCTGCTTCAGCTTCACTGTTTAATCTTTCAAGTTCGTTTTGAGTCGAGAAACCATTAAAAATAGGTTGGTTAAGAGACAGGGTGAGCTCTCGACGTGTTAAATCAATATCATCTGAGTTTTCTTCATAAGTGGTTTCGTGGCCGATGCCAGCCGATAAATCCACACTTGGGTAATAACCAGAGCGACGCGCAATGTCAGCATTACTTTGGCTTTCTCTATAAGTTGCTATGGCTTGTCGGATTTCTGGATTATTTTCTATTGCCTTATAAGTGGCTTCTTCCAGTGTAATAGCGTGTGTTGGCAAGGATAGAAGCGCCAAACTGAAACAGCCTACAGAAATCATGGCTATTCGATAAAACATATGAGTATTCCCTTTGATGATTTTCTAATGAGGATACTAAATTGATTTGGGTCTTTGATATGTTGCAGTTCTGTTAGTAATTCTGCTTTTCGTTTAACTAATGTAGTTTTAAATATCACCCCAAAGGGTGTTTATAACGCTTAATGCGACCACTGGTGCGGTTTCTGTTCTGAGTACACGCGGCCCTAACGTGATAGCACTAAAACCTTTATTTTCAGACAGTTGGACTTCCTTTTCGCTTAATCCGCCTTCAGGGCCAATGAGCAAAGCTACCTGATTGTTGTCGGGTTTTTTGTGTTGATTGATGGGTTTTGCGCAATGATGATGTAACGTGAATTTTAACATATTGTTACAATCATCTAGCCAGTCGGTCAACAAAACTGGAGCATGAATAATAGGGACAACGCCTCTACCACATTGTTCTGCCGCACTTATTGCCACTTGCTGCCAATGTTGTTGGCGTTTTTCAGCGCGGTTGTCTTGCAGCTTTACTTCGCAGCGTTCACTGAATAAAGGTTGAATAGCGTAAACGCCAGCTTCCACTGCTTTTTGTATGGCGTAATCCATTCTTTCGCCACGAGATAAACTTTGCCCAATGGTGACTTGTATTGGTGATTCATTATAGAGGGGTTCAAAATGTGTGATGGCTACGTTGGCAGAGCGTTTTTCTACATCGCACAGCTCGGCATGAAATTGTCCTCCTGTGCCGTTAAACACTCGAATTGGGTGACCAGATTTTAAACGCAATACTTTGCAGACATGTTGAAAGGTCGAATCAGGCAAGGCTATCGTCGTATTCTCATTGAGTTCAGTGTCGATAAAAAGTCGTGGAATACGCATGTTTTGTCCTGTTTGTGCTGGGTAAAATCAAAACCAATAGAAATAAAAAAAGCCTTCAACCGCAGATACGTCTGCAGCAGAAGGCTTTTATAACGGAAAATCAGAAAATTATAAACCAGCGGCTTTACGCAACTCGTCAGCTTTGTCTGTTTTTTCCCATGTAAAATTGTCTCCAGTACGACCAAAGTGGCCATAAGCCGCTGTTGGTAAGTAAATAGGACGTTTTAGGTCTAACATTTTAATTAAGCCAGCAGGGCGCAATTCAAAGTGGTCGCGAACGATCTCAACAATCTGTGCATCGCTGATTTTGCCTGTGCCAAATGTGTTGATACTGATCGATGTTGGCTCTGCAACACCAATGGCGTAAGACACTTGAATTTCACATTTATCAGCAAGGCCAGATGCAACGATGTTTTTTGCCACATAGCGACCTGCGTAAGCCGCTGAACGGTCAACTTTTGATGGGTCTTTACCAGAGAATGCACCGCCGCCATGACGCGCCATGCCGCCGTAAGTGTCGACGATGATCTTACGGCCTGTTAAACCACAGTCACCCACAGGGCCACCGATAATGAATTGGCCTGTTGGGTTGATGAAGTATTTGGTGTCTTTTGATAACCATTCAGCCGGCAGTACAGGTTTGATGATTTCTTCCATTACCGCTTCACGAAGATCGGCCTGCTTGATTGCGGCGCTGTGTTGAGTGGATAACACAACGGCGTCGATTGCGCATGGCTTGCCATTTTCGTCATAACGGAAAGTAACTTGGCTTTTCGCGTCTGGGCGAAGGAAGTCCAGTGTGCCGTTTTTACGAACTTCCGCTTGGCGTTGTACGAGGCGATGAGCGTAAGTAACAGGTGCAGGCATTAATACGTCAGTTTCGTTGGTTGCAAAGCCAAACATCAAGCCTTGGTCTCCGGCGCCAAGCTCTTTTTCGCTGGCTTCATCCACGCCGACGGCGATGTCAGCAGATTGTTTGCCGATGGCGTTCATAACGGCACAAGATTCCCAATCGAACCCCATGTCTGAACTGTTGTAGCCGATTTCACGAATGACGCCACGGGCAATCTCTTCGATATCAACCCAAGCATTGGTGCGTACTTCTCCTGCGACCAAAACCATGCCGGTTTTTACCATGGTTTCACAAGCAACACGTGCTTCTTTGTCTTCTGCAAGAATGGCATCAAGAATGGCATCAGACACTTGGTCTGCAATTTTGTCTGGATGGCCTTCAGAAACAGATTCTGAAGTAAATAAAGAATATTCTGACATGTTTAATGTCTCCTCTTTTAGCTGAGTAAGTCACCAAACAGGCATAAAAAAACCTGCTGGGCATCTGGAAAAATGCTAAACAGGTTTAACGGAATCTGTTTAGCAGCATTTATATAGCGTCCGCAAGCCGAGACAAATCGACGCTTTATTCAAGTGCGAATGATGGACGAGAGTTGCTTAAATATCAAGCAAAATAAGCAGATTTTAGTGAGTCAAGGCGGTATTTTTTTGTTACGATGGTGCAGATTCTGTGTCATTTCATTTTCTTTGCCCTGTGTTTGGGCACAACAAAGACGCCTGCCTTGAAGGCGGGTCCTCTGTTGTTAGAGAATGTACTTTTATTATTTGTTAAGCCATCAGGAGTGGAACAACCATGCCGTCTCGTAAACAACTTGCTAATGCCATACGCGCTTTGAGTATGGATGCAGTACAAAAAGCCAACTCAGGTCACCCAGGTGCACCAATGGGAATGGCTGATATCGCTGAAGTGTTGTGGAATGATTTCCTAAAGCACAACCCAAACAACTCTAAATGGGTAGATCGCGACCGCTTTGTATTGTCAAACGGGCATGGTTCTATGTTGATTTATTCTTTGTTGCATTTGTCAGGTTATAAATTGCCAATCGAAGAATTAAAACAATTTCGTCAACTTCATTCTAAAACACCAGGTCACCCAGAATACGGTTACACAGATGGCGTAGAAACCACAACAGGCCCGTTGGGCGCTGGTATCAGTAATGCGGTCGGTATGGCGATTGCAGAAAAAACCTTGGCGGCACAGTTTAACCGTGAAGGCCACAATATCGTCGATCACAATACGTATTGTTTCCTTGGTGATGGTTGTTTGATGGAAGGCATTTCCCACGAAGCCTGTTCATTAGCGGGCACTTTGGGGCTTGGTAAATTGGTTGCGTTCTGGGATGACAATGGCATTTCTATTGATGGTCATGTTGAAGGCTGGTTTACAGACAATACTCCGCAACGTTTTGAATCTTACGGCTGGCATGTGATTGCGGATGTGGATGGTCATGACCCTGTTGCGATTAAAGCAGCGATCGAAGCGGCCAAAGCGGAAACCAGCAAACCAACTCTGATTTGTTGCAAAACAGTGATCGGTTTTGGTTCTCCAAACAAATCGGGCAGCCATGATTGTCACGGTGCGCCATTGGGTGATGCTGAAATCGCTGCGGCTCGTGAATTCTTAGAATGGCCACACGCTCCTTTCGATATTCCTGCGGATGTTTATGCTGGTTGGGATGCGAAAGACACAGGTTTCACAAGCGAAGCTCAATGGGTGGCGAAGTTTGAAGCGTATGAAGCCGCTTACCCAGAATTGGCGGCGGAGTTTGATCGTCGTGTCGTGAAAGGTGAACTGCCAGCTGATTTTGAAGCGAAAGCACAGGCTTTCATTCAAGAGAGCCAAGACAAAGGCGAAAACATCGCCAGCCGTAAAGCGTCTCAAAATACCATTGGCGCTTTCGGTGCAATTTTACCTGAATTGTTGGGTGGTTCTGCTGACCTTGCGGGCTCTAACTTAACTTTATGGTCTGGTTCAAAAGGCATTCAAGACGACCCTGCTGGTAACTACATTTACTACGGTGTTCGTGAATTCGGTATGAGCGGCATCATGAACGGTGTGTCTTTGCACGGCGGTTTCATTAACTACGGTGCAACTTTCATGATGTTCATGGAATACGCGCGTAATGCTGTTCGTATGTCTGCTCTAATGGGCATTCAAAACATCTTTGTTTACACGCATGACTCTATTGGTCAAGGTGAAGACGGCCCAACGCATCAGCCTGTTGAGCAGCTTGCTAACTTGCGTATGACGCCAAATATGTCTGTATGGCGTCCATGTGATGCGGCAGAAAGTGCGGTTGCTTGGAAGTCGGCGGTTGAGCGTCGTACGGGCCCAACCTCTTTGGTATTTTCTCGTCAGGGCTTGCCAGCTCAAGCGCGTACAGCAGAACAGCTGGCGAACGTAGCGAAAGGCGGTTACATCCTGCAAGATTGCGCTGGCACGCCAGACCTTATCTTTTTAGCAACGGGCTCTGAAGTGAGCTTGGCAATGTCTTCTGCTGAAGCATTGACGGCAAAAGGTAAAAAAGTTCGCGTTGTGTCTATGCCTTCAACGACAACGTTTGACGCGCAAGATGCGTCTTATAAAGAGTCTGTTTTGCCTCGTACGGTAACGAAACGTGTGGCAATTGAAACCGCTCATGTGGACTTCTGGTTCAAGTATGTTGGTTTTGAGGGTGCAACAGTTGGCATGACAACGTTTGGTGAATCTGCACCTGGTGGAGATTTGTTGAAGCACTTCGGCTTTACCGTTGAAAATGTGGTGGAGACAGCTGAGAAAGTGTTATCAGCTTAATGTCCATGTTTACACAGTAAAGGTTTGATAAGAAAAAGAGGTTGTGTTTTATACGCCTCTTTTTCTTTTTTCCTTTTGAAAAAAGTAAAGAGAAAGCGATGTCGAGTCGGGTTTCTTTGCGATGAAGTAGGGTTATGTTGCGAGTCGCTATTAATGGTTATGGTCGAATAGGGCGTGCGGTTCTAAGAGCGCTTTATGAAAACGGCTACCGCGACCACATTCAGGTGGTGGCAATTAATGAATTGTCTGATATCGAGACAATCAGTTATCTCACGCGCTATGACACCACTCATGGTCGTTTTCCCCAGTCGGTGACGGTAGACGGCACAATCTTGATGATTAATGATGATCGGATTGCTTGTTTTTCTTGCGAAGACCCAAATGAATTAGACTGGGACGCGCTTGATGTGGATATGGTGCTGGAATGTTCTGGTAGCTTTTCTGATCGAGAAGGCGCGCAACATTATCTCGATGCTGGTGCTCCGAGAATATTACTTTCACAACCTGCGGCGTCAAATGTGGATGCGACGATTGTGTATGGCTTTAACCATCACACTCTTCAAGGCAATGAAAAGATTGTATCAGCGGCGTCTTGTACAACAAATTGCCTTATACCTGTGTTGGATATGATTAAAAATGCAGTGGGTATCGATCATGGCGTAACGCAAACGATTCACTCTGCGATGAATGATCAGCCTGTCATTGACGCTTATAATCCAAAGGATTTACGTTTAACTCGTGCGGCATTGAGTTCTATTATTCCTGTGGATACGGGCTTATCAAAAGGCATTACTCGCATGATGCCTGAGCTCGATGGGAAAATGGCTTGTAACGCGGTCCGAGTGCCAACCTTGAATGTTTCGGTGATTGATCTAGTGTTACGAACAAGTAACGACGTGACGCTTGATGAAATTCATCAGCAATTAGAGCATGGCGCAAACACTAAATATGCGGGTTTGATGGGCTTTACTAAGGAAGCGCACGCTTCTGTTGATTTTAATCATGACCCAAGATCTGTGATCGTGGATAGTACACAAACGCAGGTAGTTGATAAGCGCATGATTAAATTATTGTGCTGGTTTGATAATGAATGGGGCTACGCTAATCGAATGTTAGATGTGGCCCAACACTGGGCAAGTGTGATCAAAGAATAAATCTTTGGTTATAGAATCGAAAACTGTATTGAAAAATATTAAATGACGAGGATATCGTACATGACTGTAATTAACATGAAAGATTTGGATTTAGCGAATAAGCGCGTATTAATTCGTGAAGATTTAAACGTGCCAGTGAAAGACGGAGAAATCACTAGTGATGTGCGTATTCGTGCTGCATTGCCAACGATCAAATTGGCGTTAGAAGCCGGTGCGAAAGTCATGGTGATGTCTCACCTTGGTCGCCCAACGGAAGGTCAA
This sequence comes from uncultured Marinomonas sp., assembly GCA_938009755.1. Classification (GTDB taxonomy): domain Bacteria; phylum Pseudomonadota; class Gammaproteobacteria; order Pseudomonadales; family Marinomonadaceae; genus Marinomonas. The sequence goes on from CALLIL010000018.1 coordinate 41,036, forward strand.
TACGAAGAAGAGTTTTCTCTTTTGCCTGTGGCAAAACACTTGTCTACTCTTTTGGGTCAAGAAGTGCCTTTAGTGAAAGATTGGTTAGATGGTGTTGACGTTGAAGCGGGTCAGGTTGTGTTGGTTGAAAACGTACGTTTTAACCTAGGTGAGAAAAAAGACGACGAAGCTCTGTCTAAAAAAATGGCCGCTTTATGTGATGTGTATGTGATGGATGCCTTTGGTACGGCGCACCGTGCACAAGCGTCCACTCACGGTGTGGCAAAATTTGCCCCAGTTGCCTGTGCGGGCCCTTTATTGGCGGCTGAATTAGAGGCGTTAGGTAAAGCGTTGGATAATCCTGCTCGTCCTTTGGTCGCAGTTGTTGGTGGTTCTAAAGTATCGACTAAACTAACGGTTTTAGAGTCTTTGTCTAAGTTGTGTGACCAATTGATTGTTGGTGGCGGTATTTCAAACACCTTTGTTGCCGCTCGTGGTCATAACGTTGGTTTGTCTTTATATGAAAAAGACCTTATTCCTCAGGCGCAAAAATTGATGGCTGAATTGGACATTCCAGAAGTAACAGATGTTCGTGTTGGTACGGAATTCTCTGATACAGCCGTTGCGACAATTAAGCCTGTTGATCAAGTGGCTGATAACGAAGAAATCATGGATTTAGGGCCAGACTCCGCTCAAGCGATGGCTGAAATTTTAAAGGGCGCGAAAACGATTCTTTGGAATGGTCCGTGTGGCGTATTTGAATTCGATAATTTCTCTAAAGGTACGGAAGTAGTTGCTCAAGCGATCGCGAACAGCGATGCCTTTTCTGTTGCGGGTGGCGGTGATACGTTGGCGGCAATTGATAAGTATGGTTTGGCGGACAAAGTGTCTTATATTTCTACCGGTGGTGGTGCTTTCTTAGAATTTGTTGAAGGAAAAGTGCTTCCAGCTGTTGCGATGTTAGAGCTACGCGCGCAAAATTAGTATCAAAGAATGACAAAATAGCATTCTTATGCGGTTCAGGGCGAAAGCCTGTCATGAGAAACATTGTCTGATATCGATTGGTTTGCCTTCGAGGAGTGTCAGGCAATGTTTTTATTGACGTTAAAGTCACTAATTTGACGTAGATCGAATAGGGCTTGAATTCTGTTATTGCTGAGTTAGCCAACACCCTAACAAGATGACAATAACGACAAATAAAATAAAACAAGACAATCTGTCAGAGGAAAACTTGTATGCCTTTAATTAGTATGCGACAGCTGCTAGACCATGCTGCAGAGCACAGTTACGGTTTACCTGCGTTCAATGTGAATAACATGGAGCAAGTAAAAGCCATTATGGAAGCGGCAGATGAAGTGAATTCACCTGTTATCATGCAGGCTTCTGCGGGTGCGCGCCAATACGCGGGTTCGCACTTTCTGCGTCATTTAATTGCAGCAGCAATTGAAGATTATCCTCATATTCCTGTGGTTATGCATCAGGATCACGGTACGTCTCCTGCGATTTGTCAGCGCTCCATTCAGCTGGGTTTCTCTTCTGTGATGATGGATGGTTCTCTACAAGCAGACGGCAAAACGCCTGCCAGTTATGACTATAACGTGGATGTTACTCGTCGTACGGTAGAGTTCGCTCACGCTTGCGGTGTTTCTGTTGAAGGTGAGTTGGGTGTGCTTGGTTCTTTGGAAACGGGAGAAGCGGGCGAAGAAGACGGCGTCGGTGCGGAAGGCATTTTGACAATGGATCAAATGCTGACAGATCCACAAGAAGCGGTTGATTTTGTGAATGCCACAGGCATTGACGCGTTGGCGGTAGCGATTGGTACAAGCCATGGTGCGTACAAATTTACGCGTCCACCGACAGGTGACATTTTAGATATCGAACGCATAGCAACCATTGTGGAACGTTTGCCGAATACTCACATTGTATTGCATGGCTCGTCGTCTGTTCCTCAAGATTGGTTGGCGATCATCAATGAATTCGGAGGCGAAATTCCTGAAACCTATGGCGTTCCTGTTGAAGAGATTGTGAAAGCAATTCGTTATGGTGTTCGTAAGGTAAACATTGATACGGATTTACGTTTAGCGGCTACAGGTGCTATTCGTCGTAGTTTGGCGGAACACAAAGGTAACTTTGATCCTCGTAAATATTTAACAGAAAGTATTCGCGCGATGAAAGCGGTTTGTATTGATCGCTATGAAGCCTTTGGTTGTGCTGGACAAGCATCTCGTATTAAAACGATGGATCTTGAAGAAATGGCCGTGCGTTATGAGCGTGGTGAATACAATCATGGTCGTACTTTTTAATCACAGATTTATTTGCTGATTAAGGTAATGTGCCTGACATGTGCGAGCGAAAGAAGGCTAGTACTGATGTTTTTAGGATTTATTTACTAAATAAGTAAAAAAACTATTGACCCATAAAATCATTTGCCTATAATGCTCGCCATTCCTTGCGGGAGTGGTGGAATTGGTAGACACGCTGGATTTAGGTTCCAGTGCTTCACGGCGTGAGAGTTCGAGTCTCTCCTTCCGCACCATATTTAAAAAAGCTGACTTTATGTCGGCTTTTTTTATGTCTGAAAAATATGCTTCCTTTCTTTGATTATTTCCATTGTGCTGTTTTAAACGGTTATTTTGGCTTCTAAATGTATTTTATTGTTCTTCCTGTCTCGAAAGTCCGCTAATTTGGTTAGAATAATGCTTCGTGCATTTTATTAGGCTCAATAATGCGAAGATCTTTCTATTTCTCTGTACTTGTTTTCTTTTCGATGTTTTCGGTAGCCGCAGATATGTCTTTGTATCTGATGGATGGAGAAGATTTTTATCGCGCTAGTCCTCGCCAAGCGTCCTTAGCTGAGCAATTTTCTGCCACAGTCAGATCTGACCCTTTGCCGATTCGCTTTAACCTAGCCCACCCTGTTCGTATTGCTATTTTGTTATTTGGTGAGAAGGACTCTGTTGAAAACCAAGCGCTACTGTTTACATTTAAGCGTCGGATGAGAGAGCTAGGTATTGACTATAGATTGGATACATATATAGACAGCTCTGTGAGAAAAGACGACGTTACGCTGTATTTTAAAATGGTTGATGCTAAACCAGACTATATTGTGATGACAAAATTTGGCTTTATGCAGAGACGGTTTGTGGAACGTTTTTTGGCTTCAGGGAAGTCGAAAGTGATCTTATACGATTTTGCGTCGCCTTTAACTTATTGGGTGAATGATCCTCCATTGATTTATATTGGCGTTGACCAAAAATTGGCAACGAAACGTCTTGTTGATTATCTGGATCGTCATTTGCCTAAAACAAGCCGGATATCTGCCATCGTTTCAGATGATAGTTATATGGAGCAAGTTCGGTGTAATTTATTCTTGGATGGAATCGCGACACGTGGAAGAAAGCTTCACGTAATTAAAGTGATTCCTGATAATAGAACGCATGCTTTTCAGTCTACTAATACGTTGTTAAATGAAGGGAAAACAGATTTTATTTTTAGTTGTTCCCAAGAAATTTCCGAAGGTGTCGTTTCTGCCTTACAACAAAAAGGAACAAGCCATGTAGAAACCAATGCTTGGAAGCCTTGGTTTCCCTCTTCAGAAAGTTTTAAACAAACAATCAAAGCCAGCGTACTTTTTAACAAAGATGATTTATCAATTGCGGTGGCCGAAGCCATTAAACTCGATCTTGAAGGTCAGAATATGCCGTTGCTTTATATGTCTGGCTTCGAAGTCGTTGGCACGCAAGACAGTGAACATAATATGCAGCTTATGGTAGAGAAAATGTATCCCTATTCGGTGACTTTATGGCAGAGGTAACCATTAGTTTACAGCGACGGTTACAGCAGCGGATTTCTTTGCTATTGATGGCTGTCTTTTTGTTAATCGCATTCGCTGCGCTGTACTTTTTTGGTTCATTCAACCAATCAGCGATGCGTCAAAACTTGGTCTTGAAACATCAAATTATTGGGCAAGTGTTTAATGGTTACTTAAACCGCGCAGAAGATGAAATGAGCTTAATTACTCAAAATTTATCGTTAAGCCATTTTGAGCAAGGCAGAGAGCTCGATTTGTTATTTCGCCATCATGAAGTGTTGCTTTTTGGTGGGTTAGATTTTTTTTATATCGAATGGCGAGATAGGCCCAATGCCTTGGATCCGAGAGCTCAACTGTTTACGGCAATGGAATTTAAAGGCGCTTTGAATAAAGGGCTCGTTGGTAGTTGGGTGACTTTTCTAACAGACGACGCTGTTTTTTTAATGTACAAGAAAAAAATTGTGTCTGATATAGATGAAAATAATGGCTACCTTTATGGCTTCATCTCGTTGAACGATAATTTAACCTTGGCAAATGAGTTATTGGATGGCGCTAAGGTTGATGAAGTGCGTATTTATGACGATCAAGAAAGGCTGTTACTAAAAGAGCACAAAAGAGATGTAAAACTTGCTGATAATGCATTGAATTCTATCATGCCTCTTAGAACCTCTGTGCAGACAAGTTTGTCTCTAGAGATTATTGAAAACCCAGGGCCATACTACTTGATATTGAAACAGTCTATTTCATTTATTCTTGTGATTGGTGGCGTACTCTTTACTTTTTTCCTTCTGTTTATACATCAAGCTCGGCACTCAATATTCATGCCTCTTAAAAAAATTGATTATCACAATAAAGGTGAGAGTGTTTATCAAGAGTTAGAACCCATTTACCGAAAAAGCCAGCAAGATAAAGCCTTTATAAAAGCCAGAAATGAACGTTTTGCATTGCTGATGAAATCAACACACTGTGCCATTATTTTTTGTAATGAAGTGGCTGAAATTGAAGTGATGAATGTTGAAGCACAGGAGATTTTTCCTGATTCTGTCGATGCTCGAACCGTGTTTGATTTTATGCCGATATCAAGTCATCGCTCTATACAGCAAGCGCTCAAAGGCGAGGTGGGTGTGAGTTTCGATCTAACAATAGATTCGCTGCGTCGTTTGTATAAATGGCAAGCGTACTCTTTTATCAACGAAAGCTCTTATCAGGGTGCTTTATTGGTTGGACGAGATATCACCAAAGAAACCAGTTTGGTGTGGCAATTAGATCAGTTACAACCGCTTTCTACGATAGCGAAAAAAACGGTTGATGCAGAATCCATGCTGAATGAATTGGCTTATTTGTCTGCTTTGCCTCATAACATAAAAGAAGGGCAGATCCAAAATTGGGTACGGTTATTCATGTCTGTTTTGGAAAAGCTTAAAGACACCGAAGAGGATATAAGCTACATCGCGATTGGAGATGTGTTGTCAGAAGAGAGCGCATTGATTATGACTACGATGGATATTGAGAGTAATCGGGCTTTTATTGACTGTCCGTTGGCCGTTGGCGCCAGAGTCATTGCCGTTGATTCTAATATTAAAGGGTTGATTCGAGTCTTGTTAATGATGGTTTTATCCAACGATATGGAAGAGCGCTGTTTGGGTGTGCGTTTATCTGGTGACCAACTTACCATTACCGCCATGCATGATATGGCATCTAGACGGTTATTTTCGTGGATGATTAAAACCTTGCTTAGTCATTTAGGCGGCCGTCAGAAAATATTGCAGAACAATGCATTAGAGCTCGAATGGAAGGTACACGTTGAGGCTCCTGAGCAAGGCCCAGTTACGTTGCTCAACCAGAAAACCGTTGCGTGGATTGCAAATGATTATCCGCGTCCTGGTATGATCAGCGGCTCATTAAATCGTTTGAATCTGTCTATTGAGCACTATATTTCAACAGCGAGCTTTTTTACTCAGTCTGGTAATGTTTCGAAATTTGATGCCATCCTGATCGGTTGTGATCAAGATATTGGCTCGCAGCTTGAAGTCACCGAAGCGCTGAAATTGAAATATAAGCGTCATGATTTACCCATTATTTGGATTAACAGCTTTCATATTGAAAGCCCAGACTCTGATGTTTTTGTATTGTCAGGCTGTCCATTTGACTATAGTTTGCAGAAAATCCTATCGGGCGCATTTAAGCGAGAACCAATGGTGTCTTTATTGCCTTTGCATAATGAAGAATCTTGGCTGCTCGTTGGTGGAAGCAGAGTGACAAAAGCGATCTGGCATTCCGTACTAAGTGAGTATGACTTATTGGTGCAGTGGGTAAATGATTTGAATTACTCTAACGTGGCTTTGTCGTATCATACGGCGTTAACTGTCGTGCTGCTTGAACCTCAACCCCATGAATTGTTGCTGACACTGCAAAGCGAGTTCCCAAACATTCGGTTTTTCTCGATACAGAATTGGCCTAGCATGCCAGCTAATGTGAGGGTTTCTAATGTGGATAAACCTCATTCTAGTCAAGAAATACAGGCGTTTGCAGAGCAAGTAATGACACAGAGCAGAGCATGATTTTAATGAATGAATACAGTATGAGTTTTAGGAGTACAGAATGAGTGTTATTGGTCTGATTGGTGCGATGGACGAAGAAGTGGCTGTTATCAAAGCATGGATGACAGATGTTCGAGAAGAGAGTATTGCAGGTTGTGATTTCTTTCTTGGCCATTTTGAAGGAAAAGACGTTGTATTGTTGAAGTCTGGCATTGGAAAAATCAACGCGGCCGTTTCAACGACGTTGTTATTGTCTCAATATAAGCCTGAATATGTGATTAACATCGGCTCGGCTGGTGGTTTTGATCCAGACCTTAATGTAGGCGATGTCGTTATTTCTGATCAGGTTGTGCATCATGATGTCGATGTGACTGCGTTTGGTTATGTGATGGGACAAGTGCCGAATATGCCGGCGACTTATGCTGCCGATCAAACCCTCATTGATCAGGCAAAAGCCGCGGTAGCGTCCGTTACAACAATTCAAGCAAAAGTCGGTCTGATCGGTACGGGCGATAGCTTTATGAATGATCCTGTCCGTGTGGAATCTGTGCGAGCTACCTTTCCGGATCTGGTTGCTGTTGAGATGGAAGCGGCCGCGGTAGCTCAAGTGTGTTTTAAATTTGAAACGCCTTTTGTTGTTGTGCGTTCTTTATCGGATATTGCCGGTAAAGAGTCTCCTCAAAGCTTTGAAGAATACCTGAAAGTAGCGGCTGAAAACTCCTCGCTGATGATTCAAGCAATGCTGAGAGGCTGATGAAAAAGGCAATGCACAAGCTGTGTCGTTGGAAGCGTGTTCACAGTGCAATGTTTTGTTTTAGTGTACTGTTCTCTTCCCTTGTTTGTGCTAACGACGCCATAAATAATACGGCGTCGTTAGCTGCAGATGAAGTGGAACAAGATAATGAAGAAGAGCTCCCTTGGTGGCAAGACACACATCATGTCATGTCGAGAACCATAGGTGGCTGGTCTAACAATATGGATGCCTTCTTATCGGGCAGACCCAGTTTGGGGGCTTCAGAAAGTCAGATTCAAATGCGCTTTGGTTCCATCTTCAATGAAGGCGGTATTACAGAAGAAAACACTTCTGGCTTTTTTAACCTCAATGCACAATTAAAGCTCCCAAATACGCAAGATAGGTTGCGCTTAGTCATTGAGTCTGATGGCAACGCCTTAACACCTGAGAATGTTCGTGGTGAATCAACAGAAGGCGATAGTGTGATCAGTTCGGCTTTTCAATCGAGCTTTTCAACCGCGGTGCGGTTTGTAAAATCAGACTTAGGCGCGGATTTTGACCTTGGTGTGTTGATCGACTTTCCTTTTGATCCTTTTATGCGTTTGCGCTTCTCTCAAGGTCATGAGTACTCAAACTGGCAGTGGTGGCAGAAGCAAGAAGCTTTTGCTTATTATTCTGATGGTGTTGGTGCTCGTTATGGCATTGGCGCTAGCCATCAAGTGACAGAAAACCTGAATTATGGTGCGGATTTTAGTACGGTTTGGCTCGATCAAGACGGGCTTTTTTATACGCGAGAAAACTTTTTTCTACACCATGTCATCAATGAAAAGAATCAATTCAGCTATCAGCTTAGTTTTTTGCAATCGGGAGAGCATTTTGTTGAGCCAGACACTGTCTTATATAACTTGCAGTATGAGCGATTTATTTATCAAGACTGGTTAATTGGGCAAATAAAACCACAGTTTACTCATGAATCGGAAAATGACTTTGAAGGTGAGTTTTCATTAACCCTGTCTATGGCCATTTTGTTAGGTCCTGAATATTTGCACTGACTTTCATCGATGGATTTTAATGGCTGATTAGATTTGTGCTGGTGGAACTCGTATAATGCCGCGCGTTATCGTCGACCAAGGGCAATAACCATTTTATTATTTTTTAGGACAGTTCGTTTCTATCACTTCCAAGAGAGCCAGCAGCCATGAGACCGGATCAGATCAAACCAGAAATGTATGAACAACAGCTGCAAGCTAAGCAGGCAGAGCTGGCAGAATTAATGTCGTCTCTTTCTTTGCCTGAAATGGAAGTGTACGCAAGCAAACCATCTCATTACCGAATGAGAGCAGAATTTCGTATTTGGCATGATGGCGATGACTTATTTTACGCCATGTTTGACTCTGCAGATCCGAGAACGCCTATTCGAACTGATCAATTTCTTGCTGCATCTGAACAAATTAATGCGCTTATGCCAAAGCTTCTTGATGCGGTACGTGACGTGCCTATTTTACGCCATAAGCTTTTTCAGGTGGACTTTCTGACCACTACAACAGGCGAAGCTTTGATTAGCTTGCTTTACCATAAGCCAATTGATGAAGAGTGGAATGCGGCGGCTAAGCTATTAGATCGTGCTTTTCCTGCGTGCCATTTTATCGGCCGTAGTCGTAAGAAGAAGCAAATCCTTACTCGTGATTTTGTGATGGAAACACTCACCGTACACGGTGAAAAATATCATTATCAACAAGTTGAAAATAGCTTTACTCAGCCTAATGCCGGCATCAGTGAAAAAATGTTGGAATGGGCGCTTGATGTGACTGAAAATGCGTCGGGTGATTTGCTAGAAATGTATTGTGGTAATGGAAATTTTTCAATTCCTCTAGCGCGACGTTTTGATCGGGTTGTCGCTACTGAAATATCAAAGGTGTCAGTAAACTCTGCGCAACTTAATATTGCGATGAATGGGATGAAGAATATCCAAGTCGTGAAAATGGCAAGTGAAGATGTTTCGGCCGCCTTGAATGGCGATGTGGAACTGCCGAAAAGCTTAGTCCAAGCAGGTGTGAGTGAACTGTCTCCTTCCGTTGTGTTGGTGGATCCACCGAGAGCTGGATTGGATGATGCGACAGTAGAATTAATACGAAAAATTGATTCTATTCTTTATGTTTCTTGTAACCCTGAAACGTTGAAAGCGAATTTAGAAGCCTTGTCTACCACTCATGATGTAGTTCGTTATGCCATGTTTGATCAATTCCCTTATACGCATCATGTGGAAACTGCCGTTTACTTGACGAGAAAAGCGCAATTATAAAGGAGTTAACCAGGAAGGCTGATATACCGCATTTTTTATGAGCCTTCCTCTTGTTATAATGAAATACATTCTTATAACGACATAAAATTGCCTATTATTTTGTGTTAGCATAAGCACCAAATTTCCCCCACCACAATAGAGAAGTTAAACAAGCCATGAGTAACAACTCACTAGACAAAGATAAAATTAAGATCTTGTTGTTAGAAGGTGTTCATCAATCTGCGATTGAAGCATTAAATGACGCTGGCTATACCAACATTGAATATCACAAAACAGCATTGGCGGAAGATGAGCTTATCGAGAAAATCTCGGAAGCGCACTTTATTGGTATTCGTTCTCGTACGCAGTTAACAGCCAAAGTATTGGAGCACGCGAATAAGTTGGTGAGTATCGGTTGTTTTTGTATCGGTACAAATCAGGTGGATCTGGATGCGGCAAGTTCCAAAGGCATTGTTGTCTTTAATGCACCTTACTCTAATACTCGTAGTGTTGCGGAGTTGGCACTGGGCCAATTGATTCTATTACTGCGTGCTATTCCTGCTAAAAATGCCGCGTGTCATCGTGGTGGTTGGATTAAGTCCGCTGTTGGTTCTTATGAAACTCGTGGTAAGCGATTGGGTATCATAGGCTACGGTAGCATTGGTACTCAGTTGAGTGTGTTGGCTGAGTCTCTTGGTATGGAAGTGTGCTTCTACGATATCGTGACTAAATTGCCACTAGGTAATGCGCGTCAGATCAAGAGTTTGAAAGAGCTGCTGTCTACGAGTGATGTGATCAGTTTGCATGTGCCTGAAACAAACTCGACGAAATTGATGATTGGTGCAAAAGAAGTTTCTCAAATGAAGAAAGGCGCTATCTTTATGAATGCTTCTCGTGGAACCGTTGCTGATTTAGACGCCGTTGCTGATGCGATTAAAGCGGGTGATTTGGCGGGTGCCGCTGTGGATGTATTCCCAGTTGAACCAAAAGGCAATACAGAAGAATTCGTTTCACCATTGCGTGGCTTAGATAACGTGATTCTAACGCCTCATATTGGTGGTAGCACAATGGAAGCACAAGAGAATATTGGTATCGAAGTCGCTGAGAAGTTGATCAAATATTCTGATGTAGGTACGACGATTGCGGCTGTTAACTTTCCTGAAGTTGCATTGCCTGCACAATCAGACAATCATCGTCTTTTGCATATTCATGAAAACCGTCCTGGCGTACTGTCAAAAATCAACGCTATTTTCTCAGATAACAACATCAATATTACAGGCCAATATCTTCGTACGACGGAAAAATTGGGATATATGGTAATGGATGTAGATGCAGACGAAGGGCATTTGGCGCTTGAGAAGCTTAAAGAAGTTGAAGGTACCGTAAAAGCACGCGTACTGTTCTAAACTTAAGTTCTGAGTCCGAGTGATGAATAAAAAAATCCAGCCAATATGGCTGGATTTTTTTATGCTTAATTGATAGCCAAAAAAGCAATTGCTTGGGGAGGTATAAATTAGTGGGTTGTTTAAAGGTTTTATGTATTCTATTAATTAGAGTGTAGCCGATAGCCGTGATTAGAAAATCATAATTTTGCCTCATAGCGACACAATTTTGCTTATTAGTGCATTATTATTTTTTCATCTTTATATGCAATCAAAAAAGCTGGCGTGGTAACTTTTTCGTCATTATTTTGTAATAGAGTAAAAATCATATTAGGCAAAGGCTTAATAGATGTCATATTGAATGACTTGATACCCGTTTATAGAAAACATGAACCATTACTAAACTAAAGGAGTTAACCAATGACTTTTTCTCGTCGTCAATTTGTTAAGGGCGCGTCGGTGGCAGGCGCTATTGCTGCAACACCGCTCATGCTCAATAAAGCCGTAGCGGCTAATAAAGAGCTGAGAATTTACGCTTGGGCTGGTTACATTACAGATGAAATGCTGAAAGACTTCAAAGAAAAAACTGGCATTAATGCGACTTTCACTCCATATGGTACAAATGATGAGTTGCTAAACTCACTGCGTGCTTCAGATGGGACAGGGTTTGATATCATCATGCCAACGGTTGACCGTGTGCCTGGTTATGTCGATTATGATTTAATTCAACCTCTTGATGTGAAGAGAATCAACTGGGATGGTTGTTTAGAGAGCGCTTTGTCTGGCTCAGATGTTGGTGGGGTTGTGAACGGTAAGCGTTACTTTGCCCCTTCTGATTGGGGAACTGAGGCCATTGCTTATAACAAAGACTATGCAGATGTAGATCCTAATAACTTGAGTTATGGTGATTTGTGGAAGCCTGAGCATGAAGGCGGCGTTACAGTTCGAGGCCATTCTGCTCTAGTTGGTATTGGTTTATGGTTAGAGCAAGCGGGCAAATTGCCGTACCCGTTGCTTGATTCGTACAAAAACGAAAAAGCGATGCGAGCAAACTTTGATGTTATCTTAAAAGTTGCATCAGAGCACAAAAGTTCTCTTGCTCAGTTCTGGTCAACGGCTAATGAAGCGCAAGGCGCATTCCGTGCTAATGGCGCTATTATTGGTCAAACATGGGACAGCACTGCGTTCAAATTGCAGTCAGAGGGCGAATCAATTGCTTATGGTGCGCCAAAAGAGGGTGCGTTGGCTTGGATGGAAGGTTTTGTTATACCTAAGAATGCCAATAATATTGATTCGGTTTATGAATTCATTAATTGGTATTACACCCCTGAAGCAGGTGCAATGTTTGTAAAAGCAACAGGTTATAACACTACTTCTAAAGGAGCTGATGAGCTGCTTCCTACAGAAGTTAAGAAATTCTTCCAAGATTCTTACAACAGAGACGACCTTGCTAATCTTTGGTGGTGGCCTATTCAAGAGCCTTGGTATGTTGCTCTACGTAATGAATATCAAGACCGCTACTTGTCGGCATAAAACCGAGTAAGACCTCTTGTTGTTTGGTTCTGCAAGAGGTCTTCATATTCTAAGAAAAACATCAGAGAGAGAAGTATGGATAGTAGTGTTCATTTAGATAACACAGTGATGCAATTTGGCGATTTTACAGCAATTCAAAAGACAGATTTGAAAATAGAGTCAGGTGAGTTCTTTAGTTTTTTAGGGCCTTCTGGCTGTGGCAAAACCACAATTTTAAATATGATTAGTGGCTTTTTAGACCCAACACAGGGTGATGTGAAGATTGGTGGGAAAAGTATGAAGGGGGTTCCTGCTAATAAGCGCCCTACATCGATGATTTTTCAAAATCTTGCACTTTTTCCTCTAATGACGGTGGCTGAGAATATTGAATTTGGCCTTGAGGTTCGTGGTGTTCCAAAAAATGAGCGCAAAAAAGCATCGGATAGACTGTTAGAACTTGTTGCTTTGGAGGGGAGTGGTACAAAAAAAGTATCGGAATTATCTGGAGGGCAAAAGCAACGTATTGCGATAGCACGAGCATTGGCTGTAGAGCCTCAAGTGTTATTGCTTGATGAACCTTTATCTGCGTTGGACCTGAAATTGCGCCAACATATGCGTACGGAATTGAAAGAAATTCAGCGTAAAACAGGGATTACCTTTATTTATATTACTCATGATCAGGGCGAAGCGCTTACTATGTCTGATCGTGTGGCGGTTATGTCTGCCGGAAAAATTCAGCAGGTTGCGGATCCTATTACGCTTTATCGTGATCCCCACACTGCATTTGTCGCTTCTTTTGTTGGGGAGAATAATGGTATCAGAGGCAAGGTGTTGTCATCTGATTCTGGTGTCGCTGTGTTGGACTGTGGGCCGATGGGGAAACTGGCTGGGCGTTCTTATGGCAACTTGGTCGTTGGTAGTGAAGCCACCTTATTTATTCGTCCTGAGCACTTCAGACTACAGTCTGAAGAGGGTATGCATACGGTTCATGCTGATATTGATGAAGTTAATTTTGAAGGCTCGTACCTTACTTTACATGCCAATGCATCGGCTAACCAGGCGCTGTCGATTCAGCTGGGTACCCATCAATTTTCTGATGCGTTGAAGATTGGTGCTCCTGTTGACCTTTCATACGATGAAGAAAACGCCATTATCATTGCTGGAGAGGATAATGTTTAATCAGCTTAAATCTCGTTTTGGTGCTGGATTGGCGTTTGGTATTTTGGGAATGGTTGTAGTATGGCTTGTTATTCTAGTGATACTCCCTCAAATATTGATGATTGATTATTCTTTAAAGCCAAACTTATTGCCTTCAGAGGTGGGTGGTCCAAAAGATGCATTTTCATTAGTGAACTATGAAACCTTATTTAATAATGATATCCATCTTGCGATTTTCTTTAAAACGCTGTGGTCAAGCGTCTTGGTTACAGTATTAACCTTGTTCGTGAGCTATCCAATTGCTTTTTATTTAGCAAAAGTAGCAACGCCGCAAAAGGCGGCTTTGTGTTTGCTTCTGTTAATTATTCCTTTTTGGATTAATGAAATTTTACGTACTTTTTCCTGGTACATCATTCTTGCTTACAAAGGCCCATTGAACGCTTTATTGCTAGGGTTAGGCTTTATCGATCGTCCGATTAGATTCTTGTCTGGTGATGGTGGGGTTTTGATCGGCATGGTCTATGCCTACATTTTGTTTATGATTTTCCCAATATATAACGCTATTGAGAGTCTAGATTCTAATCAGATCAAAGCGGCTCGTAATTTGGGTGCTGGATGGATTAGGACGCACTGGCGAGTTGTTATTCCTCATGCGAAGCCGGGTATTGCAACAGGTTGTATTATGACGTTTATGCTCGCGGCAGGCAGCTATGCCGTTCCTGCTCTGTTGGGTTCGCCGGGAAGTCGATGGTTTACGCAGATCATTTATAATTGGTTTTTTGAGGGTGGGAATTGGAATCAAGGTGCAGCATATGCATTCTTGCTCTTGGTGATGTGTATTGGCTTTATTGCTTTGGTTATGCGTGTCTTTAAAGTTGGGTTGGGGGATATTGCAAAATGAGATCTGAAACCATTATGCGATTCGCGGTTCGCTTTTATATAGGCGTATTTTTCTTATACTTGTTCACACCTCTTATTGTAATGGGGTTAGCGACGTTTAATGATAGTCGCTTCCCAACAGTTTCTCCTTGGAAGGGAGCGACGTTGAAATGGTTCGAGGCATTAGCAAATGATGGAGCTATGTGGGATGCACTTCTAATCAGTATTATTGTGGCCGCTGGTGTGTTGATAGTTGCTATCCCTATTGGTATTTGTTGTGCTTTGTTGCTATCGACTTATCAAGGGAAAGCTAAAACATTTGTTTATACTCTAATGATGTCCCCATTACTGACTCCTGGGGTTATTATTGGTATATCAACATTAATATTTTGGAAAAGTTTGTCTGTGAGTGGTGGTGTATTTCTGACGGTTGTTGCTCAAACAACTTTTGTCGCAGCTTATGTCATGTTAATGGTGTTGGCTCGATTGCAGCGCTTTGATAGAACTTTAGAGAATGCTGCTTTAAGTCTCGGAGCAACGCAGTGGCAAACTTTCCGTCGTATTCTGCTTCCGTATCTAAAACCCGCTATTATTTCTGCTGCTGCGATTGCTTTTTTGCAGTCCTTTGAAAACTACAATACGACTTTGTTTGTGAAAGGGTATGACACAACACTTACTGTCTATATTGCGTCGAAAGTGAGAACTGGATTGACGCCAGCAGTTAATGCGCTTGGGTTAGTTATGATTTCAATCACGGTTTTGATTGCTGTTGTCTATGAAATAAAGCGTCGAAGAGAAGCTGCATTGTAAGAAAGGTTGTTTTTATTTCCTCTAAAGCTCATTTCCTAATATAGGATTTGGGCTTTTTTTGGCTTTGTTATTCGAATGAATATGAAGGGGTTGATGCTTTATTAACCACAATATTGTTTTTTGCTATTTAATTACATTAATTCGTTGAAAAGGGTTGCACAAAATCTGTATATCCTTAATATACGCCCTCGCTGACACGGACAGGGCTTAGCATCTTAATTAGGTTTAAGAAGTTGAGTGGCTTAAGTGGATTGGCAACGCTCTTTAAAATAGATAATCAGATAATTTGTGTGGACGTTCGCTGGGGACTTCAGAAGATCGACATTCATAGGCTTAGGTTTGTGGGTGAGCGATCAAAAAAATGAAGTCTTATGAAACGTCTACATATTAATTCGCTTTATGTTGGTTTG
>CALLIL010000019.1 GCA_938009755.1 uncultured Marinomonas sp.
GTCTGGTTTTTTTATGCTTATCATTTCACCCTTCATTAGGATAGGAGAGCACTAAAGGCAGAAAGCATGGAAGACTGAAACGGTTGCTAATGAACAACCGCTTCTTTGATGACATCAAATTTAAGCTCGTCACTTTCTTCATCCAATGACACTTTGACATGACCTCCGTCATGCAAATCGCCAAAGAGTATTTGATCCGCCAAAGGCTTTTTCAGATGCTCTTGAATTACTCGAGCCATTGGGCGAGCGCCCATCTGACGATCATAACCTTTATTCGCCAACCAACCTCGTGCGGTATCGGACACTTCCAGCAAAACACCTTTAGGATCAAGCTGAACCTGCAATTCAACCAAGAACTTATCCACCACATTAAAGATGATACGCTCATCAAGCTGCTGGAACTGAATAACTGCATCAAGACGGTTTCTAAACTCTGGCGTGAAAGTACGATTGATCACTTCCATACCATCCGTAGAGTTATCTTGACTTGAGAAACCGATAGATCGGCGCGCAAGCTCTTCTGCACCCGCATTAGACGTCATAATCAAAATCACATTACGGAAATCTGCCTTGCGACCATTATTGTCCGTCAATGTGCCGTGATCCATAACTTGCAACAGTAAGTTAAAGACTTCAGGGTGCGCTTTCTCTATTTCATCTAATAACACAACACTGTGAGGATTTTTCGTCACTGCTTCCGTTAATAAGCCACCTTGATCAAAACCAACATAACCCGGTGGCGCACCAATTAAACGAGAAACCGCATGACGTTCCATATACTCAGACATATCAAAGCGAATGAGTTCAAGACCTAATTGCTTAGCAAGCTGCTTGGTTACTTCTGTTTTACCAACCCCAGTTGGGCCTGCCATCAAGAAAGAGCCAATCGGTTTTTGTTCTGCTTTCAACCCTGCACGAGACAATTTAATCGCAGCAGACAACGAATCAATCGCGTCATCTTGGCCAAACACCACCATTTTCAAATTACGATCAAGGTTCGACAGCACTTGCCTATCATCTGAATTGACCGCTCTCACAGGTACTCTGGCAATTTTAGAAACGATATCTTCAATTTCAGTCACGGTAATAACTGACTTGCGAGTTTCTTCAGGCTGAAGGCGCTGGAAGGCTCCCGCTTCATCGACGACATCAATGGCTTTATCAGGCATATGACGATCCGTCACATAACGTTGCGCCAATTCCGACGCCGCCAATAACGCAGACTCTTCATACTTAATTTGGTGATGCTCTTCGAACATTCCAACAATGCCTTTCAGTATTTGATAAGTGTCATCCACACTTGGCTCGTTCACATCAATTTTCTGGAAACGACGCGCCAAGGCATGATCTTTTTCAAACACACCACGAAATTCTTGGAAAGTCGTTGAACCGATACAACGCAACCCTCCAGAACTCAACACAGGTTTCAATAAATTAGACGCATCCATAACACCACCAGAAGCAGCACCAGCGCCAATAATGGTATGAATTTCATCGATAAACAAAATCGCATGAGGCAATTTTTTCAATTCCCCCAGCAATTGCTTAAGACGTTTTTCAAAATCACCGCGGTATTTTGTACCCGCTAGCAAGGCACCTAAATCCAATGAATAAACCACACCATCAGCAATCACATCCGGCACTTGACCATCTACAATACGCTTCGCAAGCCCTTCAGCAATGGCGGTTTTACCGACTCCAGACTCACCGACTAACAACGGGTTATTTTTACGACGACGAGACAAGGTTTGTATCACTCGCTCTACTTCGTATTCACGACCGATTAACGTGTCAATTTTTCCCGCTTTCGCTTCTTCATTTAGGTTCGTTGCGAATTTTTGCAAAGGAGCAACAGAAGAATCTTCAGACTCATCATTTTGATCCATTTCTTCTGAAGAAGAGTCCCCCGCTTTAGAAATACCATGAGCGACAAAGTTAACCACATCAATTCGAGCAACACCGTGACGCTTCAATAAATAAACCGTCTGGCTTTCTTGCTCACTGAAAATAGCCACTAATACATTAGCGCCTGTGACTTCACGTTTACCAGATGATTGAACATGAAAAACAGCACGTTGCAGCACTCGCTGAAAACCTAATGTCGGCTGAACTTCTCGTTCTTCATCGTCTTCAGGAATCAAAGGTGTTGTGCTATCAACAAACTCTTCTAGTTCCTTACTTAATACATCCAACTCCACACCGCAGGCTTTTAAGACGCTCAATGCAGCAGGGTTTTCTATGAGAGCCAACAATAAATGCTCTACGGTCATGAATTCATGGCGTTTGTCACGCGCCGCTTTAAACGCTGTATTCAGGGTTTGCTCTAGTTCTTTATCTAACATTGCTATTCCCTCACTCTGAATCAGTCGACCTTTTGTAGGTCACACATTAAAGGGTGCTCATTTTGCTCTACGAATTGTTGTACCATGGCGACTTTCGTTTCAGCAATATCAAAAGGGTAAATGCCACACACACCTTTCCCTTTTTGATGAACTTCCAACATCACTTGATTCGCCTTTTCTCCATCCATTGAAAAAAACCGTTGTAAAACAAATACGACAAAATCCATTGGCGTATAGTCATCATTAAACAAAACCACCTGATACATGGAAGGCGGTTGCAGTTTTGTTTCTTCTGGCGCAATGGCAATGTTGCTGTGCCCTTGCTGATCATCTTCTGATATTAGTCTAATTTGTTGATTTACAATCATCCCACGCCTCTGAGGCTACCTATTTCATGTAATTTGCGCAATTAGCACGTATTACGGTTTTGTTTATTTTACGCACTATATAAGCATTACATATTTCTACACTTTACATGGCCCTTTGAATTTTACAAATTCTTAATCCACTTCTACGCTTTTGGTAAGGAAAGCAAATGCAGTGCGCACCTAGTATTAGCGGCCTTTATAGCCCTAGCTGATATTTATATTCTAGCACCGTTTGATGAGAAAAATTTGCACCTATTACGCAAGATGATCAACACAAAGCCTTTAACATTCGAAATTAAGGAGTAACTCATGCATCAAGGTTCGGTGAAGTGGTTTAACAATGCAAAAGGATATGGCTTTATTGTCTCAGATGAATTTGATGAAGATTTGTTTATTCACTACTCGGCTATTCAAGTTGAAGGCTATAAAACGCTCAAAGCAGGACAAGTCGTCATGTTCGGCACAGAACCAGGTGATCGAGGGCTACACGCCACACAAATCACACCAATTGAAAAAGAAAAACAACAACCAGCCTAACTCCTTCTCGCAATCGCTATCTTCAAACGATTTTGCTATCTTACTCTTTATCTGAAAAGAGTAAGATACAAAGCGACTCCCAAGCCTGTATTTCACTTACTTTTCTTTCTTATTTTTTTATATTAACTCCTTGATTGATACATGCCTTCAAACTTAATTTTATTCAACAAACCCTTCCGCGTCATGAGCCAATTTTCAAAAGAAGGCGACAAAGCGACATTAAAAGACTTCATCGAGGCACCTGATTTTTACCCCGCTGGACGACTGGATTTTGACTCTGAAGGGTTATTACTCCTCACCAACCAAGGCGCATTGCAACACATTATCGCCTCACCCGATTTTAAGTTACCAAAAACCTATTGGGTTCAAGTCGAAGGCGACATCACGGAAGACGCTTTAATTCAGCTTAGAAAAGGCGTTGAGTTAAAAGATGGACTGACCAAACCTGCGCAAGCGGACAAAATCGACGAACCCAATGTTTGGGGCAGAATTCCACCAGTAAGGCACAGAGAACACATTCCCACGAGCTGGCTATCATTGCAAATTCGTGAAGGAAAAAACCGCCAAGTCCGCCGAATGACGGCGGCCGTTGGCTTCCCTACCTTACGCCTAATTAGATACGCCATTGGCCCTTATACATTAGAAAACACAACGGTTGGTCAATGGCGACACGTAGATCCTACTGACGATTTAGCCAAAGAGGTATCGAATTTTGAACAACAAAGACAGAGGAAGTCTTCCTCATCTAACCGTCGCCGCCCTAGTAACAAGACTCAACCCAAAAACCATGACAACAGAGTATCTCATGGTGAAGGAATGGCAAGACGAAACCCTCGTTCTAAATCAACCAGCCGGACACATAGAAAATAACGAAAGCGCTATAGAAGCGGTGACTCGAGAAACGGCAGAAGAATCAGGCTGGCACATAGAACCCACAGGCTTATTGGGCATGTATTCTTTCACGCCATTCGAAGGCGCAGACACTTATCATCGTTTGTGTTTCTTATGTGAAGCCATAGAACCAACGCATCAGGCATTGGACTCTGACATTGTTTCCAGTCATTGGCTAACCTATGAAGAAGTGATGAAACTGTCTCATCGCAGTCCATTAATCAAAGCCTGCATTGAAGATTCGCTTCGCAACCCCATAATACCTTTGTCGTTTTTGTCTGATCAGTTTCTCCACCCTGTTTCACCGTAGAGAAAATGCTACAATGGCCAGCAAAATTTTACCTGAGGCGTCAGCCTCTTCGTAACCATTTAAATATGAGCCTTTTTTGAAAGTGCTTTTACCACCGTTTTTACAATGAGAATGATCAGGTCATGAAAGAAAACCCTATTGCGAACAACGCAAACAGCACAAAAAAAGTTATCGTCGGCATGTCTGGCGGTGTGGATTCGTCCGTTTCAGCACTTATTTTGATGCAACAGGGTTATCAGGTCGAAGGCCTGTTCATGAAGAACTGGGACGAAGACGACGGCACGGAATATTGCACAGCGAAAGACGACCTTGCCGATGCGCAAGCCGTCTCTGATAAACTGGGCATCACGCTTCATACCGCTAACTTTGCTGCCGAATATTGGGACAATGTATTTGAGCATTTTTTAGAAGAATACAAAGCGGGCCGAACACCGAATCCAGACATCCTTTGTAATAAAGAAATCAAATTCAAAGCCTTCCTTGAATACGCCTTAGCACTTGGCGCAGATTACATTGCCACAGGGCATTATGTGCGTCGTGGAGAGCAAGATAGCGAGCCGCTTTTATTAAAAGGTTTGGATGGCAACAAAGACCAAAGCTACTTTTTATACGCTGTCGGCAAGGACGAAATTGCTAAGACACTGTTCCCCGTTGGCGAATTGGAAAAGCCCGAAGTTCGTCGTCTTGCAGAAGAGTTTGGCCTTGTTACGCACAATAAGAAAGACAGCACAGGCATTTGTTTCATTGGCGAACGCCGCTTTAAAGATTTCTTAGAACAATATTTGCCCGCTCAACCAGGGGACATTGAAACATTGGAAGGCGACAAAATTGCGCGCCACCATGGCTTGATGTATCACACCATTGGGCAACGACAAGGTTTGGGCATTGGCGGTTTAGCAAACTATTCCGACGATCCTTGGTACGTGGTTGAGAAAGACCTCTCTCGAAATGTTCTTGTGGTAACACAAGGCGGACAGCATGAATCGCTTTTCAAAACACACTTGATTGCTGACAACTTCGACTGGGTCGCACGCGAAAAGCCAAACCTGCCTTTGACCTGTAAAGCCAAATGTCGCTATCGCCAAGCGGATCAAGATTGCACCCTTCATGAATTAGCCGATGGCCGTATTGAAGTGTCTTTTGTTGAACCTCAGCGCGCCATCACACCGGGTCAATCTGTTGTTTTTTATGTGGATGAAATCTGCCTTGGCGGCGGAATTATCAACGTCGCCTTTAATAAATAGAGAGTGTAATGACGTGAGCAGTAAAGAGAAAGAACAAGCGATTGCTTTAGCCGCTATTTTTCAAGCCGCGGAGTTGGTCGCAATATTAGCCAAAACAGGCAAAGTGGATAACACCAATTTACAGCCTTTGGTTGACAGTATTTTAATGCTCAACGCCCCTTCTACCGCCGATATTTATGGCGGAGAATCGCTTTACTCAACGCACCTTTCTGCGGGCCAAAGTATTGCCAAAAAAGCGCTTAGTAAAGATCGAGGCAGCATTAACCCAGAGACATTGCGTTATGCATTGAGCTTGGTTCACCTTGAAAGCAAACTCGCCAAAGCGCCAGATATATTGCCTGTCATTGGTCGTAAAATCACTCAAATCGAACAGAAAAAAGCCCATTACGACAGCGTGTTACACGAAAATATCATTGCGTCGATTTCTGGCATGTACCAAGACACTTTAAGCACTTTACCATTTCGTATTCAAGTGCGTGGCGACAGTCGTTTTTTACAACAACCACATATTGCCAACCAAGTACGTAGCATTTTAATGGCGGGCGTTCGCGCCGCCATGTTATGGCGTCAGCTTGGCGGACGTCGCTGGCATTTAATTTTCAAACGCAAAAGCTTACTCAACGCATTAGAGTCAAATGGTTAATATTGTCTAAACACATTACTCTCAGTTCGCCAATGACAGACGAATTGAGTAAGAATAACTGAAATCAATTTTGAGTATATATTGAAGCCGATATCTCTACTTTCTATTTTTAGGTAGTATATTGATCGAATTTTTAATCTGCTCAATTCGCTCTCTGTTTACTAAAGCAAAGAGCGACAGCTATAAAGTCATCTTAGATTCAATGGACTGTCTATTTAAGCAGTCTGAAACGTTAGGGGAATTACATGTCAAAACAAACTATTTACTACACGTTGACTGATGAAGCACCAGCATTAGCGACGTCTTCTTTGCTTCCTATCTTTGGCGCTTTTGCAAAAGAAGCAGATATCGAACTACAACTCACTGATATCTCTTTAGCAAGCCGTATTCTTGCAGGCTTCTCTGACCTTCTTCCTGCGGATAAGCAAGTAGAAGATGGCCTTCAATTCTTAGGTGACTTAACCGCTTCTCCTGAAGCAAACATCGTAAAACTGCCTAACATCAGTGCCTCTTTGCCTCAGCTTAATGCAGCAATCAAAGAGTTAAACGCACAAGGTTACGGACTTCCTGAGTACCCAGAAAATCCAACAACTGACGAAGAAAAAGACATCCAAGCGCGTTATGCGAAAGTACTTGGTAGTGCGGTAAACCCAGTTTTACGTCAAGGTAACTCTGACCGTCGCGCACCAGCCGCTGTTAAAGGCTTTGCTCGCAAAAACCCACATTCAATGGGCAAATGGAAAAAAACCTCTATTTCTCATGTTGATCACATGCGTGATGGCGACTTCTACTCTTCTGAGCAATCCGTGACTATGGATTCTGCTCAAACCGTGAACATCGAATTCGTCAAAAAAGACGGTTCTGTTGAATTGAAAAAATCGCTTCCTCTTCTTGAAGGCGAAATCTTAGACAGCATGAACATCAGCTGCACGAAACTACGTGAATTCTTTGAAGCGTCTATGCAAGAAGCGAAAGAAGACAACATCATGTGGTCTGTGCATTTGAAAGCAACCATGATGAAGGTGTCTCACCCAATCGTATTCGGCCATGCTGTGACAGTTTTCTACAAAGACGTATTTGAAAAATATGGCGAATTGTTTAAAGAAATCGGCGTTAACCCAAACAACGGTTTAGGCAGCGTATACGACAAGATCCAAACGCTTCCTGAAGCAAAACAAGAAGAAATCAAACAAGCGATTCAAGACGTTTACAACACACGTCCAGAGTTGGCCATGGTTGATTCCGATAAAGGCATCACTAACTTGCACGTACCAAGTGACGTGATCGTTGATGCATCTATGCCTGCGATGATCCGTAACTCTGGTAAAATGTGGGGCCGTGACGGCAAAGCACATGATGCGAAAGCGGTTATTCCAGATCGCACTTACGCTCGTATCTACCAAGAGACTATTAACTTCTGTAAAACAAACGGCGAATTCGATCCAACAACAATGGGTACGGTTCCAAACGTTGGTTTGATGGCGCAAAAAGCACAAGAATACGGTTCTCACGACAAAACATTTGAAATCGCTGAAGCTGGCACAATGCGCGTTGTAGACGCTCAAGGTAACGTTCTTATGCAGCACGCTGTAGAGAAAGGCGATATCTGGCGCGCATGTCAAACAAAAGACGCTCCAATCCGCGACTGGGTAAAACTTGGCGTTACTCGTGCTCGTCAATCTGACACACCAGCGGTGTTCTGGTTAGAAGAAGAACGTTCTCACGATAACGAACTTCGTAAGAAAGTAGAGCTTTACCTAAAAGACCACGACACAACAGGCCTAGACATTCGCATCATGCCTTACAACGAAGCGATCCGTTTCTCTATGGAACGCATCATTCGTGGCGAAGACACGATTTCAGTAACAGGTAACATCCTACGTGATTACCTAACTGACTTGTTCCCAATCTTGGAGCTTGGTACGTCTGCGAAAATGTTGTCTATCGTTCCAATGCTAAACGGCGGCGGCATGTATGAAACAGGTGCGGGTGGTTCTGCTCCTAAGCACGTTCAACAGCTAATGGAAGAAAACTACCTACGTTGGGATTCACTTGGTGAATTCTTAGCTGTGGCGGTTTCTTTTGAAGAGCTTGGCATCAAGAATGACAACGAGAAAGCAAAAGTACTTGCGAAATGCCTAGATAAAGCAACAGGAAAATTGCTAGACACTAACAAGTCTCCTTCTCGTAAAGTTGGCGGTATCGACAACCGTGGTAGCCACTTCTACCTAGCAATGTACTGGGCTCAAGAGTTGGCAGCACAAACTGAAAACGCCGATCTTGCTGCGAAATTCGCACCATTAGCAAAAGAGCTAACAGCGAAAGAAGACACAATCGTTGCTGAACTGGCTGCAGTACAAGGTAAACCAGCAGGTCTATCTGGTTACTACCATGTTGACCTAGATGCCGTTGAAAAAGTCATGCGCCCAAGCGCAACATTCAACCAAGCTTTAGCAACACTGTAAGGCTAAACCTTCTCTCGATTTAGAGAGGTTTCAGTAACACCAAGCCCAGATGCCGTTTAGATATTTCCATTTAAACGACATCTGGGCTTTTTTATGCCCATACAACTCTCAACTCCCTGTATTACCTCGCCTCTTTTGCCTATAATAGCGACTCCCTGAAAACCATGCTCGAGGCGTTATCTCAATGGAATTAACTAGCTTAAATGCAATCTCTCCTATCGATGGCCGTTATGGCTCGAAAACAAACGTATTACGTCGCTCTGTAAGCGAATACGGCTTGCTGCGTATGCGAGTGATTGTAGAAGTTCGCTGGCTACAGGCGCTTGCCAGCCACCCACAAATCATTGAAGTGCCTGCACTTAGCACTCAAGCAAGCGCAGTATTAGACCAATTGGCTGACAACTTCAGTGAAGCGGATGCTCAAGCCATCAAAGACATTGAGAAAACCACCAATCACGATGTAAAAGCAGTGGAATACTTCATCAAAAACAAAATGGCTGACAACGCGGAATTAGCAGCTATTTCTGAGTTTGTTCACTTTGCTTGTACTTCGGAAGACATCAATAACTTGTCACATGCATTAATGCTGCGTGAAGCGCTGGAAGAAGGCATTACTCCAGAGTTAAACAATGTGATTAAAGCGATTCAAGACCTTGCCATTGAGCACGCAGAGCAACCAATGTTGTCTCGTACTCACGGCCAAACAGCCTCTCCTTCTACTGTTGGTAAAGAAATGGCGAACGTCGCTGCACGCCTTAGCCGCCAGCTTAAGCAAATCGAAAATGTAGAGTTCTTAGGCAAAATCAACGGCGCTGTCGGTAACTACAACGCACACCTTTCCGCTTATCCAGATGTGGATTGGCAAGCCCACGCTGAGACGTTTGTGACGTCTTTGGGCTTAACCTGGAACCCTTACACAACGCAAATTGAACCACACGATTACATCGCAGAATTGTACGATGCCATTGCTCGTTTCAACACTATCTTGATCGATTTTGACCGCGATGTTTGGGGCTACATTTCAATGGGCTTTTTCAAGCAAAAAACCATTGCAGGTGAAATTGGCTCTTCTACTATGCCGCATAAAGTTAATCCAATTGACTTCGAGAACTCTGAAGGTAACTTGGGCATTGCGAATGCCATTATGGGCCATTTGAGCGCAAAATTGCCTATCTCTCGCTGGCAACGCGACCTAACGGATTCTACAGTTCTACGTAATCTTGGTGTTGGTTTGGCGCACAGCTTAATTGCTTATCAAGCCACCTTAAAAGGCATCAGCAAATTAGAAATCAATGCACCTCGCCTAGCCGCAGACTTAGATGCCGCATGGGAAGTCTTGGCTGAGCCAATTCAAACGGTAATGCGTCGCTACGGTATCGAATCCCCATACGAGAAACTAAAAGAATTGACTCGTGGCCGTGCGATTGACCAAGCAACGATCGAAGCGTTTGTTGATACACTAGACATGCCAGAGCAAGCCAAAGCCGAATTGAAGACGCTGACACCAGCGACTTACATTGGTAATGCAGTTGCTCAAGCCAAAGCAATCCGTGACTGATTTTTGACTAAAATTCGTTATCAATAAAAAAGGGCCGATTCATCGGCTCTTTTTATTTAAGATCCATAAAACGCTTATAGACACTATATTTCGAGACCTTTATGACAGATATGAACACGCCTTTAACCATTCTTGGCGGTATGACAGCACAGACTTTTTTAGACGAATACTGGCAAAAAAAGCCATTATTAATTCGTGCTGCACTCCCCAATTTTGAAGCGCCATTAGACGCGGATGAATTAGCTGGTATGGCAATGGAAGAAGAAGTGGAATCTCGTATTGTTATCGAAAATGGCAACACACCTTGGGAAACACAACAAGGCCCATTCCAAGAGTCTGACTTTGAATCTCTGCCTGAGAAGGAATGGACACTGCTGGTTCAAGCTGTCGATCATTGGGTACCAGAAGTTCAAGAACTCAAAGAACAATTCCAATTTTTACCAAGCTGGCGACTCGACGATGTGATGATCAGCTACGCCACAGAAGGCGGCAGCGTTGGCCCTCATTACGATCAATACGATGTTTTTTTAGTTCAAGTTGCTGGAAAGCGCCGCTGGCAAGTTCTAGCACCAGAGGAATACCAAGACTCAGCCATTGCGGATATCTCACTGCATATTTTAGATAATTTCCCAGTAAACCCTGAAATGGATTGGGAGCTAGAAGCCGGCGATATTTTGTATTTACCACCGAATTTCGCCCATAATGGACGCGCTCTAGATGACGACTGCATGACTTATTCAGTTGGCTTTCGTGCACCAAGCATGCAGGACGCTCTCACTGGTATTCGCGATAAATTATGCGAAGAAATAAACGCCAAAGACCGCTTCGCAGCACCTGAAACAGAAGCACGAGAACACATTTCACATATCAGTGAAGACGATGTGTCTTATCTACAAGCTCAATTAACACGCCTGATTAGCCAACCAGACCTACTCGCAAACTGGCTAGGCGAAACCATGAGCGAAACAAAGTACCCAGAATTTCTCGCGCCGTTGAACACCCAAGAATTAGATGTCGCCTTTAACAATGCGACTCAAGGCAACACCTTCATTCGACCTGGCGACGCTCGCATTTGCTATTATCGCTCGGCGGATAAACAGCACATTAGCGTGTTCTGCAATGGTGAAAGCTTAAGCGTAGATGCCGAGCTCAGTGCCTTTGTGCAAGCCATTAGCGACCAAATCGAATTTGATTTTTCTGGGTTGGATTTAGCTCAACACAAAGACTTAGAAACACTTGTGCGTTTTTTTATTCGTCAACAAGGTTTGATTGAGTTGTCTTCATCAGAAGAACAGGAATAGGAAGAGCAAAATGAAAGTCCTCACAACCGACTGGAACAGCAGTAAAGATCAGCTAACCTTTGTGCGTAAACAAGTTTTTATCATTGAGCAAGGCATAGATTCAAGAGACGAATGGGACGAGAAAGACGAAGACGCGGTGCATTTTGTTTCATTTGGCACAACAGCGGTGCCAACAGGAACCTGTCGTCTCACAGAGGAAGGTCAAATTGGTCGCTTGGCGGTTCTTCCTGCGTATCGCCATCAAGGCTATGGGGAAATGCTCCTTAACAAAGCCATCAAGGTGGCTCGCGAAATGGGCATCCGTAAGGTGTTCTTAAACGCTCAAACCGACTCACAACGCTTTTATGAAAAACAAAACTTTATAACCGATGGCAGAGTGTTTCTCTCTGCAGGGAAAATGCACGTCAAAATGCAAAGAGACATTTAAACAAAGCACAAAACCCGAAAACAAAAAAAGCGAGCCATAAGCTCGCTTTTTTATGTCTAGTACAAACAGAATTACACGATGGCAATTAGCTCAACGTCAAACTGTAGAACAGCGAAAGGAGGAATCGCTGCACCAGCACCATTTGCGCCGTATGCTAGATCAGCAGGAATAGTAAGGCGGTATTTCGCACCTTCTTTCATCAACTGAAGACCTTCAGTCCAACCAGCGATAACGCCGTTTAGAGGAAATTCAATTGGTTCGCCACGAGCAATAGAGCTATCGAATACTTGACCGTCAGTTAAACGACCTTCGTAATGAACGCGAACAGTTGCATCCGCTGTTGGAACCGCACCAGTACCTTCTTCAAGAACTTCATACTGAAGACCACTTTCCGTTACTTGAATACCGTCTTTTGCTTTGTTTTCCGCAAGGAAAGCTTCGCCCGCTTTAACGATACCTTCAGATGCCGCGCGAGTTTTTTCTTCCATTTTTTCTTGAAGCTCAGCAAAAGCTGCTTCTAATTCTTCGCCTGGAACGCGCATTTCAGCACCGTTCAATGCGTCTTCAATGGCAGCAAAAAGGTGCGTTAAAGACAGTTCGCCAAGATCGCTGCTACGTAGTTGATCACCAATTTGACGGCCAATGCCGTAGCCGATTTTCGCTTCATTCGAGTCGAACGACAGTTCTGACATGTTTATACTCACTTATTGATTACACATAAAATTGAACGTGAATTGTAACATAGCCAGAATCACAGATGACATGCAGCATCAAGAAAACTTAGTAAGCCAAAGCGATGACCTTCTAGAGCCTCAAGATACAAAAAAATTATGAAAGCAATAGATTTATTAAATGATATCCATTATCATTTAATAATCATTCAGATCAAGAGTAAGGAGGCCCTAATGAAAACCAAAAGCTTTATTTCATCTATTGCACATAAAGACCATAAAACAACACCAGATTATTGGGGCATGCTGTTCATCAGCTTCATCCTGTTGTCCACATTCAGCTGTTTCTTTTTTGCCAATCATCTGTAAGCCTGAATTAGGCTAGCCACTGTCCTTTTAGTTCGATACACTTACTGTATATATAAACAGTAAGTGTATTTATGATTCTTTATATTGCAGAGAAACCTAGCCTTGCTCGCGCCATTGCGGCCGCCCTTCCTTCACCACAAAAAAAAGAAGATGGCTGCATTTGGTTACCAAATGGCGATTGCATCAGTTGGTGCATTGGCCACTTATTGGAACAAGCTGAGCCCCACCAATACAATCCTGCCTATAAATCATGGAACCTTGATCACCTTCCTATTGTGCCAACAGACTGGCAATGGCAAGAAAAATCCAATACCAAAAAACAGTTAAGTATTTTAAAAAAGCTTATTAAAAAAGCCACTCACCTTGTTCACGCTGGCGACCCTGATCGCGAAGGCCAACTGCTAGTAGATGAAGTCCTTCATTACACAAAAACTTCAGCTACAAAACTGAAACAAGCTCAGCGTTTATTAATCAATGACCTAACGCCTGCGGCCGTCAAAAAAGCGTTAAACCATTTGCAACCCAACAGCCACTTTGCTGCACTTTCTCGCTCAGCCTTAGCCAGAGCGCGTGCAGATTGGCTATTTGGTTTAAACCTCACTCGCGCCTATACCATTCGAGGCAAACAAGCAGGTTATCAAGGTGTGTTGTCCATCGGGCGAGTCCAAACGCCCGTATTGGGACTGGTAGCAACCAGAGACAAAGAGCGAGAGAACTTTGTACCAAAGGATTTCTTTCAGGTATGGGCGCAATTAGAAACAAATCAAGGCATCAGATTTCAAGCAAAGTGGTTACCAAGTGAGGCGTGCCAACCTTACATGGATGAAGAAAATAGAATGTTAAATCGAGCATTGGCTGAAAATGTCGCTTCTCGTATTCATCAAAAAACCGCTGAGGTAATTGAAGCCAATTACAAACAAAAGAAGCAAGCACCGCCTTTACCGTATAACTTATCCAGCTTACAAATCGATGCGGCTAAGGCGTTTTCTCTGTCTGCGAAACAAGTGCTAGACGTTTGTCAGGTTTTATACGAACGTCATCAAATGATTACTTACCCAAGGTCTGATTGTCGCTATTTGCCTAAGCTTCAACACAAAGACGCGACAAGCGTCATTAACGCCTTAACTCGAAGCACACCAGACCTTTATGAAGGCGCGGAAAACGCAAACGCCTCTCTTATGAGTAAAGCGTGGAATGACGCGCACGTCACCGCTCACCATGCCATTATCCCAACGACTCAAGCTCATAAAGCCAGTGGGCTTAACAAAGCGGAAGCGCAAGTATTTGGACTGATAGCGCGCCAATACTTAATGCAGTTTTATCCGGATTATCAATATCTAGCGTCTTACATAAAGCTCGATATTGCGGGCGGGCAATTTGAAGCCAAAGGCAATACACCGGTTTCTCTCGGCTGGAAATCACTTTACCCTAAAAAGAATCAGACAAACAAAAACCACAACCTAGCGTCTGGCCATGCTGAAGAGGAACAAAGCGAGTTACCAAAACTGCAAAAAGGCGACACGCCTTGGTGTCACGAAGGCATTATTCGTGACAAGGTTACAACGCCTCCAGCGGCCTTTACGGATGCAACCTTGCTGGCAGCGATGACCGGCATCAGCCGCTTTGTCACCAATAAAGAGATCAGAGCGATTCTAAAAGAAACCGATGGGTTAGGCACAGATGCAACCAGAGCCAGTATCATTGAGCTGTTATTTAAACGCGGTTTCTTAATTAGAGAAGGAAAGCAGATCCACGCCAGTATGACAGGCCGAGCGTTTGTCGACTGCCTACCAAGCCAACTGGTGACGCCTGATATGACGGCGCAATGGGAATCCAAACTCAACTCGATGAGTCTAGGAGAAAGTAGCTATCAACATTTTATGGAGGACTTAGAAGGCAATCTAAAGGAATTACTGGATGCCTCAAGAAGTCTTTCTTCCACTTCTTTACAACATTTGCCCGCGCCAACTAAAAAACCTTACTCCAAACGCGCAAGTGGTAAAAAAAGAACGGCACGCAAAACCACAAAAAAAACATCCGCAAGCTGATACCAAGTGACATCAGATTTAGAAAGCAACCCTTAACCGATCGCCAACCAAACACCAACGCCCATCATTAGAGAGCCTGCAATGCGATTCATGATTCGCACATTACCACTTTTCATGAGAAGAGATTTTAAGGTTTTGCCACCGGTTGCATAAACGATTAAACAAGTGAACTCTAAGGTTAAAATAATAGAGATCAACACAACTAACTGCATAGCCAAAGGACGGCTTGCTTCTAAGAATGGTGGCAATAAAGCAACAAAAAATGCCCAGCCTTTTGGGTTTGCAATGGCGGTGATAAAGCCTTGAGAAATTAAATCCATTCGAGATGCAGGCTCATTACCTTCCTCTGTTTTAATGGCCATTTTCCCTTTTGATAACCACATTTGAACGCCAACAAAGGCCAAATAAGCACCGCCCAAATATTTCAATACGGTAAACACACTTGGGTAATTCAGCAACAAAGCCGCGACACCAATCGCAGATAACGTCGCGACCAATGCCACACCAGCCAACTCACCTAACATCATCCAAAGAGCACGTTTGATGCCAATCGTCATACCAAGTGTCATGGCTAAAGTCATGCACATACCAGGCGTAATCGAAACAAAGAAAAAAGTCGGAATAAAAGCAGAAAGCAATGCGATGTTCACATGAAAGCCCTAATTAAATGAAGTAGTTAAAATGTTAGAGTTGAAATAGAAAGGCAAAAATTAAAAGCGTTTTTTCTCTGTGAATGTGTTGTCATCGATGAATTTGCTCCATTCATCGTTCAACTCTTTTTCATTTTCAGCATCTGTATCTTCACGAACCGCCTGCGCTTCAAGCCTCTGCATCGCAAGATCTTCTTCAATCTCCTTCAACAGATCCTCGTACTTAGAAATGATGGTTTTCGCTTCCACCGAGTCTTTAATAGGCGCAAGTTGACCTATCGCATCTCGATACAATTCGCCCGCTTTTTCAATTTTGCCACTTAAAAAAGCCTGACGAGCCAAATACGCAAAATGATCGGCACTGATTTTATGATCATAAAAATCAAATAAATCATTGTATCGACGCATAATATCATCACTGATCAATTTATCCCGTTTTGCACTGATCAAAAAAGTACGAAATGACTCAAACACGCGCTTTACTTCTACAATCATGACTTCGTCACTCATTGGTTTAGCACGACGCTTTTGTTTACTTTTCTGAAATTCGGACATTTCTTGCGCCAACTGTCTACGGCGGCGTTTAATATTATCGTCCGGTTGGAGAGCAATGAGCTCATCACAGATGGCAATAGTACGAGAGAACAACCACAAGCGCATGTCTTTTGGCTGGTACTGTGGAGGCAAATCATCAAGGTACCGACGCACTTGTCTCAGCTGATTATTCAACTTAGAAATTTTACGCATTTTAGCCAACCGAGCCTGTTCTTTCAGCTGAAGCACAATTGCGAAGGCAATAAACCCACCAATTATTAGTAAAAGCACGGTTACAGTAATAGCAGTCATGGAAAAACAATCTACCTTGAATATTTATAATATGAATAACTGAATATGTTATAGCCGGAAATACATTAGCAGCTAAGTAATAGTAATAACGACACAATTCAACGTTACTTTAATTCATTAGCGCACTTTTATTTACAACCTAATGCTAACTTCATTTCGTATTAAAGCTCTTTATGTTACAAGATTTTTCATAAAGTTACTCTTTTATATAACATTGAAGAGGTCACTAAAACAAAAAAAGACCAGATAAACTGGTCTTTTTTTATTTTACGCTGTCAATTTATAAACGCTTAATGCGCCACAGAAAAACCTAACAACATGTAGAACAGCATAGCCGCAAGTAACGCTGATGCCGGTACAGTAATGACCCAAGCGGCAGCGATACGCAACAAAGCTGAGCGTTTGACCAATTCTTTTTTCGTTGCTTTCTTCAATCCTTTACGCGCTGAAGAAGAAATCGGTGAAGAGGCTTGTGCTTGTTTTAATTCTTTTAAGATAAGACGCTTCTCATCGACGTCAGCCAGTTTAAAACGATCCACAAATTCTTGAGTTTGCATACTGTTAAGGCCAGTGGATTCTGAATGAGAAATAATCGCTGTTAATTTCTTTTCATAAGATTGTTTTAAATACTCACGTAAAAAGCCCACACCAAAAATACCACCAACCGCAATATGCGTTGAACTTACTGGTAATCCCAACTGAGAAGCGATAATAACGGTAATGGCCGCTGCCATCGCAACACAAAATGCACGAGTTTTATCCAACTCAGTGATTTCAGAGCCAACCGTTTTAATCAGTTTTGGTCCAAATAACGCTAAGCCAAACGCAATACCAATACCACCAACCAACATGATCCAAAGAGGAATCGATGCTTTACCAGATACGGCACCTGTCATTAACGCATCATTAATCGCTGCCAATGGTCCAATTGCATTCGCCACATCGTTTGCACCATGCGCAAAGCTCAGTAAAGCAGCAGATACAATAAGAGGAATCGTAAATAAACTATTTACGGCGTCTTTATCATTTTTAAGCAATGCTGCGGCTTTATCTACTAAAGGTCTTACTAAAAAATACACCGTCAATGCAATAGCGAATGCAATCATGGCTGCAGTAACAAAGTCCAACTTCCAAATTTTCTTCAAACCTTTAAGGATCAAGTAAGTCGAAAAAGCCCACACCATAACTGCAACCAAAAGAGGAACCACTTTTTTACAAGCTTCAATCATATTGCTTTTATAGGTGATAGAACGCTTAATATACATAAGAAACAGAGCGGCAATCACACCACCAAGAACAGGGGAAATAACCCAACTCGCGACAATCGCAATCATTTTTTCCCAATTAGCAATATCCAAACCACCTGCTGCAACGCCAGCGCCTAATACACCGCCAACGATTGAATGCGTTGTCGAAACAGGAGCGCCAAGATAAGTTGCAAGGTTTAACCAGATTGCTCCTGCTAACAAAGCTGCCATCATGACCCAGATAAAAGTCGCGGAATCTGCAATCGCGCTTGGATTAATAATGCCATTTTTAATCGTACCAACAACGGTACCACCTGCAATCAAAGCACCAGACGCTTCGAAAATGGCAGCAATTAAAATCGCTCCCGTCATGCTTAAGGCTTTCGACCCTACGGCTGGACCAACGTTATTGGCCACATCATTCGCGCCAATATTAACCGCCATATAAGCACCAATCGCCGCAGCAATGGCTAATACAGTAACATTTGACGCTTCAACACCATTAATGGACGCATAAAACCCTGCCGCAAAAATAAAAGCCAAAGCAATTAAAATACGGACATATTCATGGCCAGCAAATAATGTATTGTTTTCTTTTTTAGAATTCATAGAAGCTCTTCTTTAAGTGATTAATCAACGCCAAACCTTTCCTAATACGATATAAAGCAGAGATAGGAAACGTATCTCAAGCAAATGTTTTCACAGTAAAAAGACAACAAATGCTTGTCATATTTTTGTAAGATTTGAAAATTGGCGCCATTCTACACGGAGTTTTTTGAGATAAAAAGGCTTTCTACCCTCTTTCGTTTTCATAAAAGGTTACGGTTTGTGAGCGGCCATAAAAAAGCGCGGAGCCCCGCGCTTTATAGACTTTAAGAAGAGCTCGACAATTAACACTCAATAACATTCACAGCCAGCCCCCCCCGTGATGTTTCCTTGTATTTATCGTTCATATCTTTGCCTGTATCTCTCATGGTTTTAATGACCTTATCCAAGGAAACATAATGCGTGCCATCTCCACGCAGTGCCATTGAAGCTGAATTAATCGCCTTCATTGCACCCATGGCATTGCGCTCAATACAAGGTACTTGTACCAAACCACCGATCGGATCACAGGTTAACCCCAAATTATGCTCCATACCGATTTCTGCGGCATTTTCCACTTGTTCAGGGGTTCCACCAGTCACTGCCGCTAAACCTGCTGCAGCCATAGCACAAGCTGAGCCTACTTCTCCTTGGCAACCGACTTCTGCGCCTGAAATAGAGGCATTCTCTTTAAATAATAAACCTACCGCCGCTGCTGTTAAGAAAAAATCGATCACGCCCGCTTCATCTGATCGTGGGCAAAAGTCCCAATAATAATGCAGTACGGCAGGAATAATACCTGCGGCACCATTCGTCGGGGCCGTCACCACTCGACCACCAGCGGCATTCTCTTCGTTCACTGCAAGCGCATACAAATTCACCCAATCCATTGCGCCCAATGACGGTGTGATCATATCCATTCGCATTTTTTTATTTAAATCCTCATATAGGCTTGCCGCTCGGCGTTTAACTTTTAACCCTCCTGGTAAAATACCTTGTGTATTTATTCCTTCCTGAACACAAGATTTCATAACCGACCAAAGGGATAAAATTCCCTGTCTCACGTCATCTTCTGACCGCCAAACTTTTTCGTTCTCCATCATAATCTGAGCAATACTTTTATCATGGGTTTGGCAGAGTTGAATCAAGGTTTCGGCATCATGAAATTCATACGGAAGCTTTGTGTCATCTTCAACTAAATGCACGTGCCCTTCTTCGTCTTCAGCCACAATAAAACCACCACCCACAGAATAAAACGTCGCACTGTGTAATTCCTGTCCGCTTTCGTCAAATGCCACGAGCATCATGCCATTCGCGTGAAAATCTAAGCGGTCTATACGGTGATAAATTAAATCCGTCTCAAAGGTTATCGTGATCATGTGTTCAAACAACAAACTAAGCTGTGATGTCTTTTCAATGAGAGAAACTCGTTCATTCACCGAACGAGGATCAATGGATTCTGGCATTTCACCTTCTAAACCCATTAAGACGGCAGAACCTGTTCCATGGCCTTTGCCTGTGGCGCCAAGAGAACCATATAAATCTACTTTTATACGAACAACATTCTCAAGAAGCTGATGCGCCTTTAATTGATGTACAAATTGATTTGCAGCCACCATGGGTCCAACAGTATGAGAACTGGAAGGCCCAATGCCTACTTTAAAAAGATCAAACAAACTGACAGCCATAAAATTTCCCACATACTCTGCGTTCTTATTTACGAAGGTAAATAAAGCGACATATTAAAACGACTGTATTGGAACTTATCATTCAGGATAAAAAGTTTCCAATAGGAAACAAAGTCTTTTAAAGGTATACGAGGTGGGTTTCGAGAATAGACAAAATTATGACGCTGCAGGGTCATTTTTAAAAACACAGACATCATGTTCTGTGGCGATATAACACAAAAAAGCCCACACTCTTCGTGCGGGCTCATGATCGATAAATTAACACACTTTGACAGTGATATTTTGAGGTAGAACAGCCTATAAAGGTTAGGAAAGTTAGATTAAATACGTTATATCTCAGTTTTATTTTTCTATTCGTTTCCAGTTTCGGCTCGGTGCTTCACCTTTTACATAATAAACAACGAATAGCGCAAGCGTTGCAATAGATACACAGATCAACCATTTGACTAACTCAATTTTCGGATCAACCAAAAAACTGATTAATCCAAGCGCAATAAGATACAACATTTGCACAAACCAGCCTTGCCAAACCGTTGCTTTCCCCCAACCGACACCATTCTCTTTTGCGGGAAACCAAATTGTCTTTTTCTCTGCCATGTTTTATTTACCTGTTTTTATTTTTTAAAGGACGGAGATTATCGAGCCAAAAACTCACCGCGAGTTTTATCACTGCTCTTAAATAAGCCACCTAATGCTGTCGTTTGTGTCGACGAACTTGCGTCCATAACACCACGTGCTTTCACACAATAATGTACGGCATTAATGCTCACAGCGACATTATCCGTTTCAAGTAAAGTCTGTAATGTCACAAGGATTTGCTGGGTTAAGCGCTCTTGCACTTGAGGACGTTGAGCAAAAAAGCGAACTATGCGGTTAATTTTAGACAGACCAATGATTTTCGTCTTAGGCAAGTAAGCCACTTTAGCTAAACCGTCAATCGTCACAAAATGGTGCTCACACGTACTGGTGAAACTGATGTCGCTCACAGTGACCATTTCGTCCACTTTCATTTTATTCTCAATGACCGTGATTTTTGGAAACTGAGAATAATCCAGCCCAGAGAAAATTTCTTTCACATACATTTTGGCGATACGATGTGGTGTTTCAGCCAAACTGTCGTCGGTCAAATCCAAACCTAGCGTCGTCACTACATCTTCAAACGCACTTTTAATACGCTGATACTTCTCTTCTGTCGTTAAGCCAGTATCAATCATTGGCGTTTCTAAACCACTTTCCATTAATGCATTACGAACTTTCAGTGCACCATCAGACAAAGCGGGAAGTTCAGTGGTTTGGTTTGCTATTTCAGCTTTCATTTTTTACCTTAAAATTTGTAACCTTGCCCCATGATAATCCTTCAAAGCCAAGATTCATACGACCATATCAAAAATCACCCACCGGCCAAATGGCCTTTGATGAACACATTCTAGATAAAATGTTACAAAAGACAAAATAACTAATCTAATATTTATTTTGTATCGTATCTATTGAACTTATCCTATCGTTAAGAATCTAACGGATGTTATTCAGAAACACTTTTGATCTACCCAATTATAAATAAAGTAAAAGGAGTTGAGATGAGCTTACAAACTGAAAAAGCAACTTTAGCGTTATCAGCAAAAGACATTCCTCAAGAAGCGTTTGATTGGTATGACGAGTACGCTCATGGCGACATCGACCGTCGAACTTTCTTATCCCGCCTTGGTACATTAAGTGTGACTGGTTTAACTATGTCTGCGGTAGCTGGCGCGTTAACGCCAAATTACGCATTGGCTGAACAAGTTTCTTTCAACGACCCTGACATCACTGCAAGCTATGTCGAGTTCGATACACCAAACGGACACGGTAAAGGTCGCGGTTATTTAGTTGTACCTAAATCTGTCAATGGCAATAATAAAGCACCTGCGGTATTAGTCGCTCACGAAAACCGTGGTTTAAACCCATATATCGAAGACGTTGCTCGTCGCTTAGCCAAAGCAGGTTTCGTTGCTTTCGCCCCTGACGCTCTGTTTCCTTTAGGTGGTTATCCTGGCAACGATGACGAAGGTCGCGCCATGCAAAAAACCATGGACGGTAACAAGATTGTCGGTGACTTTATGGACGCAGCCACCTTATTAAAAAATCATTCCTTTACAACAGGCAAAGTGGGCATGGTTGGCTTCTGCTTTGGTGGTTTCTTGACCAATCATTTAGCAGCCAATATGCCAGACACGATTAACGCCGGCGCGCCATATTACGGTACACCAGCAAAATCTAATATCGACAAAATTAAAGCGCCAATGCAAATTCACCTTGCCGAGTTAGATAAGCGTGTCAATGCAACTTGGGTTGGCTACGAGAAAGAACTGAAAAAGTACAAAGTAGATTACACTGCTTATATTTATTCAAATGCAAACCATGGCTTCCACAATGACTCCACTGGACGTTACCAAGAAGACAATGCAGAACTTGCATGGGCACGCACCGTTTCTTTCTTTAAAGAAAACCTAAACGCGTAACCGTAACAACGTTAGTCTTATTAAAGTAAAATGCCACAACCATGAACAATGGCTGTGGCATTTTTTATGACCTGTAAAACGCGCTTAAACCGCAACGCTTTTAGAATAGCGAGACGCACTTTTCTTAGGCGTTTTTTCTTGTTCGCTGTGCTGAAAATCAAAACTCATGCCTCTAACTTCAGAGGTTTGAGACCATAATGATTCACACAACTCAGCCACACTCACTTCATCGTTTGATTGCAACCAACCGACGACAGCACGGGCAACATTAGGATAAGAGATTTGAACAACACGACTGGTTTCCAGCCACTCTTTAATAATATTTGAACTCAGTTCTTCTGCTGTTTTTGCAACACCCAACTGCTCCAAAGCGATGGCATTAGAATGTTGCTCTATTTGACCTTTCAGAGGCTTAGCCAAGATACGACGGCCTAACTGTAACGCTTCGGAATTCAGTTCAAAACCGGCGTTACAAAGCACAGATTCACATTCGTTCAAGTTCTGCTGGAACTGTTTTCGGCTAAACGGAAAGACTTCAATATTTCCATAAACACCGGGTTCAATGTCTTTACAGTGCAAACGAAATTGATGACTCGGAACACCTTCCAGCCATTCCATAACTGCTTCACTGTTTTCAAACGGCAAATACACCAACACCTGTTCTGAATCCGGCGCATTTTGAATTTTTTCTTCATGAATCAATGGCGGCAAAATAGGAAAGCCAAAATGGTGCCAGTGAGCACCAAGCTGAATGGCTGTTGGTGCAAAATTCGACATAACCCATTGCGCCACAGCATTTTTCTTATAACGGGGAATGTCGTGTTTAAACGCATATTGATGGCCGAACCCAATACAAGGCACATTTTGCTTTTTTGCCGCCCAAGCAACGATAGGTTCAAAGTCCGTCATCACAAGGTCGTAACCGCGCGTATCCAATTGCTTAATATCTCGAAGAAGCTGAATGACTTTCGCTTTTCGGCATGTTGAGAAAAGATCCAATTTACCATCACGCGCAACAAAGCTTAGCCCCGTAAACGTGCGATAATTACCGAACACTTCCATATCAAAATAATCTTCTGGTGCTCGCCCAGAGAACACAAAATCCACATCAATACCTGCCGCATTCATTTCCGCGGCCATGGCTCGCGCACGGGTAATATGCCCATTACCCGTTCCTTGCACACCATACAATATTTTCATACTAGCACCCCAATCATCAAAGCAGCACACGCACTGCCTAACAAAGCGCCAATCACTGTGTCGGTAGGAAAATGCACACCAAGAAAAATACGGGAAAGCCCAACACTCGCAGCCCAACAATATAAAAGAACATTCCACTCAGGAAACCATTCGCTTAAGCAATACGCCATAAAAAAGGCCGCTGA
>CALLIL010000020.1 GCA_938009755.1 uncultured Marinomonas sp.
AAGTTCAAAAATGAACAAATTTGGACCAGAGAAAGTGAAAAAAAAATATGTTTTCCAAAAAGACTTCTAACCCATGCTTGCGGGTCCTTTGAATCGCCAGCGCCATCTGGCGATTTTCCCAAAGGCTTTAAGGAAAGGAAATAAATGAGAAGAAAAACGAAACAATACAACAATGGCAAGCTAAGAGAAGGATAATAAAAGAAAAGCAAGAAAAAATGCATAAATAAAAAAGACTAAAGAAAAAATAAAAACAAAAAATACGCAGACAAAACAACAAACTAGAAGAAAGAGAAATCAAAGAAAGCCAAAAAACACTAAAGACAATGAGCTTAAGGGAGGAATTTAAAAGTTTTTATGAAAAAAGGGGAAAAGTGCAAGTTGGCCGATAAGCCGGGTTCTGTCGTGGACAGTCATTCATCTAATCCGTACATCACTGCACGTCTCTAGCAACCTACCCGAACTCAGCGCGGGTCACGCCAAAGAGTTCCTATTTGGTCTTGCTTCAAGTGGGGTTTACCTTGCCACGAACTGTTACCAGTCGCGCGGTGCGCTCTTACCGCACCATTTCAACCTTACCGGCAGCAAGCTGCTTAGGCGGTTTATTTTCTGCTGCACTTTCCGTAGGCTCACGCCCCCCAGGTGTTACCTGGCACTTTACCCTGCGAAGCCCGGACTTTCCTCCCCCCAATATATTGAGCGGCGACTGCCTGGCCAACTTGCGAGGGGCATACTACTGATCTATACAGACGATAACAAGACTTTTCTAATGGCAGGCAAAAAAATCAACCATAAGAATCAGGCCAACGGTAATTTAAAGCAAACTTCCAAGCCACCCACTTCTCGATTACGAGCGGTAATCGTACCTTTGTGAGCGCGAATAATTCGCTGTGAAATGGTTAGCCCAACACCGAAGCCACCACTGTTCGCCTCCCTCGCCTCTGAAGAACGATAAAAAGCATGGAAGATTTTTTCCAACTTATCTTCTGTCACACCTGGACCATTATCACGAATGTAAATATGGGTGAAACCAGACTTTTCTTTCACCTCAACTTCAATCACACCGCCACTACCGGCATAAAAACAAGCATTACGAAGCACATTTTCTACGGCATGACGCAACTGCAATGGGTCACCTAAGATTTTTTTGGGCGTACGCCCCACTCGAGTCACAGAAATGTCCTTTAATTGACTCTCAAAACTCACATCATCAATGATGCAATCTAGCCATTCCTGAAAATCGATACTCTCTTTAACCAATGATGCCACTTCTAATCGACTCAGCACCAACACCTGACCAATTAACTCATCCAATTCATGAAGCTCAGTTCGAATTCGACACAAATAGCCTTTTTGAGCTTCAACAGCGTATTTGTCTTCCGCTATTGTTAATGCCACTTCAATCCTTGCAAGCGGCGTTCTCAACTCATGAGATACATCACGCATCAATCGCTCTTTGGAAGTCAGCAAGGTTTCAATCCTCACCGCCATTTCGTTAAATTCATGGCCCAATTTACCAATAGCATCTTTTCGACGAGCTAATTTATTTTCCACTCTGGCAGACATGTCGCCTTGACCAAATGAGCGCGCCACCCTTTGCAGCTTAAGCAAAGGTCCCAATAACCAATAAGCCAGTACGCCACTTGAGACAAGCAAACCTAAAAACGAAAAGCCCACAATGGCCTCAGGTGCAAGCGAATTAATCTCGGGATTCGGTTTGAAAATTAATAAATATTGGACATTATTTGCGCCAATAACCTGAATAAATTGACTGTGCAAAAAATCTGCGGACGGTCGACGAGCAACACTTGGGGTGTTTTGCTCTCGAAAATTGCGGGGTAATGACTTTAAAAGAGGCCGTCCATTTTCTTGATAAAGATAAATAGTGCCGGCAAGTTTCTTCTCTGCCTCCTCAGCCTCTTCTTGCAACCTTTCAATACCAAACTTTTCATAGCCTGCAACCAGCTGAACACCGACATCACCTAAGAGATCGGCCGACACCTGATTGCGTTTCTGGACAAATTGAACCAAACCCAATCCGACACTTACCACCACAATATTGGATAGCAACACCACCAGAAACACACGCAGAAAAGTATTCTTCATAAAAGGTTAATCACCTTGTTCATTCGATACAAATATATAACCAACGCCTCGTACTGTTTTAATGCGAGGATCACCCGTTTCTAGATTACCAATTTTCTTACGCAAATTACTAATATGCATGTCCAAACTGCGATCATACATAGTTAACTTACGTCCGAGCGCCTTCTCAGACAACTCTTGCTTTGTTAGCACCTGACCAGGCGCCATCAACATACATTCTAATAAAGTGTATTCAGAAGTTGTTAATTCAACCAATTCACCTTCTAAATATACGGTACGATCTTTTCTACGCAACAGAACACCAGAAAGCTCAATATCGGCAGTTGGGTCATCTTCACGTTCTTGACTTGCACGGCGCAGAATCGCCTTTATACGAGCCAACAATTCTCTTGGATTAAATGGCTTAGATAAGTAATCATCCGCTCCCATTTCCAAGCCTAAAATGCGATCGATGTCATCGCCTTTGGCGGTCAACATGATAACAGGTACTGAGTACTTATTGCGGATTTGCTTCAGTGTTTCAAAACCATCCAATTCTGGCATCATCACATCTAAAATGATGATATCCGGCATATCTGCGGCCATTAATTCAAGCGCTTCTCGACCATTCCATGCGTGAGCCACTTCATAACCTTCACCATCAAAATATTCTTTTATTAAGTCTGATAAACGAGCGTCATCATCAGCAAGCAATAATTTAACCATCACGAATTCCTCTTATTTTTCCATTATTTTGCAGGCAGTTAGCGCGCCTGAAATTCAATTGTAAATATTACCTTAGCCGACAAAACGCCCGCGCCTCTCTTTTCACTCTATTTACAAAGAATACTTACATTCTAAACTTAAGCAGCAAAAAAAACGAAAAAAGCCGCAAAATGCGACTTTTTTAAAAACAATAAAAAGCTAAAAAAATGCCTCTATTGCTTAAAAGGATCTCGAATCACAATCGTTTCGTTACGATCAGGCCCAGTAGAAACAATATCCACTGGCACACCCACTTGCTCTTCTAAGAAGCGAATATAATCTTGAGCATTTTTTGGCAAGGCATCAAAATTTTCTGCTCCAACTGTTGATTCAGACCATCCAGGCAGTTCAACATAAACTGGTTTCGCTTGCTCATAACCTTCACTATCCACTAAAGAGCCAGCAACAGGCGTACCGTCTGCATTCACATAAGAAACACAGACCTTCACAACAGAAGAACCATCTAGTACATCAAGTTTTGTTAAACACATACCTGATACAGAGTTGATTTGGACAGCATGACGCAAAGCAACCGCATCAAACCAACCACATCGACGTGAACGACCTGTCGTTGCACCAAACTCATGTCCACGCTCACCTAAACGCTCACCATCTTCATCAAACAGCTCTGTTGGGAATGGGCCAGAACCTACGCGAGTCGTGTAAGCCTTTGTAATACCCAAAACATAATCCAAGTACAGAGGACCAAAACCTGTTCCTGCTGGCGCACCACCGGCAGTGGTATTTGAAGAGGTAACATAAGGATAAGTACCGTGATCAACGTCCAACAACGAACCTTGAGCACCTTCAAACATAATATTCGCACCCGCTTTACGCAAGTCATGCAGCAAAGTGATGGTATCCGCAACCATAGGTCGGATAAACTCAGCCATTTCCAAACCAGAAGCATACACTTCATCAAATGAGATAGGCTCTACTTTATGATACTGAGTCAAAACAAAGTTGTAATATTCAAGCACTTCTTTTAGCTTCGCAGCAAAACGCTCTGAATCGAGTAAGTCACCAACACGAATAGCACGACGCGCCACTTTATCTTCGTACGCAGGTCCAATACCACGACCTGTTGTGCCAATTTTCTTCTCACCTTTAGCAAGCTCACGAGCCTGATCAAGGGCAATATGATATGGAAGAATCAAAGGACAAGCCGCACTAATTTTCAAACGATCAACAGCTGGCACACCCTGCTCTTGAAGCTCAAGTACTTCTTTCTTCAAAGCTTCTGGCGATAAAACGACACCGTTACCAATGATACATTGAACACCTTCACGCAAAATTCCAGAAGGAATTAAATGCAGAACCGTTTTTTTGCCATCAATAACCAAAGTATGGCCAGCGTTATGACCACCTTGAAAACGAACAACCGCAGCAACGTCTTCAGTAAGAAGGTCAACAACCTTCCCCTTACCTTCGTCACCCCATTGAGTGCCTAGAATAACAACATTTTTACCCATAATTTCAGGTCTCATTTAGATAGTTCTTAAAGAAAATTTTAGCGACTAGTTGGCATTAACTGCCACACACCACTCACAAAATCCAACTTAAAATCAGCGTCTCCAGCATCATATGAGTCATCAAAGACTTCAATTACTCGATACCCTTCAGAACGCAAAACGTTTATTTTTTGCCAAAGCAAATCATCAGAACACACAGGAGCCAATACAGTTTTAGGTTTATCTACATTAACATCAACCAAAGCAACCAAAGCCTTAACATCAGTACTAAAACCGGTTGCTGGTCGTGACCTACCAAATACCTGCCCAATATTATTGTAACGACCACCGCGAGCAATGGCATTACCATGCCCCGGAACATAGGCTGCAAACACAACACCTGTGTGATAACTGTATGAAACTAAATCGCTCAAATCGAAATGCAAACCAACTGTTGGGAAACGCTGACAAACCACATCACTTAATGTTTGAAGCAATACGATCGCATCACGAATAGAAGCATTGACATCACCAAACAAAGCAACGGCTTTTGCCAGCACTTCTTTACCGCCACACAAGCGTGGCAAACCAGACAACCATTGCTTCTGAATATCTGTTATTGGCAAATCAGCAACAAATCGATCCAATTCTGGCAAATCTTTTGTTTTATACAACTCAACTAATTTACTTTCTTGATTTGCATCCAAACCGCAGGCAGTCAAAACACCACATACAATATCAACGTGACCAAGATCAAGAAACAAATTAGAAAGGCCCGCAGCAGACAAGGTTTGCAACATCAAAGACAATACTTCGATGTCACTCTCTACGCCACCGTGACCATAAATTTCTGCCCCCAACTGAATAGGGCTACGTGAACCATCTAAGCCAGATGGCACCGTTCTCAAAACACTTCCGCAATAACTTAAACGCTGAACGCCATCGTCTTTTAAACAATGCGCATCGATACGCGCAACCTGTGAGGTAAAGTCCGCACGAATCCCTAAAAGTCGACCAGAC
This sequence comes from uncultured Marinomonas sp., assembly GCA_938009755.1. GTDB lineage: Bacteria > Pseudomonadota > Gammaproteobacteria > Pseudomonadales > Marinomonadaceae > Marinomonas. Next base: position 5,319 of record CALLIL010000020.1, read on the forward strand.
AATTGATCAATCACTTTAAAGGTTTCAATTTCCAAATCGGAACCAGCACCGGTTAGAAGGGAGTCCAAATACTCTAAAAGAGGAGGTATTACTAAGTGGTATCCCCATGTTTCATGGAGATTAAGCAGTGTTCTTCTGAGATGTTCGATTTTAGCGGCTTGCTCTGGCAATGCTTCATCGACACCTTCGGGAAGCAACCAGCGATCTGCTAATGACATTAAATTATCCTCTTAGCTTCGTGTCAGCAAAAGAAGTATTAATCCAAGAAACATACTAATCGCCCCAAAAACACGCAAATTAAAATCTGGGTTCGCAATTGCTTTTACCATCATTTCCCTCCAAAGATTAGGAGCCAAAAAGGGTAAAATGCCTTCGGCGATCAATAAAAGGCTGACGCCAACCAGCAGCGACGACAACAATTCCTGCATAGATTCTCTTTATTTTGACCATTAAAAAACCGGGCCTTGCCCGGTTTGCGTAATAGTACCATGTTTCCTATTTTAACAAATAGGTTCAGTGACGATTATTGATGAATATACGCCCTATTTTGTAGAGCTATTCAAATATTTAAAGAATTCACTGTCTGGTTCAAGAACGAACAGATCACTATTACCATTAAAGCTTTCACGATACGCTTGAAGGCTACGGTAAAACTCGTAGAACTCAGGATCCTGCGTGTAAACGTTAGAGTAAATCGCTGCCGCTTTCGCATCACCATCACCACGAATCATTTCTGCATCACGCTGTGCTTCTGCTTCCAGAACAACCTGTTGACGATCTGCATCAGCACGAATACCTTCCGCCAGCTCAAGACCTTTCGATCTATGCTCACGAGCTTCACGTTCACGTTCTGTTCTCATTCGCTGATAAACAGACTCACTCACATCTGGTGGTAAATCGATACGCTTAACACGAATATCAACAATAGAAATACCCAATTCATTCTGAGCCACTTGATTCAAGTCGTCACGTAATTCGGTCATCAATTGATCTCGTTCACCGGACACTACTTCGTGCATAGTTCGCTCACCGAACTTGTTTCGTAGGCCAGTATCAACACGAGAAGACAAAACTCGGTTCGCAACAAACTCATCACCAGATGTGGCTTGATAGAACTTTGCAACAGAGTCAATTTTCCATTTCACATACGAATCAACCACTACCGCTTTTTTCTCCAACGTTAAATAACGCTGAGGACGGGAATCCATGGTTAATATTCGTGCGTCAAACTTCTTAACTTCATTCATGATTGGAAGTTTAAAGTGCAAACCAGGCTTCACATCGTCTTCGACGATTTCACCGAACTTCAGCACAACCGCTCGCTCTGTTTCTTTTACGACATAAAGCGTTTGAGAAGCACCCAACATCGCGAGAAGCGCAATAAATAAAACTGCAAAAGAAAAACCTTTCATTAGTTTCTGCCCTCCCTACGAGCGGTTGCATTTTGACGTTTACGGATCTCTTCAATCACTTGATCTGTTAACGAACTAATGTTTCCAGAGCTAACAGAACCTGACGCATCAGAGGAAGAAGCTCTTTGCTTCATAAGTTGATCCAAAGGTAAGTACATCATGTTATTCCCACCTTCGGTATCAACAACAACCTTGTTCACGTCTTTATAAACAGATTCCATCGTTTCAATATACAAACGGCGACGAGTAACTTCTGGGGCTTTTGTATATTCGCGATACAAACGATCAAAACGATCCGCCTGACCACTTGCACGAGCAACAATTTCAGAACGATACGCTTCGGCTTCTTCACGAATACGTTGAGCACGACCGCGCGCTTCAGGAATAATACCATTCGCATAAGACTCGGCTTCGTTGCGAACTCGCAATTCGTCTTCTTTGGCTTTAATTACATCATCAAACGCTTCTTGCACCTGAGTTGGCGCCTGAGTGTTCTCAACGTTTACTTTTGATATCAATAAACCCGTTCCATAAGCGGTGCTGTAGTCTTGAATACGCGCCTTCACTTCCGTCGCCAATAACTCACGACCTTCAGTCAAGATTTGATCCATTTCAGAACTACCCACAACATGACGCAAGGCACTTTCCGTTACTTGCGCTAAAGACTCTTCAGGGTTACGCACATTGATCAAGAAGTTTTTCGGATCTTGAACGGAATACTGCACAGACACACCGACTTCGACGATTGCATCATCTACCGTCAACATAAGTGCCTTATGGTCATGCGAGCGCACTTTTGTCACATTGACCTTGCTAACAGAGTCGATCAAAGGTGGATTCCAGTGAAGTCCTGGTGGAACTGTGGAATGATATTTACCTAAACGAAGAACAACACCTCGTTCTTGTTGATCTACCTGATAGATACCAGTTGCCGCCCATAAACCACCAATAGCCAATAAAATAAGCACGACAAGACTGCCGCCAAATTTACCTGACATACCAGAACCGCCACCATTTGGGCCGCCTGTTTTACGTGATTTCTTAACGCCCAGCATATCCATTAATTTTTTAAAGGCTTCATCAAGATCCGGTGGACCTTGCTCTTTTCCGCCAGATGGACGACCCCAAGGGTCATTGCTGTTGGTATTTTTATCACGACCTTCATCAGAGCTCCCAGAACCGTTTTTACGGTTTTTATCTGGATTCCATGGGTCATTGTCGTTATTACCCGGTTCATTCCAGGCCATACTACATCTCCACTTTTATTTTAATGATAATACTAGGCACTACGCTGCTTCTATCTGGTCTTCAGACATTCCAGCGCGAGCCAAAATTTGTAAATAATCTTTTTTCGGTAGCTTCACGTCAAGAACCGATCGCCCTTGATCATCAAAACTTTCCGACTTTACCGCACCATGTTCAAAAAGCATGGCTCTAAAGCGTCCATACTCACTAGATAAACGTAATGTCTCACTAAAAACATCTTCCGCCAATAGGTCTGCAATGGCTTGTTTTAATAAATCCAAACCTTGCCCATCACGAGCAGACAACCAAACTCGATAAGGGTTCCCGTCAGCGTCTCTGTCTATTCTTGGTTCCGCATTTGGTAAAGCGTCAATTTTATTGAACACTTTTAACACTGGCACTTCGTTTGCGCCAATTTCTTCCAACACAGAATCCACATGAGACATGTTTTCATCACGAGAAATGTCCGCAGCATCAACGACATGCAATAGCAAGTCCGCTTCTGACGATTCTTTTAATGTGGCCTGAAAGGCTTTAATCAGTCTATGGGGTAATTGTCGGATAAATCCAACCGTATCCGCCAATACAATGGACCCTATTTGCTCAACATCCAAGCGTCGTAATGTTGGATCCAAAGTAGCAAACAATTGGTCAGCCGCATACACTTCCGCCCCTGTAATATGATTAAACAGAGTCGATTTTCCAGCATTGGTATAACCAACAAGTGACACGGTAGGTACCGAAGAGCGCGAACGTGAACGACGATTTTGATCCCGCTGAGAACCTACTTTATCCAATCTTTTTTGAATAGCTTTGATGCGCTCGCGCAATAACCGTCGGTCCGTCTCAAGTTGAGTCTCGCCTGGCCCACGCATACCAATACCGCCTTTCTGGCGCTCTAAGTGCGTCCAACCACGAATCAGTCGTGTCGACATGTGCTGTAATTGAGCTAACTCAACCTGCAACTTACCTTCATGGGTTCGTGCACGCTGAGCAAAAATATCCAGAATCAATCCAGTACGATCCAGCACTCGACATTGTAAAAAACTTTCTAGATTACGCTCTTGGGAAGGTGATAACGCGTGATCGAAAAGCACAATTTCTGCCTCTTCACGATCGACAATATCTTTAATTTCGGTGAGTTTGCCAGTACCGACAAAGTATCGAGCATCAGGACGCTGACGCGACCCTGAAACAACCGCTACAGGGTCTGCACCAGCAGAAATAGCAAGCTCAACAAACTCTTCTGGCCCATAAGATTCACCTTGAACGTGAAAATCTATATGAACCAAAACAGCAAGATCACCGCTATCTGGGCGTTCAAAAAACAATATTAAATTCCTCTGTTTGCCGTATTACAGACAAACTTATTCAGCAGCATCGCCTTCTGGTTGGTCATCAGGAGACGGAACACGAATTGTACGAGAAGGAACAACAGTAGAAATGGCGTGTTTATAAACCATTTGACTAACCGTATTCTTCAATAGGATCACAAATTGATCGAATGATTCGATTTGACCCTGCAATTTAATTCCATTCACAAGAAAGATAGACACTGGCACTCTTTCTTTGCGTAGAATATTTAGATAAGGGTCTTGTAATGATTGCCCTTTTGACATTGGAATCTCCTTAAGTAAGTACAGTTATTATAATTAAATACAAATAAAACAATTCGCTAGATACTACACCAATTTTTTAACCATTGCCCCTTATATAATCCTGCTTTCTATATAATTCAAGGCATCAGGCACAAGATCTTTAGACAAACTATCAAAAATCATTAAATCTTCCCAGCCTCGCAGCCAAGTAAGTTGTCTTTTAGCCAATTGACGAGACGCAACGATGCCTTTAAAGATAGCATCATCTAAAGAATCCACACCGTCTATATGTTGCCAAAGCTGACGATATCCAACACAACGCATGGAAGGCATTTCAATAGTCAGATCTCCACGCTTATACAAACCCTCTACTTCAGCAAGAAAACCTTGATCCATCATGTCATAAAAGCGCTGTTCTATTCGTTGATGTAAGACACTTCGCTCTTGTGGCATAACCGCCATATTCACCATATCAAAAGGCAAGGCAACCTCACTCTGCTCTGCCCAAAGCTGCGTCATGGTTTTCCCTGAAATACGATACACTTCAATAGCACGCTGTAGACGCTGAGGATCATTTGGGTGAATACGTGAAGCGGCTTCTGGATCGATTTTCTGCAACTCTTCATGCAAACCAACCCAACCTTTTTCTTCTGCCTCCACTTCTATTTGAGCACGCAATTCGGCGTTCGCTGTTGGCATTTCAGCCAAGCCTTTTTGCAACGCATTAAAATACATCATGGTGCCACCCACTAACAAAGGCGTTTTACCTTTTGCCAGTATTTCTTGAGACTGCGCCACCGCATCAAGCACAAAATCCGCAGCAGAATACGACTCAATCGGATCAATAATATCAATTAATCGATGGGGCGCTTTTGCCAGCAATTCAGCATCGGGCTTTGCCGTACCAATATCCATTCCTTTGTACACCAAAGCAGAATCCACACTGATGATTTCAAAGTCATGCTCTTGAACAAGCTCCACAGCCAAACCAGTTTTCCCTGATGCCGTTGGCCCCATTAAACAAACCACATGCGGTTTCGTCATCTTATCGCCCTCTCAAAAAGAGTTTATCTAAGTCAGACATGCTCAAATGAGCCCAAGTTGGACGTCCGTGATTGCATTGCCCGCTGCGCTCGGTTACTTCCATGTCTCGTAACAAGCTATTCATTTCGGTAATGGTTAATTTACGGTTTGCTCGTACCGCGCCATGACAAGCCATTGAAGCCATCAACTCATTGGCCCGCGATTCCATTAGGTCAGACACGCCATTTGCCGCCAGATCACTGATCACATCACGCACCAAACCTTCAACATCGCCACGAATCAAGATAATCGGCACTTCACGCACCATGACGCTTTCCAATCCGGTACGTTCCACTCGAAACCCAAAAGACTCAAAAACATGACTACTCTCTTCAACCAAATCCGCCTCACTTTGAGACACTGAAATATTGATAGGTACAAGCAAGGGTTGAGAGGCAACATTTTTTTGGTAAAACGCCGTTTTCATACGCTCATAAACGATACGCTCATGGGCTGCGTGCATATCCACCAGAATCATTCCTGATTCACTTTCAGACAAAATATACACACCATGTAATTGCGCAACAGCAAAACCCAAAGGCGGCACCGCCTGATAATTATCTCGCTGCTCCAACTCGCCCGTTTCTCCGAACGAATGCATCGGTGCGATTTCTTTTATCTCGCCTGTTTCAGGATCAACTTCTTCGGTACTGGAAACGTATTCCTGCGCATAGCCAGACAACCTCCCTATTCCTTCAAGCTGGCCTCGCACTTCAGCCCCATTAATGGAACCAGACGCTGCACTCGAACTTGGCATACCACCAGAGCGCATCCAATCCATATTGTTATTTGTCGAGCGATTCGACAGATGCAAAGCAGATTGTTCTGTAATAGCATTTTCTTGCCCCGACACACCAGACGATTCCATACCCGTTGGCGCTGCGTCAGACTCTGGGCGAACATCTGCAATCGCCTTATGAATACGACTAAACAAAAAATCATGAACCAAGCGTCCATCACGAAAACGCACTTCATGCTTAGTTGGGTGAACATTCACGTCCACAGTAGAAGGGTCTAACTCAAGATATAAAACAAAAGTGGGGTGACGACCGTTATACAAGACATCACGATAAGCCTGACGAACAGCGTGCGCCACCAGCTTATCTTTCACCACTCGGCCATTCACAAAGAAATACTGAAGATCCGCTTGCGAGCGAGAAAACGTAGGCAAACCAATCCAGCCCCATAAACGCAACCCAGCAGCCTCAACATCCAAAGTCAAAGAGTTTTCAATAAACTTTTTGCCAAGCAGCGTCGCTAATCTGTGTTCCGCATGGAGCTGGTCTGTCACAGGGCGAAGATCGTAAACTTGTTTGCCATTATGACTCAAACGAAAACCTGTTTCATATCGACTCAAGGCAAGACGCTTTACCACTTCTTCTAAATGACTAAATTCTGTTTTTTCTGTGCGCAAGAACTTTCGTCGTGCAGGCGTGTTAAAAAACAAATCCCGAACATCAATTGTTGTGCCTTGCGGGTGAGACGCTGGTCGAATGGCCGCCGCCATGTCTTTCCCTTCCGCCTCAACACGCCACGCTTCACTCTCTCCTTCCGCTTGAGAAGTCAGATGCATTCGTGAAACCGAGCTAATACTGGCTAAAGCCTCGCCTCGAAAGCCAAGCGTACAGACAGCCTCCAGGTCATCTAACGTAATGATTTTACTGGTAGCGTGACGACTCAACGCCAATGACAAATCGTCTTTCATGATGCCTGTGCCGTTATCACGTATTTTTATACGCCTAACACCACCTTGCTCAACATCAATATCAAGCTGAGACGCGCCCGCATCCAAGCTGTTTTCCAATAACTCTTTAACCACTGAGGCTGGCCGTTCAACCACCTCACCCGCGGCAATTTGGTTCGCTAGACGCGGAGACAAAAGATTGATTCTTTTCATGAACAGCCTTTAATAAAATAGATTTTTACAAATATGAATATGCGCTAAGGAAAGGATATTTACCCAGCAGGAATAACCAATTTTTGACCGATGCGAATAGAATCATTCGTTAAGCCATTAGCTTGGCGAAGCGCTCCAAGGGACACTCTGTTTTGACGAGCAATATTTGACAACGTATCCCCTTTTTGTACGACGTAGGAAGAACCATCACCGCCTCGTTGCTTCCACGCGAGCAAGGTGCCATCCGGTGCATTCCGAGTAAAATAATCGACAATTCCTGTCGAAATAGAACCCGCCAACTTCACACGATAGGTTCTACTAGAAAGGTTCTTTGCTTCCGTCTTATTCGATACAAAGCCAGTTTCAATCAGAATGGATGGAATATCAGGAGATTTTAATACGACAAAACCCGCTTGCTGCACGCTATTTTTATGAAGATGCGCCACCCCTTTCATTTTACCCAAAACGCTTTCACCTATATTTAAACTCATTTGAATCGTCGAGTTCATAGACATATCCAGCAAGACTTCCGCTAGTAATTGATCTTTATCATCCAATGATATACCGCCCACTAAATCGGCTGAGTTCTCTTGTTGAGCTAACCAACGCCCCATTTCAGAACTCTTACCACTTAATGACAAAGCCCAAACAGACGCCCCTCTCGCACTGGACTTAGTAAACGCATCAGCATGAATAGACACCATCAAATCAGCGTTTGCTTCACGAGCAACACGAGAACGATCTCGTAGCTTAAGGTATTTATCCGTGGATCGAGTTAATACCGCTTTAAAGCCTTCCACATTGTTAATGCGCCTTGCTAACTCTTTCGCAATAGACAACACAATGTCTTTTTCACGCACCTTGTATTGCCCCAACGCGCCGGGGTCTTTTCCGCCGTGGCCTGGGTCTATCGCAATCACGATATCGCGCTTTTCTTTAGATAGGCTCGCTAAACTTTTTATCACAGTTGCGGGTTTGGATGTTCCATACTCAAGCTCAATAAGAATACGCGGGCCGTAAGTTCCGTTTCCTGACAACACAGTACTTTTGGCTTTCGCTGCACGAGATAAATCCAACACAAAACGCACGCCCGTTTCACGTTGAGCAAAACGTACGCGTGACAGAACATTAGATGACAACGCAGATAAACGACTGGCTACAGCAACATCTAGCTTAGAGCCGTTAATATCCAACACCACACGATTAGGGTTAGACAAAGGGAAAAGGCGATGATCAGACGCTTCTGATAATTCAAAGACAAGACGAGTGACGCCCTCTTGCTGGGCAACACGCACATCCTTCACATCTGCTGCCGTTGCATTGGACGCAACGAACAGCAAAACCAGATGAACAAAATTAAAAAGATAAGTACGAAATTTAGTATGCATATCAGACAGCTAGCTAGTGTATAAGTCACACTATAACGGTTGAGTAAATGGATCTCAATCTTACTAATAGTAAAGACTTCTATACATCAGGGCGTTATATTGTCTCGTAAGTCACTCAAAACCTCACGGCCTTTTTCTGTAAATGCATCAAACACTATGTGCCGCCCTTTGGGAAGCAAGCTTAATGTCACCTGCAAGTCTGCTTCTGGCAACACGCCCACACCCATTTCAGCCCACTCAATTAAACACAAACTATTCGTAGAGAAGTAATCTCGAATCCCCATATATTCAAGTTCTTCTGGATCCGTCACACGGTACAAATCGAAATGAAAAGCCTCGCAACCAGACACATCATAAGGCTCAACAATCGTATAAGTTGGACTTTTAACTGGGCCGACATAACCAAGGCCACGCAACACACCTCTTACCAAAGTGGTTTTTCCCATCCCAAGGTCGCCTTGTAGATACACAACCCCACCAGACTTAAGTGACGCAGAAAAAGCTTCACCAAGCTTTTCCATTGCTTCTTCGCCATACGCTTCTTTTACAATTTGCATTATTTCTGAACCCTAAAACACAGAGACTGAAAACGATTAAACGTCTTCTAAACCAAACATAGTACGACGGTAATGTTGCAATTCACCAATCGATTCTAAAATATCATCCAACGCCAAATGCGCACCAGATTTTGTAAATCCGTCTAATGCTTCTGGCTTCCAACGCTTAGCCAACTCTTTAACCGTACTAACATCCAAGTAGCGATAGTGAAAAAACGCCTCAAGCTTTGGCATATAGCGATATAAGAAACGACGATCTTGACCAACGCTGTTTCCACAAATCGGTGACGCGCCTGCAGGTACATACTTTTCCAAGAATCTAATCGTTTCCTCTTCCGCTTGCGCCATTGAAATACTAGAAGACAAGACTTTCGCGGTTAAACCTGAATCACCATGATGTTGAGTGCACCATTCATCCATTGCATCCATCACTGCTTTTTCTTGATGAATCACGAGGTTTGGCCCTTTTGCCAGAATATTCAAATGTTTGTCCGTCACAACCGTAGCAATTTCAATAATAGTGTCGGTATCTGGCTCTAACCCTGTCATTTCAAGGTCAATCCAAACTAAATTTTCTTCATTTACGCTCATATACTTCCCAAATCCTTTATTCTCAATGCCAAGCATTATACTCTATGCGCCTTACTATATGACCAGACGAGCCTAATGTCGAAGCGAAAACTTACCAAACAGCAAACATGGCGCATTGAACGCATTCAAAAAGAACGTATAGAACGCACTCAAAAGCGCGGCGATCTTGCCGAAGAACTCCTACAATCTTCTGACCTTGGTCCAGAAACTGAAGGCATCATCATTTCGCACTTTGGCACTCAAGTTGAAGTAGAAGGTACCCAAGCTCCTTTTATTGGTCTCTCAGTTCGCTGTAATTTACGCGCCAATTTAGGACAACTTGTTACCGGCGACAAAGTAGTTTGGCGTCCAAAACAAAATGACGGCGGTGTCGTGGTTGCCACTACACCTCGCCAAACATTTTTATCTCGCCCTGATATGCACGGTCGACTAAAACCCGTTGCGGCCAATATTGACCATATTGTTGTTGTCATTGCTGCTGAACCTGTGGCTCACGCAAACCTCATTGACCGTTATTTGGTCGCCGCAGAAACGGTTGGCATTCCTCCTGTGATTTTGCTCAATAAATGCGATTTGATTGACGAAAAAAATCAGACAGAGCTCGATGCGCTTTTAAAAACCTACGAAGATTTAAATTACACCATCATCAGAACATCGATCAAAAACCCAGAAGGCATGGAATCTCTCTATGGTTTCCTACAAGATAAAACAAGTGTTTTTGTCGGACAGTCCGGTGTCGGCAAGTCGTCTTTAATTGGCACTATATTGCCAGACATTGACATTAGCGTCGGCGCGCTTTCTCAGAAAAGAAAAAAAGGTGTTCATACAACGACGACCGCGCGTTTATTTCACATGCCTAAAGGTGGAGATTTGATTGACTCTCCGGGCATTCGAGAATTCGGCTTATGGCATATTTCAGAAGACGAGCTACTCAATGGCTTCATTGAGTTCCGCCCTCATATAGGTTATTGCCGATTCAGAGATTGCGCTCATGAGAAAGAACCGGGATGCGCCATTCTAGAAGCCTTAGAAAAAGGTGAAATCACCGAACATCGCTTCCAAAGCTTCCTTAGAATCAAACAATCTATTCGAGATAACGACGCCTTTTAAAACACGGTATCAGGCGTCAAATCGATCTCTGATTGAGGCACTTTTTGTCCGAACTGACGACGATTTTGATCGAGCATTTTCTTATAAGCACTGTCGGTCAAAATAGTAATACTGATTCGCCTGTTTTCTGGGCTATTTGGGTCAAAGCGATTGTACGGCACGCTATCACCCAAACCAATTACTTGCGCTATACGCTTATCCGTTACACCACCTTCTGACAAAATACGCCTCGCAGCATTCGCCCTTAACGCAGACAAATCCCAATTATCGATATTTCCTGAATTAAACGAAGTAGAATCCGTGTGCCCGGTAATTACAATTGGGTTATCGATACGATTAAAAATCGACGACATACTCAACAAGGTATTTTCAATATCTGGCATCATTCGCGCGCTGCCACTTTCAAACATCGGCTTATCTGGCGCATCCAATAGAGTGATACGAACACCTAAAGGCGTCACCTCAATACGTAAGTTTCTATCCTCAGATAAGACAAGGTTCATTTTCTCCATTTCTTGACGAATATCATCATTCAGACTGGTGGACTCAGCCGATTCAGCACCGTTGCCTAATTCCGTTTCTCGCTCTGGAATATCAACACTGCCAGGCTCTGGAAGCTGTAAATCTAATTTATTTTCTAAGCTTTTGGCTGGACTGCCACCTAGATCAATTGGGTTGGCACTGTAACCTGCTGTTGAAGGCCCCATTGGATCCTGAAAATACCCTTCAATGCTGGCGAGCTCTTCGGGAGAAGCGGCGTTAAGCAACCAAAGCACCAAGAAAAGCGCCATCATTGCTAAAGCAAAATCCGCCAAAGCAATCTTCCAAGAGCCGCCATGATGACCGCCTTTTTTGACTTTTTTAACTCGTCGAATAACCAGTCCTTTAGAACCTGTGGCCATTTAGACGCTCTCCTCGTTATTATGTAAGCCAAGCTTAGCGATATTGTTGTAAATCCATAGACAATTCAGCAAAGCTAGGGCGTATATCTGGTGGTAAAAGCTTTCGCCCTGTTTCCACAGCAACCGCCGGCGCATAACCAGAAACAACGGCATTCAAACACGCTTTCACACAAAGATAGGCTTTTAATTCATGAGCCGCTAAGCTTTCTAAGTGCGTCGCTGCTGGGCCAACAAAACCATACCCAAAGAAAATACCTAAAAACGTACCGACTAACGCCGCCGCCACATGAGCACCAATCGCCTCTAACGGCCCACCAATAGAACCCATAGTAATAACAATACCCAACACCGCTGCGACAATACCAAAACCAGGCAAGGCTTCCGCTACTCGTGTTAATGCATGTCCGGGTTCCACAAGCTCTTCTTGTATTTGCTCTATTTCATTGTCCATAATGGCTTCCATTTCGTAGGCAGGAAGCCCTGTCAGCATAAAAATCCGATAGTTGTCTGTTAAAAAATCCACCAACTCATGATCACGCACAACATCAGGGAAACGTAAAAACAACTCACTGGTATAAGGCGATTCAATGTCGTCTTCGATGGACAAAAAACCATCCTGACGACTTTTGTGAAATAAGCAGTACATCAACCCAAGTAACTCTAGGTAAAAGCGCTTATTATGGCGACTGCCAGAAAAAACTTGCGGCAGCATGGTAAATACTTTCTTTTGAACAACAAACGGATTCGCAAGCATAAATGCACCAAATGCTGCACCACAAATAATAAGCACTTCAAAAGGTTGCCACAGCGCCAACAACTGTCCATGCGAAGCCATATAGCCTGTTACAACACTAATGATAACGATCAGCACGCCTGCTAATGCAAACATATTTTTTTCCTTAATAATCTCAAAGTATGCTCGCGACTCAATATACAGTATGATGAAGCTAAGCGAAAATATAAGACACGATTTTTACAGACATCAATCACCGAGTTTTTAATGTAAAACGCCATGAAAGACACATCACCTTCTGGGTTAAACGAATGGATTAACTTCCTGAAAAACAAGAAATTTCCTGTGAAAACAGCGAATTTAACTCGCTTAAAGGTTCAACTCAGAAAAACAGAAGGCACACTGGATGCAATGCAAGCCAACATCGCCTCTGATCCATTACTCTCTTTCGCTATTTTAAATGAAGCAAACCGTGTCCTATCCAATAAAGACAGTGAAATAAAAACCCCTTCTCACGCCACTGCTATGGTTGGCACAAACGGCATTGAGAAACTGTTATTTAGATGCGAGGCTTACGAAACAAACAATTCGCCTCCAGAACATGTCATTGCATTTTTAAGCCAGATACAAACCAGCTACGAAGCCGCTACCATGGCGAAATATTGGGCCATAGAAAAACTGTCCGCTCATGAAGAGGATATTTTTTGGATCACACTTTTCCGAGACACGGCAAAATGGTTACTTTGGTTTTACGCGTTTCCAAGTATGAACCTCATTGAACAGAAAATTCGACAAGGTGAAAAAGCCAAACAAGCTGAGCTTGATGTCTTAGGTTGCAGTATTAATGAAATCACCATTAAACTGCTCAGCCACTGGAACACATCGAGTAAAGTCATTGAGTCCTTCTTAGCAAAACACATCCCAAGCCCACAGGAAATGCAGTCACTCGCGCATCTTGCTCATCACCCTGATGAATTACCTCATTACCCAGACGATAAGCGACTCACCATATTAACAAACACACCGCTTATTTTTTCTTATTGCGCGAGCAAAGTTGCCCATGAAGCAAACCGAATGGGTTGGGACTCTAAAAATTTACCGTTTTACTATCGTATCGTTGCGACGGTCATGCATCGCCATATCGGAGAGGTCGTACAGACAGCACATTTATCCAGTGTTGAAGCCGCCACACTCTATAACATGCAAGGCAAAACACCACTGGCCAAGCAACTACTCAACCCAACACTCTTTACAAAATTCTCATCCAATAGACAACAAGTGGCGAGAGTGTCCCCTATAACGGCACTGAAAAAAGCGCAAGAAGACAAAAAGACATTAAACACCAAAGAAAAAGCCAACCTGGCCTTAAAAGCAATCAAACAAGCAATTCCAAACACCCAACACTGCATTCTATTTAAACAATCCAACAATACCGTACGGCCTTTATTCCAGTTTGGTTACAACATCGATATTCTTAAGAGCATTCAATGGAACGCCTCATCAAGTGTTTTTCAAAAACTGTCAGGCAAACAAATGTCCAGCCACATTTTTGGACAAACACTCCTTAATCTACTGCCTAATTTACCCGGCGCGTCGGATCAAATCATTGACAACAATAGCCACCTAATTCTTGCTTCGACCACAACAGCAACCAACGAAATGCTGCTATTTTGGCTGGAAACTCGAGACGAATTTAACGAAAAAGACTACAAAATACTAAAACAAATTGTGAGCTTAACCAGCCACGTCGAACCCATTTTAATGAATAACTATCAGGATAGATTACGTGAATAAAGACCAACTTTTCGCCTTTGCACAACACATCACACCACAAAAAGCATTGTCTCGCGCAATAGGCAAAATTGCAGAATGTGAAGTGAGCTGGGTAAAAAACACTTTCATTAACCAATTTGTGAAGAAATACCAAGTAGACATGTCACAAGCAATCAATGATGATGCTCTGTCTTACCGTAACTTTAATGATTTTTTCACACGAGCAATTCGACCTGAGCTGCGCCCAATTTGTGAAGGTGAAAAAACCATTGCTTGCCCTGCAGATGGCGCCATAAGCCAACTTGGCAAAATAGAGCACGGCACTATTCTACAAGCCAAAGGGCATCATTACAGTTTGACCAGTTTATTAGGCGGAGACGCTTCACTATCGGATCAGTTTCTTGGCGGTTCTTTTGCAACGGTCTATTTATCACCAAAAGACTACCACCGCGTACACATGCCATTAACTGGCAAACTGACCAAAATGATCCATGTTCCGGGAAAATTATTCTCAGTAAACAAAGTGACTGCGGAACAGATTCCAAGCGTGTTTGCTCGCAATGAACGCACAGTTTGCTTGTTTGACACGGAAGCCGGACCAATGGCGGTTATCTTGGTAGGCGCTATGATTGTGGCCAGTATCGAAACCGTTTGGGCAGGACAAGTGACGCCATTCAACAAAAACGTTGTGACTTGGGACTACGAAGCACTCAACAATATTGAGCTACAGAAAGGCGAAGAAATGGGTCGCTTTAAATTAGGCTCAACAGCCATCGTACTATTCGGCAAAGACGCCGTAGAATGGGATAAATCTCTACAAGCCGAAACCCCAACAACCATGGGTATGCAATTCGGTAAAGTAAAAAACAAATAAATTCCATATACCCCCGGTTCAAAGCCTTCCCTCATATTGAATGAAGGCTTGCTATTTCGAACCGCATTTAAAAATCATTTTAT
This sequence comes from uncultured Marinomonas sp., assembly GCA_938009755.1. Classification (GTDB taxonomy): domain Bacteria; phylum Pseudomonadota; class Gammaproteobacteria; order Pseudomonadales; family Marinomonadaceae; genus Marinomonas. Next base: position 20,565 of record CALLIL010000020.1, read on the forward strand.
AATCTACTTGTTTAAGGTAACTGAAGGTGATTCCTGAAATACTTGCTTATAATGAAAAGAAAATCGCCCAAGATGAAAAAAACCGAAACGCATAGCAACATCAGTCACTGTAGTAGATTTTGGATCCGCTAATAACAAAATGCTGCGCACTTGATTTAAACGACATAAGCGAAGATACGTTGTCGGTGTCATATCAACGCAAGAGCGAAATGCATATTGAAGTGAACGCTCTGATACTCCTATTTCACGACAAATACACACAATAGTTGGTGTAATATCTAATTCTAATTGCTCTCTGATAAAACGTCTCGCCATACGATAAGTCTGAAAAGCACAAACCTGTTCTGAATGCGATAAACTATAGTCTTCAGAATCCAAAGCAATAATCTGTAGAATATGTTCCAATAATTCTCGATTGAACAAACTCTCGTCATAAACAACATTTATATTTTTCAATATGTTAGCCGTTTTAAACCACATATCCAGAGCATTTTTTAGAGTTATTTTATGAATACTCTCAAATGCAGTTAATTGTTTTGTCTTCGATTCCCATTGTTTAGGGTTAAGGATATCAATACTACTCATAAAATCATTTTGATTTAATGCAATATAGTTAGTTTGCACTCCAGCGGGAACAAGGATGTCATACTCTGTATTCTTCGGTAGAAAAAAAACTGTGTTTTCTGTACTTTCCTTGAGTTCTGAGAAGCGAAAGCAATCTTGATAGTTACAATACGAGAAAAAGCATAATGCTTTAGGTGTTCTCCCTATCTTTTGTATCGTTGAATATTGAGATTCTCGAACCAGCTTCATTTCATTAGAATCTAAGATATCCACTTTTGAAACTAGACTTCCCGGGCTTAATTGATAGCACTCCATATCAACCCAATATTGAAGAGAAGCTTGAAGAGAAACGTCTTTAATGATGGATGAGCTAAAATAAAATTTATCATTAAAAACTAGATTAGAAGGTTTACTACTCTTCTCTATATCTGAAATCTTCACTCACCTCTCCCTAATATAAGATCTTATTAATGCAAGAACTAAAAACTAACATCGAAATTAATCCTATATAGAATAAAATATCGGGACTATCCTATTTCCGAAAACTCTCAGACACTGAAAATTGTCGTTAAAAAAACCTCACCTACTATCTAAAAACTTCAATTTAAATTATTTTTTCGGAATTAGGATAGCAAATATTTCTCAAAAAAATAAAATCTATATAAATCAATAAAAAAGATACTTTCAGAGGATAAAAATTTTGTTGAAAAGTCAGGGAAGCCAAGAGAAAACCAATAAAAACAATAAAAAAAGAGTTCTTATAATTGAAGATATGAATGAAATGCGATCTATGTTAAAAGCAATAATAATATCTTTGGGATATTCAAAAGAAAAAATAGATGTTGAAGCCTCAGGACAGTCCGCAATAAAACTTATTATGGATAATTATTATGATGTAATATTATCTGATTATAATTTAGGAGGGGATATTAATGGACAAACAATATTAGAAACAGTAAGAAAATCTTACAAATTAGATCAATCCACTACATTCATTATGATTACTGCAGATGTGTCATATAACTGTGTTATTAATATATTAGAATATGAACCAGACAGTTATATTATAAAACCTTTCACAAAATCAGATTTCGTTCATCGCTTTAAAAGAATACAAAAAAGAAAAGAAATTTTTAATGAGCTAAATAATGCTAAGAAAAATAGAAAATATGAAGAAATGAATTTACATGCAAAAAAGGTCATGAAGCTTCATCCACACTTAAAGAAACAGTGCTTAAAATCTATAGGGGAAAGCCTTCTCTTACAAAAGAAGTACTATGAAGCTAAACTTCACTATCTATCTGTTCTAGAACAAGACAGTGAAGTTTGCTGGGCAAAATATGGTACAGCAATTTGTGAAATAAAGTTAGGAAATGTTTTTATTGCTATGCAATATTTAACTGACTTAACAGAATTTAATAAAACTTTTTTATCGGCTTATGATGCATTATCAGAATTACAGATAAAATTAGGTCGCTATGAAGAAGCTCAATCGACTTTACTCGACTTAATTAAACTATCTCCTTATTCTTTAAAAAGAGTCGAACGATTAGGAACTTTAAGCTTTAAAGTTAAAGATTGGGAAAACGTTGAACGAGCTTATTCTAGAATAATTTATTTAACTCGAGATACTAGTAAAGAAAAAATAAATTATTACTACAGTCACTTACAATCAATAAACTATCTGATTGATAAAGGTGAAATATCCCCTAAACTTACAGAAAAATTCAAACGCTCACTAACAAAGCTTCGCTCATTAGGGAAAGAAAACCCGACTGTCATATCAAATTCCTATCGTGTAGAAATACATCAATATTTAGGAAGGAATTATAAAAGCGAAGCTATTAAATCTTGGCAGAAATGGGATGAATTAATGAAAAAAGGACATGCATCTCCAGTCAAAGAGTCACAAAGAATAGACATTAAGAACAGACTTGGTTTATATTAGATAATCAAATAAAAATTAAACAAAAACGAAAACAAATCAGGCACGAAACGAAAAACACAAAGGCTAACAAAAAAACAAGAACAGAAAGTTATCGTGAGCAACCGACGTCAAGCCAATCAATTAAATAACTAAC
>CALLIL010000021.1 GCA_938009755.1 uncultured Marinomonas sp.
ATTCACACACAGGTTGATTCTGATACACAAGCTAAACCTATAGATTAAGCGCAAAGCAGAAAAATGATATACGTTCTGTGCTTTGCAAAGCTAGATCCGTCAGTACTGTTCTAACTAAGGGCATCAGTTTACACCAATTCTATGTTAGAAGGTTACCAAAGCGACCCCTTCACCTGCACACTTTGTTGAAATCTAAATGCTCGCTGTTTATCAGAGAACATTTAGCGAAATTAGTTCCACAAAGCACAAAACGCACCGTGAGATTAATCCGCGCTTATCGCGTGAGACAATCACTTTTACACAAGCATGACAGCTTCTGTCAAAAGGCGCGCTATTCGATCGCCTCTTTACAATTAATTGACGATAAGTTTTTGTTTATTCGACGGTTTATGGTGTGAAACCGAGAAACAGCGGAATCAAAATCGGAGCAAGAATGCTCATGATAAACCCACTGGCGATACAAACGGGAACAATGTCTGCGCCATGGAACTTACCTAGCATGGGCAAAGTGAAATCCATGGCGGTCGCGCCTGAATAACCCACGGACATGTGGCTATTGAGCCGTGCTAAAAATGGAATCAACATCAAGGCTAGAATCTCTCGTCCAAGGTCAAGTAAGAAGGCCGTTGTGCCGAGTACGGGGTCGCCCAAACCCGTAATCAAAATGCCAGACAAACTGTACCAACCAAAACCAGATACGACGGCCAAGCCTTGGTTCCAACTCAAGCCTAAAATAAGGCTGCCAATCCAACCAGACAATAGCGTGGCTGCAATCGTGACGAGGGCAATAATCACGCCTTGGGCATTCAAAAATAGTTTACGCAAACGATAGTTGCCTTGGCGAAGCTGGCAACCCACTAAAAACAGCAAAACATAGAGCAAGCCTGTGACCAGTTCATCCACTCCTGTTAGCCAGTCTTTGGTGAAAAAGCCCACAATCACACCAGTAACCACAAACAGAATGGTTTTAATGGCATCGATAAGTGCATGGGCGGTTTTGTTTTCAGGAGCTTGTTTTGCTGCGTTTTTAGCGGCGCTGTCGAAGCGTAATCCACTGACATAAAGCGCAGCCAAACTAAGAACACTGACTAATAGGAAGAGAACAATGGCTTGATAGCCAGCAATCAAGAGCTTTTCCATCAAGTTGTCGAGTGCGCCCAGACTAAAACCGATCAAACCTAGGATAAGATACACCAATTGATCCAAGCCTTTCGCTACTCTCTCAGGAGTAAAAAATTTGATATTAACCCAATAGCCGAACAGCAAAGCGATCAGCAATGGGCCAAGTGTCGAGAGAATTGTCATAAGGGAAACGTCCTGTGAATGAGTGATCGTAGGCTTGATGATATTTGCACCGTATTCTCACTATTATTCGTAACAAATACAATGAAATAGGACATGAAATACTCGCGTCTGATGATGAGGTTTGTGCAGGTGGCATGCAAGCAATGCATTACGCTTCGCTAAGTGTTAGATTAGCGACCGCTACACAATGTAGTGAACGAACACGACAAAATATACGGACAGCTGGCAGGTGATGTGTGACTAAGCGTTTTACGGTGTTAAAAGAGATTCTTCATTTACTCTTTCCTATGGTTCTTACGATAACATTGGAACTGTCTATTAGTGTGGTCGATTCGATTATGCTAGGTCATTACAGCGCACGCCATCTCGCCGCGATTGGTTTGGCGTCCAGTTTGTGGTTGCCGATTGGCTGCTTTTTGATTGGGGTGACGTTTGGGCTCACGCCCTTGGTGACAAGACATCTTCATGGTCGACAACCTAAGCTTGTGAACCTTTATATGTCGCAAGCTATTGGTTTATCTGTGGTGCTTGGTTTGATTGCTGCGGCTGTGGTGGTGCTTGTGTTGCCTCATGTTGTGAACTTGATGACAGAAGAAGAGGAAACACGCCGAGTCACCATCAATTATTTGTATATTTTTGCGCCAGCCTTGCCGATGTTGGCGTTAATGACGTCGTATAAAAATCTATTTGAAGCGGCAGGGCGGCCTCGATTGCCGTTGCTTGTTGCCAGCACCGGTTTGCTGCTAAACATTGTCTTTAACTATGTCTTTATCTATGGCCGTTTAGGCTTTCCAGAGTTGGGTTTAGAAGGCGCTGCACTGGCGTCGGCGTTGTCCTTATATTTGGCGGTTGCTTTCTTTTTTGTTTACGACAGATTTATCAACCAGCAGCCTTTATTTACTCGATTGGTTTGGCGCTACACACGTAAATTTCATCTTTTACTTGGTGTGGGCGCGCCGGCAGGCTTTGCCTTTGCATTTGAAGTTGGCCTGTTTTCTTCTATGACGTGGTTGATATCATCGTTTGGTGATTTGGCCTTAGGCAGTGGTCAAATTGTTATGTCTTATACGTCTTTGCTATTTACGCCTATGATGGCGATGAGTGCGGTTACGGCGATTGTGGTTGCCAAAGCCATATCGCAAGAAGGCGTGGAAGGGGTAAAAGAGCGTATAAAAATTATTGTGTGTTTAGGCCTCATTTATGTGAGTGTTTGCTTCATTACGACGCAATTATTCCATAACCAAATTCCTTATATTTACAGTAGCAATGCAGATGTTGTGGCATTGGCCGCGAGTATTTTATTGATTGCGTCCTGTTATCAGTTTCCAGACATGCTGCAAACCATCTTTACTGGTGCCTTGCGCGGCTTTCGAGACACGCGCTCTTCTATGATTGCATTTGGTGTGACGTTATTTGGCTTGAGTATGCCGCTTGGATATTGGTTGTCGCATTACAGCCCTTGGTCAGAAACCCTCACCGTAAGAGGTTTTTATATCGGCCTTGGTTCAGGCTTGACGCTGTTAGCGCTTATTTTAATTGTGCGATTGAACAGCGTATTAAAACGCTATGAAGGCAAACGTATTCGATCACCAAGAAACGTCGCGTAGGGCAGATGAACCAAAGGTGAGTGTGATCTGTCGTTAGGTTGTTTGGCAATCGTTGGATTACGGTCGTTCCTCCCTCATGCTGACCTACATTTCTTTGGTGGGTTTGATGCTGTGTGATCGTCGGATCACGGTCGTTCCTTCCTCATGCCGACCTACGTTGTTTGGTGGGTTTGATGCTGTGTGATCGTCGGATCACGGTCGTTCCTCCCTCATGCTGACCTACGTTGTTTGGTGGTTTTGATGCTGTGTGATCGTCGGATCACGGTCGTTCCTCCCTCATGCCGACCTACGTTGTTTGGTGGTTTTGATGTTGTGTGATCGTCGGATCACGGTCGTTCCTGCATTATGTAGGGTAGATGAACGAGGTACGAGTGTGATCTGCCGCTGAATTGAAATGTTGGCGTAATGGTTTCAGGTAATGTGATAATGTAATTTCCAAACTAACTTTAGGTGGACACGGATGCCCAACTATATAAGAAGTAAAAAACGTGGCGGTACGTTTTTCTTTACGGTTAACCTTCAAAATCGTCAATCTTCAGTTCTTGTTGATCATGTAGACCTTCTCAGAGAAAGCGTGTCTTATGTTTTAAAGCGTAGACCTTTCCATATTGTTGCATGGGTAGTTTTGCCGGATCATATTCATGCAGTTTGGACTTTGCCAGAAGGTGACAATGACTATTCTCGACGCTGGCAGTTGATTAAACAGCTTTTCACTAAAAAACTTTGGGACTTTACTGGTATTAAGAGCCCTGTTTGGCAGAGTCGTTTTTGGGAGCATGAAATACAATCGGATGAGGATTTGAGTAATCATATTCATTATTGTTATTTAAATCCCGTAAAGCATGGTTATGTATCATCCACAGCTGAGTGGCCATATTCGAGTTTCCATCGAGATGTAGCTTTAGGTTTGTTTGATAAGCATTGGAATGGAGATTTACATAAGTTTTTGTAGGGCAGATGAACGAGGTACGAGTGTGATCTGCCGTTAGGTTGTTTGGCAATCGTCGGATCACGGTCGTTCCTCCCTCATGCCGACCTACATTTGTGTGGTGGGTTTGATGTTGTGTGATCGTCGGATCACGGTCCTTCCTCCCCCATGCCGACCTACATTTGTGTGGTGGGTTTGAGGTTGTGTGATCGTCGGATCACGGTCGTTCCTCCCTCATGCCGACCTACATTTGTTTGGTGGGTTTGATGTTGTGCAATCGTCGGATCACGGTCGTTCCTCCCTCATGCCGACCTACGTTGTTTGGTGGGTTTGGTCGAGTTCATAATGCAATTGGCTCATATTGGTTCTAAATGTGTTATAAAAAAGCCATGTTTGTTTATTTGGTGATGATGTGAAGGTAGTGATTCGGGTCGATGCGTCGCAGCATATTGGCAGTGGTCATGTTATGCGATGTTTGGTGCTTGCTGAGGCGCTGAAAGACGATGGTCAGGAAGTAATGTTTGCGACGCGAGAACAAATGTCTGACCTAAATGCTTTTATCGTTCAGAAAGGCTTTGGGGTGATTGCACTTCAGCAACCGAGTGAATGGAAAACGCCGAGAGACACGGCAGATTATGCCGTTTGGTTGCAGATGACTGAAGAGGAAGACGCGGACGATTTTATTGAAAAAGCAGGCCATGCAGATTTAGTCATTGTTGATCATTACGGAATTTCTAAGTACTGGCACGATAAGATAAAGGCCAAGCTGGGTTGTACTTTGTTTGTGATTGATGATTTGGTTCGGGCGAACAGCGCCGACCTTTTGTTGGATCAAACATTGAACCGAGCGGCCAATGAATATGTTTTATCTGCTGAAAACAGTATGGCTTTAACAGGCACAGATTACGCTTTACTAAAGCCTGAGTTTGCGAAAGTAAGACATCAACTTAAAACGGAGCTAAGGCCAAACCATAAAATACTGATTTCCATGGGCGGGATTGATCAACCGAATGCCTCGTTAGCCGTATTAGAGTCTCTTTCAAAGCACATTCCCAAGATTCCAACCACGGTATTGTTGAGCCAACGTGCGCCGAATTATGAAAGTGTTCGGTCTTTTGCTGTGTCTCATTCGAGTTGGGTTGAACATATTGATTTTGTTGAGAATATGGCCAATTTTATGGCGCAATATACGGTTGCTATTGGTGCGCCAGGCTCGACATCTTGGGAGCGAGCTTGCTTGGGCATTCCCGCGATCATTGTTCCTATTGCAGAGAATCAAAAAGACATTGCCACCGCACTAAAAAAAGCAAAAGCGGCGGAGGTGATTCAGCTCGATGAAATTGATGAAACAATGGCAATCATGTTGGAGCGTGTCATGGAAAATTGGTCTTTGTATCGCGAGGCGAATTTCGCCTTGTGCGATGGGAAAGGCTGCGACAGGGTGATTGCTCATATTAAAAAGGTTATGAATGTATGTTAAGTGTCACCTTGATTTGTTCTGATATTAATCACCCAGTGTATGCGTCTCTTAAGGTCTGGCAGTCGAACAATGCAGATAAATATGACATTAGCTTGCTGTCTTCGGTGACGCAGCTGAGTGAAAAAGGCAACATTCTGTTTCTTGTGTCTTGTTCGGAAATCATCAAAGAAAGCCACCGTGCTTTGTTTGATCATGTGCTTGTTTTGCATGCCAGTGATCTTCCGAAGAACAGAGGCTGGAGCCCGCATATTTGGTCAATCCTTGATGGTGAAAACCAACTGACTTTGTCGCTTTTAGAAGCCGAAGAGCCTGTTGATACGGGCGCTATTTGGAAGAAAGTGACCATCGACCTAGATGGAACAGAGCTATATGATGAAATTAATGCAAAACTGTTTCAGGCGGAAGTGGAGCTGATTTCCTGGGCTTGTGAAAATGTTGATACAGTAGAACCTGTTGCTCAGGTTGAGACAGCTTCTAATTATTTGCGAAAAAGAACACCAGATGACAGCGAGATTGATGTTAATCAACCGCTAAGTTCACAATTTAATCAGCTGCGTGTGAGTGACCCAGATAGGTTTCCTGCGTATTTTTATATGAATGGCTGTAAATACAAAATTAAAATAGAAAGGTTTTGATATGACGAAGTTCATCACAATAGACAACAGAAAAATCGGGCGAGATTTTCCGCCTTACATTATTGCCGAATTGTCTGCGAATCATAACGGTGACATCAACCGTGCCTATGAAATTATGGAAGCAGCCAAAGCGGCAGGAGCGGATGCTATTAAGTTGCAGTCCTACACACACGATACATTGACGATTGATTGCGACGCTGAAGAGTTCCAAATTCACGGTGGTTTATGGGATGGGCAGTCGTTGTATGAGTTGTATAAAGGCGCGCACATGCCGTGGGAATGGCACAAACCTTTGTTTGAAAAAGCCAAAGAACTCGGCATTACGGTGTTCAGTTCGCCGTTTGATTTTACCGCGGTAGACTTATTGGAAGAGCTGGATGCGCCCGCTTACAAAATTGCGTCTTTTGAGTTAGTGGATTTGCCTTTGATCGCAAAAGTGGCGAAAACAGGCAAACCTATGATTATGTCGACGGGCATGGCGAATGAAGAAGAGATTCAAGAAGCGATAGATTGCGCTTACAAAAATGGTTGTAAAGAGCTCGTTGTGTTGCATTGTGTCAGTGGTTATCCTGCGCCAGCGGATCAATACAACCTTTCGACGATTCCTGATATGGCCGCGCGCTTTGGTGTTTTAACGGGTTTATCCGATCACACCATTGATAATGCCACAGCAGTGGCTTCTGTTGCTTTAGGTGCGTGCTTGATTGAGAAACACGTGACGCTGGATCGCAGCGGAGGTGGCGTAGATGATAGCTTCTCGTTAGAGCCAAAAGAGCTTGCCCAGCTTTGTAAAGACAGCAAAACCGCGTGGGCGTCATTAGGTAAAGTGAACTATGAAAAGACCGAAATCGAAAAAGGCAACTTGATCTTTCGTCGGTCTTTGTATGTTGTTAAAGACATCAAAGCAGGCGAACCGTTCACGACGGAAAACATCCGAAGTATTCGACCAGGTTATGGCTTGGCACCAAAACACTTTGATGAAGTGTTAGGAAAAACCGCGAAAGTAAGTGTGAGCCGAGGAACGGCGTTGTCTTTTGATCATATTGAGTGATTTAAATAGGTGCTGCAGTTAAAACATCAGCGGTTGTAGGTAAGGTGAAAGTCGCGACAAGCCCTCACACCTTATCTACACTTTTCTTCCTCGTTTTCGCCTTTCTTATGTTTCTCTTCGATAACTTTTGCTAGACTGATTTTTTATTTTAATCATTTGAATATAAGGGATGTGTTTTGAAGATTATTCCTGTCATTTTGTCTGGTGGTGTTGGCAGTCGTCTTTGGCCTTTATCCCGCGAACATTTCCCTAAGCAATGCCTTCCTCTTACGGACACTCAATTCAGTTTATTACAACAAACCGCGAAGCGTACTGGCACGTTAGATGTAAGTGCGCCGATTGTGGTGTGTAATGAAGAACACAGATTCCTTATTGCTCAACAGTTACAAGAAATTGGCGTAAAAAACGCCAGTATTATTCTGGAGCCGAAAGGCCGTAATACGGCGCCAGCCATTGCTTTAGCGGCGCTGGAAGCCAACTATAAAGAACAAGAAGATACTTTGTTGTTGGTTTTGCCTGCAGATCATGTGATTCGTGATGTGGCGGCGTTTGAAAAAGCCATTATAAAAGCCACAGAGTTGGCAAGAGGCAATGCGCTTGTCACCTTTGGTATTCAGCCAACACGACCTGAAACTGGCTATGGCTATATTCGTGGTGGCGAGGATTACGCCGTTGCTGAGTTTGTTGAGAAGCCCGATTTAGCAACTGCACAAGAATATTTGACTTCAGGCGATTACTTATGGAACAGCGGTATGTTTTTGTTCCGTTCTCAAGTGTATTTAGACGAACTGTCTTCTCACCGACAAGATATATTCAAGGCAGTCAGCCTAGCTTATGAGCAACGCAGTGAAGACATGGACTTTGTTCGTGTGGATGCCGAGGCTTTTTCTGCTTGTCCTGAAGATTCCATTGATTATGCGGTGATGGAGCCAACCAAAAACGCTAAGGTTGTGCCATACGCTGGTGATTGGAGCGACATTGGTGCTTGGGACGCTTTGTACGATTATGCAGACAAAGACCAAGATCAAAATGTGCTGTTAGGCGATGTGATGGCCGAAGGTTCATCAAATTGTTTGATCCGCTCTGAGTCTCGCCTTGTGGCGGCTGTGGGCGTGAAAGACCTTGTGATTGTTGAAACCGCCGACGCGGTTTTGGTGATGGACAAAAACAACGCTCAAGATGTGAAGAAAATTGTTAAGCGTATTCAAACCGAAGGCCGCGAAGAGCACATGTTCCATACGACGGTTCATCGTCCTTGGGGAAGTTATGAAACGGTTGATCTGGGAGATCGCCACCAAGTGAAACGCATTATGGTGAAACCGGGCGAAAAACTCAGCGTGCAAATGCATCATCACAGAGCCGAACACTGGGTTGTCGTCTCTGGTACAGCGAAAGTGCAAAACGGCGACAATGAGATATTACTGACAGAAAATGAATCGACTTATATTCCCGTAGGCGTGGTTCACGCTCTGGAAAACCCAGGGAAAATTCCATTACAGCTGGTGGAAGTGCAGTCTGGTAGTTATTTGGGTGAAGACGATATTGTCCGTTTCTCAGACCGTTATGGACGTTAGTCGCTGATGAACAAGCAAATAAAAGTGAATAAGCAAGTAAGAATATTGAGTGAAGAATTGGGCGTGGCGTTTGGCACCAGCGGCGTTCGTGGCTTGGTGAAGGATCTCACGCCAGAATTGTGCTTTGCCTTTGTTGCGTCTTTTTTGCAGGGCGTTTGCTCTGGCTCTAAACGAGTTGCGGTTGGCTTGGATTTGCGTCCTAGCAGTCCTGAAATCGCTAAGGCTTGTATTTCGGCTATTGAAGCCAGCGGCGCAGAAGCGGTTTATTGTGGTGTGATTCCTACGCCTGCTTTGGCTTTTTATGCCATGCAACATCAAATGCCTGCTGTGATGATTACGGGCAGTCATATTCCTTTTGATCGTAATGGTATTAAGTTTTATCGTCCTGATGGTGAGATCAGTAAAGCGGGTGAAGCGGTTATTATGGACGGTTTTGTTACCTTGCCAGATGCGTTTCCTGATACCTTGCTTCCGAATGTTAATACCGATGCCATGACGACCTTTGAAGATCGTTATAAGGCATTATTCCCAAGTGACATGCTGACTGGCAAAAAAGTTGGCGTGTATGAGCACTCCAGTGTGGCTCGTGATGTGATTAAGCGACTGTTAGCGCATTTTGGCGCGCAAGTGGTGTCACTAGAGCGTACAGACACTTTTGTTCCCATTGATACTGAAGCCGTGTCGCCAGAAGACGTTGCTAAAGGTCTGGCTTGGTCTCTAGAGCATCAATTGGATGCCATTATTTCTACCGATGGCGATGGTGATCGTCCATTGATCGCCAATGAAAAAGGCGAATGGTTGCGTGGCGATATTCTTGGTGTGTTATGTGCGGATTATTTAAAAGCCAGCCACGTTGCTGCGCCAGTGAATGTGAATACCGTTCTTGAATTAAGGGGCAAATTACAGGGGCTGGAACGTAAAACATTACGAACCAGAATTGGCTCGCCTTATGTGATTGCTGGAATGGAAACCTTATTAAAGCAAACACCTGATGCACGCCTTGTGGGTTACGAAGCCAATGGTGGTTTTTTGGTTGGTTCGGATTTCGAGGTAAATGGCCAAACACTTCATGCCTTACCGACTCGTGACTCTGTTCTGCCTGCTTTAATCTTGCTGGCGATGGTCCATGAGAAACACTGCCCAATCAGTGAACTAACAAGCGATTATCCTGCTCGTTATACCGCAAGCAACCGCATTCAAAATATTCCAACGCAAACCAGCAATCAGCTTATTGCCGAGCTAAGAAACAGCAAAACGAAACAAGCTGAGCTATTGTCTGTGATGGCAGAAGAAGGTGAAGTACTGGAAGTGGTTTCTATGGATGAAACCGACGGATTACGCATGACGTTAAACAACGGCGATATTGTCCACTTAAGACCTTCAGGGAATGCACCGGAGCTGAGGTGTTATGTGGAGAGTGATGCTGTATCAAAAGCTTCTGTTATATTGGACTCTGTTTTAACGTTAATTAGAAACATATCACAAAGATTGAGATATTTATCATGAGCAACCTTGCAATCATTCCTGCTCGAGGCGGGTCTAAAGGCATTCCTAGAAAAAATATTAAAGACATCGCGGGTAAGCCTTTGATTGCTTGGTCGATCGAGCATGCATTGGCTGCAGATTGCATTGATCGTGTGCTAGTGACGACAGATGATAAAGAGATTGCTGATATTGCAAAGCAATATGGTGCAGAAGTGCCATTTCTACGACCTGATTCCATTTCTGGTGATACAGCAACAACAGAGTCCGCAGTTTTACATGCATTAGAGTGGTTGGAAGCAGAAAAAGGTTATCAGCCAGAGAGTGTTTTTTTACTTCAAGCAACATCTCCCGTCAGAAGTGGCGGCATAATTGATAAAGCTTATCAGCAGTTTCTGAACACCTCATCGGATTCGTTGCTTACTGTTTGTGAGTTTTGGCACTTTTTATGGAAAAATCCAGCAGGCGCGCCAAAAGCCGAATACGACTATTTGAATCGTCCGCGAAGACAAGATATTAAGAAAAAAGATATCCGTTTTAAAGAAAATGGATCGTTTTACATTACAAATACTGAGTTACTGTTGAAAGAGAAAAATAGGTTAGCTGGTAAGGTAGATATGTTTGTAATGGAAGATGAAGAAAGTTTCGAAATAGACACAAATATAGATTGGTTAGTTTGTGAATCTATCCTGAAAAGTATGAAGTATTAGGTTTTAATTATGTTAATTTCTAAAAAAATAAATGAATTTGTTGTTCTTGATACAGAAAGTGTTTTTACAGCATTAGCTAAGATGAATCAGAACCATAAGCGGATCGTTTTTGTGGTAAGTGACGATGGCCATCTTGTAGGCTCTTTTTCAGATGGTGATTTTCGTCGTTGGTTAACGTCTATGGAAAACCATGAATTAGCATTGGAAATGCCAGTGTCAAAAGCGATGAACATCAACCCTGTTCGAGTATTGCCTGAGACTAATGCTACAGAGATTGAAAAACTGTTGAAAAACGGCGTCGAGATAGTTCCTGTAGTAGACAAAGCAGGGCGAGTCATTTCTATTGCCTTGCCTGAAGAGCAAGGCATTGTCATTGGAAAGCATACTATTACAGAAGATTCTCCTGCCTATTTGATCGCCGAAATTGGCAATAATCACAATGGTGATATTAAGCTTGCTAAACATCTTGTTGATCTGGCAGTAGAAGCGAATGCTGATTCTGTGAAATTTCAGATGCGCGATATGGCGTCTTTATATAAAGCTGGAAATGACCAAGATGACTCCGCAGACTTAGGTGCTCAGTACACAATGGACTTGTTGTCTCGTTTTCAATTAACAAACGATGAGCTCATTGAAGTATTTGATTATTGTAAGACCAAAGGGTTAACGCCTTTGTGTACACCTTGGGATTTGAAAAGTTTAGAAGTATTAGAAGCCTATGGAATGGAAGCGTATAAAGTCGCTTCTGCTGATTTTACTAACCATGAGCTTTTAGAGGCGTTAGCGGCGACAGGTAAACCTCTTATCTGTTCAACGGGGATGTGTACTGAAGCTGAAATTAAAGCCTCAGTTGCTTTTCTACAAAAACGTGGTGTTCAGTTTGTTATTTTGCACTGTAATTCTACTTATCCAACGCCATTTAAAGATGTCAATCTTGCTTATATGCCTCGTATGAGAGAGGTAACGGGTGCATTGGTTGGCTATTCTGGTCATGAACGAGGAATATCTGTTCCTGTGGCTGCTGTGACACTAGGTGCTCGCGTTGTTGAAAAGCATTTTACTATCGATAAGTCTATGGAAGGTAATGACCATAAAGTCTCTTTACTTCCTGAGGAATTCGCTGAAATGGTTAAGCAAATTCGACAAGTCGAAGAAGCGCTTGGAAACAGCGAAGAGCGTCAATTAACTCAAGGCGAAATGTTAAATAGGGAGACATTAGCGAAGAGTCTAGTCGCTTCTAAAACCATTTCTGAGGGCACTGCCATTACTCGTGATATGTTGTCTGTGAAAAGTCCAGGGCAAGGTTTACAGCCAATTTATATTGATGAGCTGATTGGAAAAAAAGCAAAGCGTGATTTAGTTGTTGGTGACTTCTTTTATGAAAGTGACTTAAAGGACGAGGTGATTAAAGCCAAAGACTATTCATTCAATCGACCTTTCGGTATTCCTGTTCGCTATCATGATTACGCTGTTCTTACTGAAAAATCTAATTTTGATTTCGTAGAGTTCCATTTAAGTTATCAAGATATGAACTTGAACTTAGCCGACTTCTTCTCTGGAACACAAAGCATCGGTTTTGCTGTTCATAGTCCGGAGTTATTTGCTGGCGATCATATTATGGATTTGGCTTCTTGCGATGCCGATTACCGAGCACATTCTGTAAAAGAGCTAAATCGTGTTTGTGATATTACTCGAGAATTAAAAGCCTATTTCCCTAAAACAGAAAATCCTGTCATTGTTATTAATGCTGGCGGTTTTAAAACAACTGGCTTTATCAAAGCATCTGAACGTGCTGCGCTGTATGAACAGATTGCTGCAGAACTTGATAAAGTAAATCAAGAGGGTGTAGAGGTGATTATCCAAACAATGCCTCCATTTCCTTGGCATTTTGGAGGTCAGAGTTACCACAATTTATTTGTAGATCCAGATGAAATCCAATCGTTCTGTGAGAGATTCAACTATAGAATTTGTTATGACGTATCACACTCAATGATGGCGTGCAGCTATTATGGCTGGGACTTGCATGATTTTACCCTGAAAGTTGGTAAGTATACTGCCCACATGCATGTTGTTGATGCTCTTGGTGTAGACGGTGAAGGTGTTGAAGTAGGACAAGGCGACGTTAATTTTGATCAACTTTCCACAGACTTAAATCAAGTTGCTGAAGGCGTTCAGTTTATCCCAGAAGTATGGCAAGGTCATAAAAATAATGGTGAGGGATTTTGGAAGGCTCTGCAATTTTTAGAAGACAAGAAGATTTAAAACTGTACTTAAGAAATTATTAGGAACGTTATGTTTAATCTATTTTACATAGAGTCGCCTTTACAAATACTGTCTGCGATTGAAGCTGCAAAGAAATTTAGTGAAAGGAAAACAATCTTGATTGTTGGTTTGAGTAAAGGGGATAGGGTAAATAATGACTCTCAAATTAAAGAGTTAGTTAAGTCTTATTGTTGGGATAGAATATTTTATATAGAGCAAAAAAGTGGAAGATGGAAGAGTTTATTCACTCTCTATAATTCTTATAAATTCTCTTTTTTATATAAAGGGAAGGTTGATAAATACTTTTTTGGTGAGTATAGAAGTTTGTCGATGGCATTGCTCGGTGTGTTTTTACAGCCAAATGAATTTATCTTAATGGATGATGGGTCTTTTACAATTACTGCTCAGAACTATTATATAAGAAAAGGGATTATTCCATACTCCACTTTTTTGCTCTAT
>CALLIL010000022.1 GCA_938009755.1 uncultured Marinomonas sp.
AGTGATGGTCATGGATATGAGCTTTAAAGTGACCTTGAAGACCTTCGATGTTCTTAGTCAACAATGCTACTTGAACTTCAGGAGAGCCAGTGTCGCCTTCCGCTACTTGAAACTCTTTAACCAACGCTGCTTTTGATTCTGCAGTTAATGCCATAATCTATATCTCCAAAATAATATGCTATTTAAAAATAAAGGATAGCCGAGCATATTTTCAGTTACCCTAAGCCTGTAAGTCTAACACTAAATGTTCGTTAACTCACTGGTATTTACGAGTCGATGAGGACGAATAAATGCCTCTTTTATCACACCCAGACCTAAAAAACGCTGAGTACCTTGATCATACAGTCTAACTAACGTCTCATTTTCTAAAGACGTCGTATTCTTAACGGGACGACCAAACAGCATTTCCTTTGTATCACGAGTCGATAATTCGACTTTATTTAGATGTTCAACGGCAGTATCCATTGACATCAAATAACGATCTAGTTCGTCTTCGCCTTTTTCTGCAATGCTTTCAAACTCTTCAAGAGTCAGCATGCCTTCTGGCGAATAGCCCGCTGTCGATACCCTATGCAATGAATGCAAATGTGCACCGCAACCTAAAGCTTCTCCGATATCTTCACCTATGGTTCGAATATACGTGCCTTTGGTACATTGTATGTCCAATGTCAGCGTGTCGTCTGTTCTAGAAACCAGTGTGAGATTAGAAATAGTCACAGTACGTCGCTTTCTTTCTATGACAATGCCTTGACGAGCATATTCATACAAAGGTTTGCCTTCATGCTTTAGCGCAGAATACATTGGAGGAATCTGCTCTATCTCACCACGGAAACGATTCAATATAGACTCAAGCTCATCGTCTGTTAAAACAGGAACGGCTTCATCCGTTAATACATCACCCTCACGGTCACCCGTTGTGGTTCTTTTCCCTAATTGAATACAAGTAATGTAACGTTTATCTGCATCCAACAAAAATTGTGAAAACTTAGTTGCTTCCCCCAAACACAATGGCAACATACCGGTTGCCAAAGGATCAAGCGCGCCAGTGTGACCCGCTTTTGCCGCTCGATAAAGGCGACGAACACGTTGTAGCGCTTGGTTTGAGCTTAAACCTATCGGCTTATTCAGTAGAACGATACCGTCTACTGAACGCCATTTTGTTTTAGACATAAAAAAGTATTACTCGCTTTCGTTACCACTTTTCGTTTCATCATCACGAATCGCTTCATCAATCAGGTTCGACATTCGCGAACCATTCAAAACACTTTGATCATAATGGAAACGCAAATGAGGCATGACACGAAGTTTTACTTCTTTTGCTAAACGACCACGCAAGAAACCTTTTGCACTGTCTAAAGCGGCTTGATTCTCAGCCAACACTTCTGGCTGATCGTCTTTACCTAACACAGTGTAATAGATATCTGCATAACCTAAATCTTTTGCAACGCGTACTTCATTGATAGTAACCAACCCTAAACGAGGGTCTTTTACTTCAAATTGGATTAAGGACGCCAGCTCCTTTTGGAGCTGGTCACCAATCCGACTAGTACGACTAAATTCGCCTGCCATGATTTTGTCCTATTAAAGAGTACGCGCAACTTCGATGGTTTCGAAAACCTCGATCTTATCGCCTACTTTGACATCGTTGTAGTTTTTCACACCGATACCACACTCCATACCACGGCTAACTTCATTAACCGCATCTTTGAAGCGACGTAGTGATTCAAGCTCACCTTCGTAAATAACAACGTCTTCACGTAATACACGAATTTGTTTGTTACGGTAAACCGTACCTTCAATCACCATACAACCAGCAATTAAGCCAAACTTAGGTGAATTAAATACGTCACGAACTTCAGCAGTACCTTGAATTTCTTCACGTAGATCAGGAGACAACATACCAGACAAGGCTTGTTTCACGTCATCGATGATGTTGTAGATGATGCTGTAGTAACGAAGATCAATGCTTTCGCGTTCAATAAACTGCTTCGCAGACGCATCCGCACGAACGTTAAAACCGAAGATAACCGCATCAGAAGCCAAGGCCAATGTTGCGTCAGTTTCTGTAATACCACCCACACCACTTGAAACGATGTTTACTTGTACTTCTTCTGTATTCAAATCAGTTAAAGATTTGATCAAGGCTTCAAGAGAACCACGAACGTCGGCTTTCAATACAACATTAAGCGTACGTACTTCGTCTTTGCCCATTTCAGAGAACAAGTTCTCCAATTTCGCAGAATGTTGACGAGCAAAACGCACTTCACGGTACTTGCCTTGACGGAAGTTAGCCACTTCACGCGCTTTACGCTCATCCGCAACAACGATGAATTCTTCACCCGCATCAGGCGTTCCATCAAGACCAAGAATCTCAACTGGAATAGACGGCCCAGCCGATGTAATGGCTTTACCATTTTCATCAAGCAATGCACGAACACGACCCATTTGCAGACCAGCCAATACGATATCGCCTTTATTAAGCGTACCGTTTTGGATAAGCAAAGTAGCAACCGAACCACGGCCACGATCAAGGCGTGCTTCAACGACAACACCTTTCGCAGGTGAGCTCGGAACCGCCGTCAGCTCTAATACTTCAGACTGAAGTAAAACAGCTTCAAGAAGATCTTCAATACCTTCACCAGACTTCGCAGATACACCGATAAATTGAACGTCACCGCCCCATTCTTCAGGCACGACTTCTTGTGCAACCAATTCATTTTTAACGCGTTCTAAATCAGCGCCTTCTTTATCGATCTTAGTAATCGCAACAACCATTGGCACTTCAGCGGCACGAGCATGCTGAATCGCTTCAATTGTTTGAGGCATCACACCATCGTCTGCAGCACATACAAGGATAACGATATCCGTTGCTTTCGCACCACGAGCACGCATAGAAGTAAACGCGGCGTGACCTGGTGTATCTAGGAAACTGACCATACCGTGCGGCGTTTCAACGTGATATGCACCAATGTGCTGTGTAATACCACCAGACTCACCCGCGGCAACGCGTGTTGTACGAATGTAGTCAAGCAAGGACGTCTTACCGTGGTCAACGTGACCCATAACGGTAACAACTGGTGCACGTTTGATTGCTTCACCTTCATAATCGATGGCTTCAATCATGTCATTCTCAACCGCATTTTCATCGATGAGAACAACCGTGTGACCCATTTCTTCAACAACTAAAGTCGCTGTATCACGGTCAATGGTTTGGTTAATGGTTGCCATCGCACCCATTTTAAACATCACCTTGATAACTTCCGCGCCTTTTACGGTCATTTTCTCAGCCAGTTCCGCTACTGTAATACTTTCTGGTAGCGCGACTTCGTGAATAATTTTCGCAGTTGGTTTTTGGAAGCCATGTTCTTGTGGCTTAGAAGGCTTCTTATTCTTGCGTCCTAACTTACCGCGACGAACTTCGTCATCACCATTTAAGTTTACACGTGCGCCACGCTTGTTCTCTGGAGTACGACCGCGAGGCTTATCTTTTTCTTTGTCACCATTATTTCTCACCGCGCCTTTTTTACCTTTTGGCGCTGCATCTGGTTTTTTATGTTCTACAGGTGCTTTTGGTGCTTTCGCTGGTTTTGGCGCGTCTTCAACAGCTGGAGCAACTTCTACATCAGCCACTTTTGCTTTTGCATCCGCTTCCGCTTTTGCTTTTTGTTCTTTCTCTTCTTGCAACTTACGTTCAGCCTCTAAACGAGACTGCTCTTCCGCTGCAATGCGTGCTTTCTCTTCTGCTGCGCGCGCTGCTGCTAACTCTTCTTGCTTCTGAGCTTCTTCGTCTACAGCATCATTTTTCACGTAAGTACGTTTTTTCTTAACCGCTACGTTAACCGCTTTACCGCCATCGTTACGAGACAAAGTACTGTTTGTCTTACGCTGTAAGGTAATGCGTTGGCCACTTTCACCTTCGCCATGTTGACGCTTTAAGTAGCTAAGCAATGTTTGTTTTTCAGCTTCAGACACTTCTTGGTCTACGCTCGTTTGAGGTAAGCCTGCGTCTTTCATCTGAGCTAGCAATTTATCTACAGGTGTTTTTACTAACTCGGATAGTATCTTTACGGTTTGAACTGTCATTAAGTTCCCCCTTATGTACTCAAATTTTATTCAGATTCAGCGAACCAAGGTGCACGAGCAGTCAAAATAAGACTCGCCGCACGCTCTTCAGTCATGCCTTCAACGTCAAGTAATTCATCAACAGACTGTTCAGCTAGGTCTTCCATAGTGATCACACCCATAGAAGCCAATACCAAAGCAAGATGGTTATCCATGCCTTCCATTTCTAATAAATCGGCAGCAGGTTTAGCACCATCTAATTGTTCTTCAGCCTGAAGGGCTTGATTTAACAAAGCCTCTTTTGCACGTGAACGCAGTTCGTTTACTAAATCTTCATCAAATCCATCGATGTCTAACATTTCTTCCATTGGGACATACGCCACTTCTTCTAGAGAAGTGAATCCCTCGTCGACCATTTGAATAGCCAAATCATCGTCTATATCTAAACCAGCAACAAAGACATCAATCAATTTCTGTGATTCTTCTTGTTGCTTCGCTTCCGCGTCTTCACTTGTCATTACATTCAATGACCAACCAGTTAACGTAGAAGCCAAACGAACGTTTTGTCCGTTACGACCAATCGCTTGTGCTAAGTTGTCGCTCTTAACCGCCACATCCATGGAATGTGCGTCTTCATCTATAACAATGGAGTCTACTTCTGCAGGCGCCATGGCATTGATAACAAGCTGAGCTGGGTTGTCGTCCCAAAGAACAATATCAACACGCTCACCATTCATCTCATTTGAAACGGCTTGAACACGAGCGCCTCGCATACCAACACACGCACCGATTGGATCAATACGACGGTCGTTTGTTTTAACCGCGATTTTTGCGCGTAAGCCTGGATCACGTGAAGCACTACGGATTTCAATAACTTCTTCTGAAATCTCAGGCACTTCAAGGCGAAATAACTCAACCATAAATTCTGGCGCGTTACGGGATAAAATTAATTGAGCGCCTCGGCTGTCTTCACGAATTTCCAGTAACAATGCACGAATTCGATCGTTCATTCTGAAACTTTCACGAGAGATCAATTGATCTTTCGGTAGCGTCGCTTCAGCATTTTCGCCAAGATCTATAATCAAACTATCACGAGTCACTTTTTTCACTTGACCATGAACAAGCTTGCCCACTTTCTCAGCGTAAAGCGCAACCATTTTCGCGCGTTCAGCTTCACGTACTTTTTGTACGATAACTTGTTTTGCAGTTTGCGCAGCAATACGGCCGAAAAGCTCAGACTCAACTTCTTCTTCATAGACTTCGCCGATACCAAGACCTAGGTTTTGCTCTTCAGAATCATCAATTGTCAATTCTGTCGCTGGAGACGAATAGTCTTCATCCGCAACAATGTCCCATAG
This sequence comes from uncultured Marinomonas sp., assembly GCA_938009755.1. Taxonomy (GTDB): domain Bacteria; phylum Pseudomonadota; class Gammaproteobacteria; order Pseudomonadales; family Marinomonadaceae; genus Marinomonas. The sequence goes on from CALLIL010000022.1 coordinate 5,421, forward strand.
ACGGTATGTAGTGTAATCACCTGTGCGCTGATCGATAGATACACGTAAAACAGCATCTTCTTCAAAACGACGTTTGGCAGCACTGGCTAAAGCAATTTCAACAGCTTCGAAAATAACTTGCTTCGGAACATCTTTTTCGTTGGAAACGGCTTCTACTACCAAAAGAATTTCTTTGCTCATCCTTATTAGCCTCTCTTCAAGGTTAATTTTTAAAATTGAGGAACAACATTTGCCTTATCAATTAAATCGATTGGCAATAAGTATTCGTCTTGATCGACGCGAATCACAATATCTTCGCCTTCGATCCCCATGAGTTGTCCTTTAAATTTACGACGACCATCAAATGGCACACGTAAACGTAAAGCAACAACAGAACCGATATAGGCTTGATATTGAGTCAAACTAAATAAAGGTCGATCTAAACCTGGTGATGAAACTTCTAGATTGTATTCCCCTGTAATAGGGTCTTCTACATCGAGAATAGAACTCACTTGACGACTGACTTGTGCACAGTCCTCAACATCAATGCCTTTTTCAGCATCTGTTTCAATAAAAATGCGGAGCACAGAATCTTTACCTAACGATAAATATTCCATTCCCCAGAACTCAAACCCTAAACCTTCAACAACTGGTCGGATAAGCTCTTCTAAAATCGTATATTTTGCAGACAATCGTTTTCTCCGAAAACCAACGTTATAAAACGCAGAAACAAAAAACGGGCTCAAGGCCCATTTAAAAACAATACACAGTGCAGATAACAAAAAACCCCATATAGGGGTTCTTAGTACTTTTTCTAACGCTTAGAAGAAAAAGTCTCCTTCCAAAGAAGGTTGTCAATCCTGACACTTAACACCAAGAACAACAACAACCGCAACAACCACAACAGCACATTGCTCC
>CALLIL010000023.1 GCA_938009755.1 uncultured Marinomonas sp.
ATGTACCGCAGATGTTCTGTGTTTTGTAGGTGTTGTGTACTATAGATGCGGTACAGGTGCTGTATCTGCAGTATATGTTGTGTATGATGTATGCGCTGTATGTGCTATATGTGCGATATGTGTTTTGCTAATGCATGCATGCGCTGTATGCACGACATGTGCTGCGTGTTACGTATGCGTCGTATGTTCTGTATGCGCCATATGTGCAGCACATGTTCTGTGTTTTGAAGGTATTGTATGCCGTAGATGCGGTACAGGTGCTGTATCTGCGGTATATGTTGTGTGTGGTGTATGCGCTGTATGTGCTGTATGTGCGATATGTGCTTTGTTAATGCATGTATGCGCCGTATACGCGGCATGTGTTGTGTGTGTTACGTATGCGTTGTATGTTCTGTATGCGCCATATGTACAGCACCTGTTTTTCGCGCTGTTGATGTTGCGTGCCAAATGTGCGGTGTATGTGCTGTATGTGCGGTATGTGATTCACACATGCATGTATGTGCGGCACGTTTGTGTTTGTGCGGAACATGATGACTGTTTTATGTGCTGTTTCATTGACCCGTTGTTTTTCGGATGTACGCGCTTTCTATGTGTTGCCGGCGCAGCTTCCCCTGCTCTCGGCTGCCGCGCCCCTCTCCTCGAGCTCCGTGTCTCTGGAGAATCTTGAAGATCTGGTGAGTTTTAGATCTGGCCAATTTGCAAAAGTTATCGCTGTTGATGCTGTGGTAATTAACGTTGACCTACTTTAAGGCCCAGGAAGTGGAAACATGTCTATGACCTCGAGACACGCTGCGGTGTAGGTCCGCCGTCAACCATTGTATTTCTGAGGTTCTCCAACCTAAGGAATTTTTGACCTCTCCCCAAAAACTGATTTGAATAAAACTAAAGGTTATATCGGGCCAACAATGCCATGCTAAAGGTACATGACGAAAATCGTGCAGAAAGAGAACGAAATTCCGACCGTTTTGGGTGAAGGAGCCACGTCGCTCAGAATCGATTTCAGCCAAAGAATGGTACCTGGTATAGCTTAATACCTGTCGTAGCACGCGTCCTCTCCACACTTGTACCGTGTTTCCTGTTTGTGGTTCTGCTTCGTACTTTTCATGTTTCGGTTTCTGATTTTAAGGTATAATGTTGGTGTGATATGTGCTTACTTTTTTTGGTTACTGTGAGTCTGCTGTTTCTTTCGGCCTTCTCCGTTTTCTGTTTGTTTTGAGCCAGGTGTATTATTGCATCAAGGTGGCGTTCAGCATTCTGCAAATTTGCATGTGGTTGAACGATTTTATCGAGATATGGAGACTAACGAGCTAGTTAGAGAGTACGCATTGACCGACCCTGACTATTTTGTTGGTACACACACAGGGGTTGATTATATGGAAATGTCGGCGGCACCTTATGAGCCGTTTGATTGTGTTGAACTCAGTGGCGAAAACAATATTCGTCCGCAGGAGTAATCGCGTTCGATAATAAGTATTACTGTTTTTTGTAAAAAAGGCCGATCATATTTGATCGGCCTTTTTATGTGATTACAAGTTTCAAAATACAACTGTTAATCCAGTGGAACTTCGCCAGTATATTTGAATATATATAACCCACCATTAAACCGTTCTTGGCCGTAAATTAATCCATCAGCACCAACCATAACATTATTCATTTGACTGGTTTTTTGAATATTTCGTCTTGGTGCTGCTGGGATGTAAAACCCAAGCTCTTTAATTTGCGGTGGTACATCGGGCACGTTAGAAGGTGACGGTTCCGCGTGATAAATACGAATACCGCCATTAAACCAAGCGGCAACCGTTGTGTTTTGGAGGTTGGCATACAAAGGTCCAGGCATGTTTGGATGAATATTATGCGCACCGAAACGTCCGCCTCGTTGACAAAGTTCACTGTCATTGTCATGCAGAGGTGAGGTGCCAACGATAACCGGATTGGTTTCCGCCCGAATATCCAATAGCCAGATAATTTTCGGTGCATCTCGGCAATTGTCTGAAGTGGCCTCATCCGACGACCAAGCTAGCTGCCGATCGGTCATTGGTTGAAATGTATGAGTCCAAGCAGTGTAGGGCGGATGAAACTCAACTCGGCTAATAAGTTGCGGCGTATATGTTTGTGCTTCACCTGATCTAACTTTGGCTAAACCCGAAGTATCAAAGATCATCGCACCACCGTCGATATAGCCTACATAGGCTCGATCAGGTTGATCGGGATGTAAGAATACCTGATGTGGGCGATAGCCATTATCAAAGGGGTCATGACGTATCGGCAAACAATCCGGCAAACAGTCATCAATTTTATTCACCCCCGGCAGCCACCATCGTCCGACTTCCTTAGGGTTTGCTGGATCACGTAAATCCACCGTTACCCACATATGGTCATCTTTGGGGTTGGTAGGTTCAAAGTCAGGCATACCCGAGGCAATATGAGCAAATTCGCCATCAACAAACCAGACATTATGCACGCCGCGCGAATGTTCTCCCGAGGTGTCGAAAAATGACATTTTTAAATCATCCAAACTGCTGGCATTGGTAACTTTATCAAAATCAGAGACATCTAAAACCCACAACCCGGCAGGCTGCATACCGATTTCTTGAGCTTCATTTGCAATCGTTAAAACATTGCCTGATAAACCGAGCGAGTTACAGCGTGTTACTCCTTGAGCAGGCGAGGGCAGCTGGTTTATCAGAACAGGCTCCTCAGGATTACTTACATCAATAATACTAAGACATTGATTCCGGGCAGAATGTGCGAAATACAGAATCTTGCGACCATCGGACAGTTGCTGTAATGCCAGCCCTTCACCGCCATCACCATTACCATCGAGGTCATGCTGACCGATTAATTCCATATTGCTAAACTCAGCATTTTCTTGCGCTATGACTTGTGTTGCCATTACTAGAGCAATAATCGTGGATAAAAACGAGACAACAAATTTAATATTAATACGCATATTAACTTTCTCCCTCTGATTCTTGTTCAGTGACGACATTGAAACTAAACGCGTCGCTTCCTAATCCACGTTCTTTATAGCCGGTTTCAGTAGTTTGTATAAACTCATCAATTACCTCAGGCATCATGCTGAGTAATTCATAGCCACGAAACGGCGGCGACTCAGGTACTTCAGGATGTTCTATCTGTGTGTCGTAAGCGGGACCTGTAGTGGCCTCTTCACAGTAGCCTTTGGGAGTGGGTATTAATGTTGCCCCAGTGAGCTCAGCAAACAACTCAGAGCGATCTTTTCGATGCGCGCCAGATTCTTCACAACCTTGAGTGATCGCAGTCGGCGTACCATTTTCTTTTATGCGACGACAACCATCGGGAGAAATTCCAATCATGACATCAGATGATCGCATTGCGCCACCCCAGCGACGCATTGTTAAAGCAAACAGTTTTGGGTCTATCGACAATAATCGATTTTTATTGTTTGAGTTTAACGCAATACGGTCAGCCCAAAACGGTGTTTCAGAGACTGCTAACATGCCCTCTGTTTCGGCAATTTCAGCGTAACTATAATAATACCGATTCGCTAGCCTCTCTCCAATGGTGCCACCTCCCGTTGTTAGATAGGTGAGCAGACCACGAGTATGGTCTGGGTAGCGAAGCGCGGTTGTATATGCCGCTCGAGCGGCCGAAGATGCGCCAACTAAATAAGCAGGGCGAATATCAAGTTGACGAATAATGCCGGCTAGTTGATCACTCCATAAATCTAAGTCACGGGCGCCTTCAAAGACCACATCAGAGTAGCCTAAATTAGCTCTATCCCAACAGATCACACGATACTTTTTTGCTAACTTCTCAGCTAAAGGACGCAGTGTTTCGATGCGGTTTTGTCCACCTGGCGACATGACAATGGGAATGCCATTGCCACGTTCTTCAATATAAACTCGATTACCATCTATGGTTAAATATCGTCCTAAACGTGTTGTTTGATTCGTTTCTGTTGTTGCCGTGGTGTCCTGTGCTTGTGCCCCTTGAATCTGGCCTAAAGTGGTTGCGGTAGTCGCTAAGCCAGCTATCGCTTGCAAGGCAGATCGCCGACTTAGGTTAGGAAAAAATTTATTGTTATTATTGTTTTCTTGCATGTCGGCGATCCTCCTTATTTGATCGTTATATTTGTTATTTTTTTATTCTATTTCGACGTAACGCTCCAAAAATGCCACTTCTTTGTCACTGACGTATTTTTTCATTTCGCGACTGAAATCTTCCATTGTTTCATACGGGCGATACTCTTCAAATTCATGTGCGAGTTTTCGCGCAGAAAGCGTCGTCGGTACTAATTGAAAGTCCTCGTTAGCGCCTGTATTCAAGTTAACCTTTACAAATACTGCGCTATAAACTGAAAATAGTTGTTCAGCACTCATATCAGCACCACCAATCGCTGCATGCATTTCAGATGGTGTCGCAAAAGGGCGGTTATCGATAATTGCTTGCGCTTGCTCTGTGGACAAACCTTCAATTGCAGATAATTCTTCAAGTGTTGCCGTATTTGGGTCAATTAAAGCCGCAGTAGTAAAGTCAGCATTGGCAGACTTTTCGGCTTGTGCTGCGCGATCTTCTGGCGACATCATTTGTGCTGACACAGTTGAAAATACAAAAGCGAGCGCGATTGCAAAGCTAGTAGTTACTAGCTTTGTAGTGAGTTGCTTTGAAATCATATAGGCCTCCTTAAGGCAGGGTTATGTTTATTGTTAGTATTTTAGAATACAACTCTTTGAGTGGTTGTTTTAATTAATACTAATTTATGACACGATTGTGACTAAGATTATACTATGCATAATTCGATATCCTACGGTTCTACAAGAATTATTAAAAACAGTTCATATGAAAAAAACAAAATATTGGGTATGGCTGGCATTAACACTACCCGCAGTGTGGATACTTGCACGCTACTTGAGAGATTCAATCAGTTATGGCGAAGTCATTCATTTAACCGGTGATTGGAGTGTGGGTTTGTTGTTCGCGGCCTTAGCCGTTACGCCGTTACGGCGTGTTTTGCCCAAAGCTGCATTACCTAAGTGGTTGTTATTTCACCGTCGTGCAATTGGTGTCGCGAGTTTTGGCTATGCGGCGTTTCATACGCTTGCCTATTTAGAAAAAAAATGGGGTTATGGCTATATCATTCCTGAAGGGATGAAGCCTGAATTATTAACAGGCTGGATAGCACTTTTGATATTTCTGATCCTAGCCATTACCAGCAACAACCAATCAATTCGATTGTTAAAGAAAAATTGGCAACATTTACATCGAACGGTTTACCTAGCAGCCGGCTTAACGTTTGCGCATTGGATATTAACTGCTTTTGAGCCGCAAACGGCTTATATTTGGTTGGCGATTCTTTGTGCAATCGAATCTTTGCGTTTTATTAGAAGGCGTTAATTAAATAAGACTTAACGACACGGATGCACGTTCTATCCAGTACTATTTTTTAACAACGAATTTAGTCATCCAAATTATGTGCCAGTACGCGATTGTTACAAGCTTTAGGCTACTAGACTTAGAAACCCGAGCAAAGAGACTGTGGCAAATAATGATGTAGATGGAAAACGAAATGGATTGACCCCCGCCTTTATCGCAATGACAGCACTCAGAATTGATAATGCTGTATTCAAAATAGTTAAAAACACGACCAGCTCAGGACGGTCTGGATTCAGCGCAACATAGGCATAGCCTCCGCCCATTAAAAATGTATAAATAGTCGTGATGTGCCAGCAATAATAATTCAACCATTTTGACGCAATCGGTAGGCTCGTGTTTTCAAGTAACGGGCCTGCAACTCTTGGGCCACCGATAAAGGTATGAACCAAGAAGGTAATAAAACTCATTGCAACTGTGGCCCATAAGATCATGATTTGCATAGTCAGTGTTTAGATTTAGTACTTCGTTACTGGAACGCATTACTAATTAATGAATACACACCTAGTGCTGTTAACACCAAACCCAGAATCCACACCGGGATCCCGCCGGGTATTAGAATGTTGATAATATTTTTATGTTTTAAAAAATAACAGACGGCCGCCATACCGAGGCCGCCAATAATAAGGGCCAAACCAAGACTCACTTTTAACATGAAAGCGAGTATTAAAGGCGAGAACGAAATTACCAGCAGAAAGAGATTGCCGAATATCGGAACAGCTGCGAGTTTGCGAACTACTTGAGTTATTTTGTTCATGATTTAATGAGTCCTCGTTATGAAGTAGGTGTTCTATAAAAATATATAATGAAAAATATAACTTTATACTTACTTCTTGTTGTCTATAGTCGATTTATACAAGGCATACATATTTTAGACTCTGCCAGCTAGTTTGCGAATATCGATATCTTGTTGTAGATTTTCACTTATGTGATTAAATACAGAATGGTTTTCTTCTAGTGCTTGCATAATGAATTCTTTATCGTTTGCATACAGATTTAAGGCTTCGACAGAAAGGTAATCCGGCGCTTTTCTAATAAGCGCTAAAATAATTTTTCTGTTATCAACAACAGAAAGTGAAGCGTATTTAAAAGCGTCAACATTCTTGTCGATCACGGCGAGCACAATATCTTCGTCGGCTTGTAAATGTTCATCTGCGTATTCTAGAGCCTTAGAGTTTTTATTGATTGCGGCCATGACAACCTCTTTATCTGCTTTTAATGAACTATGCGCATAATCAAGCGCATGTGCTCTTGACTCGATAGCCAATAAAACCAGGTTTTTATCTTTTTTAAATCGCTCGTTTACAAATTCAAGTACTCGGCCTTCTTTTTGTATCAGTTCATAAATATAAGCGTCATCATTTTTTAGGTGCTCAGCAATATAGCTAAATGTTGCAGCGTTATAGTTAATTGCAATGTCAATTAATTCCTTATCCGCTCGATACTCATCACTCAGTGTTTTTATATAAAAACCATCTTTTTTTAACAACGCTTTAACCGTGTCTCTGTCTTGCGTATCTGGTTTTAGAACATCGATAAAGTTTGCTTTTGAATCAGTGTTGTTGAAAATATCTTCACCGAGCTTGATGTCGATGGCGATGAGCCCCGCATCAATGTCAATATGGTCATCGATTTTTTCAAAGTATTTAGTCTTGATCAGGGACTTAAGGTCACCATGCGAATGTCCATAAACGTAGTCTACGAAGCAGGTGACATTGTCGACTCCATCGATAACGGTAGAATCTGAATCAGTGTAGACAAATGGGCCATTTAAATTTCTAAGAACTCGAAAAGGGCCAGGCATCATGGACATAATCGCGACATTGAAATCAATGCCGCCTAATAGAAAAACATCATTGGTTTCATCTAAAGAGATCGCATTGCAAATTGTTTTGCCCAAAACAATTAAGTTTGTTTCAATTTCGGCTAATGGTTCATGAACTAATAAATTCCCGTTGATAATAGTGTTCGTCGTTAAACACATGCTGTCTAACGCCATATCGCCATCATAAATATACCAAGGCTGATCCGATATATAATTTTCCGCCTCTGTTTTATGTTTTTTTAGAGTTGATCTAACAATATCCGTTTTGCACTTAAATAGCTTAAGAGGGCTCTTATTACTGTCGATGATGGTAATCGAATCTGGGTAGGTTAGCGGTTCACTTTGTTGATATTCACGACACTCAATTAATAATGGGTTATTAATTTTGATCTCATTATCAATGACGATTGGCATTTGCACGTCAATGCTGAGTCTAGAATTAATGTTTTCTTTTTTTAGAATCAAATACACCGTGTCGGTAAAGATGACAGAGTGGCCATTAACCATCTCGATTGCATCTTTGGCGCCTTTAAGAGTGACTGAGTCAAGAAAGTAGTCATTAATAGTAAAGTTGATATTCTTGAGAAAAGTAGAGCAGTTCTTTAGGACGATTTCATTCAGTTTTTCCTCAGAGTAATCAGGTTCCAAACCCATTTTTTGTTGGTCTTGATAGTTGCTGCACAATAACGATAATTTTTGCGCTGAATGTTGTTTGATCGCGGTTATCAATGCAGTAGCAAAGCGTTGTTTCATTGTATTTCGTTAACTCTCTAAAAGTGAGCTGTTCAATTTGAGAACTTAATTAGAAGAAAGCTTTGATATTAAGCTATAGACATGAATTGTTTGGCCGATCTTTATTTTCCCTAAGAACTTTTTACAGTCTTAGGCATTTTTCCCACAGCACTTTTTATACTTACTGCCGTTACCACAAATACACGGATCATTTCGTCCAATTTTCGGTGTGTCTCGTCTAATCGGGCTGATCGGAGCAGGGCAACACGTCGTATCGGTGCAAGTAGTTTTATTATCTTCAACTGCTCTGGTTAAATCTTCATTTTTTTCAGTCATAAAATTTATAGATTGTGTATGCGGAAGCTCCTATTAATAGCATACAAATTCTAGCAGCTAAGAATCTTCCATCAAGATTTTCATTGAAATGAGATTTGCTAAAAATCCAAAGTCCTGTCAAGACTAACAGGCCAACGTTTATGTCAGCGGGATTTTTAATTTCTCGAATCATATATTTAGTTAGTTCGAAAAAAATAATACCTGAAGGAATAATAATTATGGACGCTAC
>CALLIL010000024.1 GCA_938009755.1 uncultured Marinomonas sp.
AACCATTAAGTTATTCACATAAATATTTATCATATATTTTTCTATCTTTTTCGTATATTTAATAATTTTTAGATAGATTAAATTCTCTTTTTAAAATCATGAAAAGTTTTATAAAAGCCTGTAAGAAATGCTCTCTGATTAAGGACGATGTAGTTTTTTTATGAACAATTTAGATAACTTGGCAACTAATCGGTAATAGTAAAGGAAGCCTCATTGAAGTCCCCTTTTTTGCCTTTTCTTTCTATATACTAAATTCATAAGCATTCATTGAGCTGTATGTACACAACAGACAGACATCTTTTATTTATGAACTTGCATAAAAAACCTAGGAGGCCGATATGAAAATTTGGATGATCTTTTTGACAAGCCTTCTGGCTTTCAACCTTTATGCGTCAGACTTGAAAACAAAAAATGAATTAACAACGAACAACATCGCTCGATTTGATGGGGTTTTATGGGCTATTTCTTTAATCAGCGATAAAGAGGCAATAATCTCCATCAAACAAGGAGAAGCCTATAGAGTGGATTTGAGGAATGGCGAAAAACGTCTTTTATCTGGATTACCAAAAATAGATTCAAGAGGACAAGGTGGTTTACTCGATGTTGCAAAATCCCCTAATTTTGACAACACACCTTGGTTGTATTTCACCTATGCAAAGCCTTCTGAGTCTGGCGCAAAAACCACATTGGCTAGAGCAAAGCTAAACTCAACCAGCCTGACAGATTGGCAAGATTTACTGGTGACAAATTTTAAATCGCCCACATTTCAGCATTATGGAAGTCGCATCGCTTTTGATAACAAAGGACATGTTTTCTTCTCGGTTGGAGATGGTGGAATACGAGAAAGCGCACAGTACTTGACAACTCACGCAGGTAAAATCATCCGATTGAACCTTGATGGCAGCATACCAACCGATAATCCTTTCGTGCGTCATGCCAACATTAGAAATGAAATTTGGAGTTACGGGCATCGCAACCCACAAGGTTTATTTTACGATAATAGCACTGACACTTTGTGGTCTAACGAGCACGGCCCTAAAGGTGGCGATGAAATAAACCTCATTCGCCCTGGTGCAAATTATGGCTGGCCAATTGTTTCTTATGGTAAAGAATATGCGAATTCAGCGAGTATAGGAGAAGGCGAACAAAAAGAAGGCATAGACAACCCCGCAAAAGTATTTATTCCTTCCATTGCACCAAGCAGTTTACTGCGCTATCAAGGCTTGCTTTTTTCTAACTGGAACGGTGATTTTTTGTCCACAGCATTAGCGTTAAGGCACTTAAACAAAATCAAGGTAGAAACGGACGGTTCAACAACAGAAACTCGGTACCTTGAAAACATGAACGAAAGACTTCGCTCTGTGGCACAAGATTCAGAAGGTGCACTCTATATTGGCACCGACTCTGGCAAATTATTCAAAGTCACACTGAATCTAGGTTCTACTTTCGCTCAATAAAAAAAGACATCACATTACGGTGATGTCTCTTCTAATATATTCTGTCAAAACAGATTACTCTGCAGTGTCACCCCACGAATCTTCAGGCGTTTCGTCTCCCCAAGAATCCTCTTCACCCCACGAATCCTCTTCACCCCACGAATCGTCGTCTAAACTAATATCTTGATTTTGCTTTTTAGGCTTAGCGGGTACATTACCGTCGTAGACTTCATGCGCTCTGGTTTGCAAATACACATCTCGGACAAAACTATAACGATCCCCAACAATCAGGGATTCTGCACTTAACAAGTGCGCACGAGTTTGAACGATGTCCAACCCATCCAAAAATAATTCTTCTTCCCAATGTAAATCTAATAAATTTTCAGCATCATCAAAGTCATAATAAAAATCTACAGCCCAACCTGTGCCATCTCGCACGGTTGAAGGCCCTAAAAATGGCAAGACCAGATAAGGGCCAGAACCAACACCCCAATAACCCAGCGTTTGGCCAAAATCTTCGTCATATTCTTTAATACCAAACATACTGGCCACATCAAACAAACCAAGTATTCCTAAGGTACTATTGATCACAAAACGGCCTGTTGAAGCGGCCGTTCCTACCAACTTAAGTTGTAGTAGATTATTGGTGATATTTTCAACCTCACCAAGATTGGAGAAGAAATTCGTTACCCCTTTTTGAACCACATTTGGCGTAACCGCTTTATAACCTTTCGCCACAGGCTTTAAGATCGCTCTGTCTAATGAGTCATTAAAATTAAACATAGAACGGTTAAAACCTTCCCACGGATCTTCTTCTGTTTCTGCTAAAACAGGTTGTGAGACAGTCAATAACAAGCTAAAAAATAAAGAACCAACCAACTTCCACATTTCTTTTCATTCCCCATGTAACAAGCAACATTTGCTCGTATTTTGATCTGTTTATTGCTCATAAATACACGCTAAAAATGAAGATTACACCAGCTTCTTCACTTCTTGCCATTGTTTATTCAAACGCTTATCTGAAATAGGCTCTAACGTGCCAACCGACTGAGCAAATAACGAAATACGATATTCCTCTAGCATCCAACGGTATTTCACCAGCTCAGGATCATAAAGTAACTTGTCTTCATGAGCTTTTAATTGGCGAGAATAGGTTTGCCATAAGCCTTCTAACTCAGACACATAAGCATTCTCTTTGTTCAAATGATTTTGAAAACGCTCTAACCGTACTTCAATGCCTTTGAAATAACGTGGTAATTGTCCCAACCAAAAAAGTGGCGTATTTCCAATAAAGCCCGGATAAATAAGCTGCCCAAGCTGCACTTTAATATCGCCATAAATTCTCGTCCAAGGTAAGGGAATATTGCCTTTCATTTTTTTGGCAACACCTTGATAAGAAGACAGCACTTTATAAAGCTGATTGGCCATATCGTTGGCAACGGTGATCAAGGTGGATTTATGCTCTGCTATACAAGCATCAAAGGCCGATTTTGTCCGAGGTAACGGACGACCATCCAAAAACACCTTATTTAAAATGGCATCTAATAAGTCTTCCAATAAGGCTTCTTTTTTTCCTAAAGGCGCAAAAATCAACATGGATTCTTTTAAGTGCGGTAAGTTTTTCTGAAGATAGCGCACGTCTTTACTTAACGTTAGTTTAAGCAAAGTGGTGACGCCTTTTCGGTGCGCTTCGATCGCTGTATTTTGGTCATCAAACATCTTCAATGATACACTTTCGCCGTCTGCCACTAACGCTGGAAAGGCGGTCACACTAATGCCCGCTTGTTTGATTTCTTGGCGCTCTGGCACGTCTTGATCAGGCCAAACTGTTAAGCCTTCTTTTTCATGCTCTTTTGTGCCGAATTTCGCAAAGCTTTCTTCTACCATTTCGCTAAATTGCGTTTGCAACTGCCCGAGATCTTTCCCTGTTCCCAACACTTTTCCGCGTTCATCAACGACTTCTAAATTCAGCGTCAGATGAGAATCCAGCTTTTCTGCGTTCCATTCGTTTAATGGAATATCAATCAAGGTTTCGCGTTTAATCTGCAAACTCAACTGTGCTAACAGCTCACCTTTATCTTTCGACAAATTTGGATAAATTCGATCGACAAACTGAGGAATCGGCACAAAACGACGACGCAATACTTTTGGCAAACCTCGCAACAACGCCTCACAACGTTCTTTAATAAAGCCCGGAACCGCCCAACCAAGATCGTCCAAACTCAACTGACGCAACAAACCAACAGGTACTTTCAAGGTTGCACCATCGGTTGCTTTACCCGGATCGAACGTATAATCAATCGGCAAAGCCACGCCATTCAAACCAAAGGAATCAGGGAACGCCGATGCATCTACGTCAAGATCTTGGTTGACCAAATCGTCTCGTGTCATTAGTAAAGCATCAGGGGATTTTTTAACAAAGTAATCCAAGCTTTTTTGGTTACGCACATCATTTGGTATACGCTTGTTATAAAAATCAAAAACGGTTTCATCGTCTACCAAAATATCGCGTTTACGCAGCTTGGCTTCCTGTGTTTCCAAAGACTCAATCAACGCCTGATTTTTACGGTAAAAAGCTTGTTTACTGCGTAATTGCCCTTCCACCAAGCCCGAACGAATGAATATTTCACGAGCGTCTTCTGGATGAACATGCCCATAATCTATTCGGCGCTTCGCCACAATCACCAAGCCATATAACGAAACTTGTTCGTTGGCCATGACTCGACCTTGGTTGCGCTCAAAATGCGGATCAAAATATTGGCGTTTCACAAAAGGTGCCGCGTATTCTTCAATCCAAGCAGGATCGATTCGTGCCGTGACTCGCGCATAAAGCTTACTGGTTTCTACCAGTTCCGCAGCCATAATCCATTGAGGCGGTTTCTTAAACAACATAGAAGCTGGAAAAATAGACAGCTTACGAGAACGACAACCTAACATGTCTTTGCTGTCTTCCATTTTGTTCGCCACTTGGGTAAACAACCCCGCCAATAACGATCGATGAATCGCTTCGTAATCTCGTTCTTCACGGTCAACTTCTTTGAAGCCTAATTGCTTACAGGCGATCATGATTTGGCGATGAATATCGCGCCATTCTCGCATTCGCATAAAGTTCAAAAATTGCTTACGGCAAAACTGGCGTAACTGGTTCTGAGACAATTCTTGGCGCTGCACTTCAAAGCGTTCCCATAAATTTAGGAAAACAGCGAAATCAGAATCTTCGTCTTTGTCTACGGCGTGAGCTTGGTCGGATTGCGTTTTCTTATCTTGAGGTCGTTCTCTAGGATCAGGAATCGACAACGCGCTGACAATAATCGCCACTTCTTTTAGAACATTGTGTTGTTGCGCTGCGATTAAAATACGACCTAATTTAGGGTCAATCGGCAACTTGGCTAACTGGCGGCCAATCGGCGTCAGGCGTTCTTTATGCAACGCACCCAATTCCGTTAAGGCGCGATAACCGTCGTTAATCATGCGTTTTTCTGGCATTTCAACAAACGGGAATTTCTCAACGGCACCTAATCTCAGGTTCGCCATCTGCAAAATAACAGAAGCCAAGTTAGTACGAAAAATCTCAGGATCCGTGAATTCAGGGCGCGTATTAAAATCGGCTTCATCGTAAAGGCGAATACAAATACCGTCCGCCACACGACCACATCGCCCTGCTCTTTGGTTCGCACTGGCTTGGCTTATTTTTTCAATCGGTAACTGCTGGACTTTGGAGCGCACACTGTAACGACTGATTCGCGCCAAACCCGGATCAATCACATAACGAATCCCTGGCACGGTTAATGAAGTTTCCGCTACGTTCGTCGACAAAACAATACGACGACCAGAGTGAGATTTGAAAATACGTTGCTGTTCGCTGGCGCTTAACCTTGCGTATAAAGGCAGTACTTCGGTAGAACGCAATTCCGCACGACGTAGAATCTCTGCGGTTTCTCGAATTTCACGTTCGCCCGGTAAGAACACCAAGATATCGCCTGCGCCACGATAACCAGACTTACGTTCTTCGGCGATCAAGAGTTCAACCGCGTCTAAAACGCCCTGTTCCATACTCTGATCTTCATCCAACTCTTCCGAATCAGACTTACTTAACAAAGGCTGATAACGCACTTCTACAGGGTAAGTTCGACCAGAGACTTCAATGATTGGCGCGTTGTCAAAGTGCTCTGAAAAGCGTTCAACATCGATGGTTGCTGATGTGACGATGACTTTTAAATCAGGACGTACCGCCAAGACTTGCTTCAAATATCCCAATAAAAAGTCGATATTCAAGCTGCGTTCATGAGCTTCGTCGATGATGATGGTGTCGTATTTATAAAGACGATTGTCTTGCTGAATTTCCGCCAACAAAATACCGTCGGTCATTAATTTTACGAGAGTTTCTTCATTGCTCTCGTCACTGAATCGAACCTGAAAGCCCACTTGCTCGCCAAGTGTCACCTTCATCTCATCGCTGATGCGCTCCGCCACACTGCGTGCTGCTATTCGCCTTGGTTGTGTATGACCAATAACACCCGCTATTCCGCGCCCTGCTTGCAGACACATTTTTGGCAATTGGGTGGTTTTACCGGAACCTGTTTCGCCCGCGATAATCACCACTTGGTTTTCTTGTATGGCGTGAATGATTTCATCGGCGCGCGCCGCAACAGGCAAGCTTTCGTCGTAGGTAATCTTTGGCAAACGAGCAAGGCGAGCTTGATACAAGGTCTCGGATGTCTCGATCATGCCATTCAATTCATTGACCATACGGTCACTTGGTAAACCGTCTTTTTGACGTTTCGCAAGTTGCTGCTGTTTGCGTTCGATAAGATGACGATCACGTGTCATCAAGGCTTGATTTGGCATGGTATCTAAAAAAGTATCCTATGTAATAAAGGCTGACCTCGTGCTATGAGCGGGTCGAGCTTGCTTCTATCTATATAGTTGTAAATTCTAACATTAATCCCATTCAAGGGGTTACAGTGGAACGAAATTGCTGCGAGGATATGGCGTAATAATTCTCAATACTCAACATAAAAAGGAAATGATATGTCTAATCAAGTAATTGAAGATAACTCCTTAACCATTGGCAATACACCGCTCGTAAAACTCAACCGCATCGGCAATGGTAATATCTGGGCAAAAGTTGAAGCTCGTAACCCAGCGTTTTCTGTAAAATGCCGTATTGGTGCGAACATGGTATGGGACGCAGAAAAGAAAGGCATTTTGACCAAAGGTAAATCCATTGTTGAAGCATCAAGCGGCAACACAGGCATCGCATTGTGTTTTGTAGCGGCGTCTCGTGGTTATCCAATCACCATCACCATGCCATCCAGCATGAGTGTGGAACGTCGCCAAGTGATGAAAGCTCTCGGTGCAACCATTGTTCTTACTGAACCAGCAAAAGGCATGAAAGGCGCGATCGCCAAAGCGGAAGAAATTGCTCAAGACGACAACTTCGTACACCTTCAGCAGTTTGAAAACGCCGCCAATCCAGAAATTCACGAAAAAACCACTGGTCCAGAAATCTGGAAAGACACCAATGGCGAAGTCGATGTTTTGGTTGCTGGCGTTGGCACAGGCGGCACTATTTCTGGTGTGAGTCGTTACATCAAAAATACGCAAGGCAAAGCCATTGTCAGTGTGGCCGTTGAGCCAACAACTTCGCCTGTTATTACACAAACAATGAATGGCGAAGACCCAACGCCTTCTCCACACAAAATCCAAGGCATCGGCGCTGGTTTCATCCCGAAAAATTTAGACCTTTCCATCGTCGACCGCGTGGAACAAGTAAGCAACGAAGACGCCATCGCCATGGCAAAACGTTTAATGCGTGAAGAAGGCATTCTATGCGGCATTTCTTGTGGCGCAGCCGTAGTTGCGGCAGAAAGAATGAACAAAGAAGCCGAGTTTGCAGACAAAAAAATCGTCGTTATCCTGCCAGACTCAGGTGAACGTTACCTTTCTACGGCGTTATTCGAAGGGGAATTCACCGACAATGAACTCGTTCAGTAAATCTTTTTCCTGCATATAAAACGCTTTCTACAGACAAAAATCCCGCTTAGGCAAAGCTTAAGCGGGATTTTTACTTTAATAATGAAAAAACTTAATGGACTTTCTTTGTGCCGTAACGAACCATGTCTTTGCCATTTTCGTAAACGTCTTGGCTTACCCAACGACCTAATAGCAATTGCTGTTTATCATCCAATACTGCGACAAATGGACGTCCGTTGGCGTTGTTTGTCGCCAAAGCCACGCCTTCTACATTAGCCAGTCCCAAAACGCCCGTTTCTACCGCACGTAAAAAGACCTCTAATTCGTCTAGAGTTTCAATTACATCATTATCGTTAATCATTCTATTTACTCGTTGCTGTTCAATTTCGGGGAAGGATAACAGAATATTAAAAGAGGTGGATAATTCGGTTTGACAGATTTTTGATATTTAACGCTATAAGTTTGCTACCTAGTACTGCTTTTATAAAATGGTTTATTTACTTAGTACTAAACGATCTTTATTTCAATTTTAATATTCTTTTATTTTATATATAATTCGTGCTTAATTTTTCAACTTCCCGGAGCGCTCTAATGTCCCGAACCATAACCCTGATGACTTTGCTTTTGTGTGGCTTGAGTAACGTAGCAAACGCAGCCAAAGATAGTCTTGAAATTGGTTACATGCCGATTATCCCAATTTCTCAAGCTTTTATTGTTTTGGAAAATGACACTTTAGAAGACGCAGGCGTCCGTGACCCTGAATTGTTCCAGTTCCAAAATGGCCCAGCCATTGTTCAAGCTTTATTAGCAGGTCAGTTAGACGTTGCGTATCTTGGTATTGGGCCAGCAATGGTTGCCCGCGCGAAAGGCGCAGACATTAAAGTTGTCGCTTCAAACATCGTTGAGCAAATCAGCATGGTGGCTTTGGGGAATTTGTCTCCTTACTTTGAAAATGGCGATGCGAAAACAGCCTTTGCTCGTTTCAAGGCAGACCAAGGCCGTAAAGCGGTAATTTCTACTTTCCCAAGAGGCTCTGTGCCAGAAACCGTATTGCAGTAT
Organism: uncultured Marinomonas sp.; assembly: GCA_938009755.1. Classification (GTDB taxonomy): domain Bacteria; phylum Pseudomonadota; class Gammaproteobacteria; order Pseudomonadales; family Marinomonadaceae; genus Marinomonas. Next base: position 8,472 of record CALLIL010000024.1, read on the forward strand.
TGGTTACAAAAACAGCTTGGCATGAGCAGTGACGACATCACGCAAAACATCGATATCATTTACCAAGGCGCAGCTCAGGTACAACAAGCCCTAATGACAGAAGCCGTCGATGGCGCAGCAATTTTAGAGCCGGTTGTAAGCATTATTAGTGACAAAAAATCGGATGCCAAAGTAGTGGCTTCTGGTTCTGGTATGTTCCCTCATCAGCCAGGTGCGGTAATGGTTGTGCGCGAAGCATTAATCAATGAACAACCTGAACTCGTCAAAGCTTTAGTAAAAGCCCACATTGCTGCTACAACTGAGTTGCGTAACAACCCAGAAGAAGCGGTGAAGGCTGTTGGCAAATACGTTGGTGGCGGTCGCTTACCTGCGAAAATCACACTCACCGCTTTGAAAAACTCACACGATCAGTTTGAAGCAAACCCGAATTCCATCATCGACGGTACTCGCACAATGCATGATTTCCAAGCGAGCCAAGGCACACTTAAAGTAAGTGTCGATCTTGATGCCTTGTTTGATGTTCGTTTTTACAACGATTTAACTCAGGAGTAATCCAGTATCATGGCATTAGAATCTCACCCTTTAACACGCTCTCGATCAGGGCGTGCCTTATTGGGCGTTATTGGTGTAGCGGCGTTTGTACTGCTTTGGAAATACGCTCAAGCCGCAGGCTGGGCAGCAGCTGGCACCATACCAGACCCTTTTCGATTGCCACAAGCATTGATCGATGAGTGGTCATCAGACCGTTTAGCTCCAGCCATTCTGTCCAGTTTGGTTCACTATGTTTGGGGCTTAGCAATTGGCACTTCCCTTGGCTTTTTGGTCGGTACATTAGCCGCCTCTTCTTCTTTGTTGGATGCGCTACATGCTTGGCTAGCACGAATTCTTCGCCCTATTCCACCTTTGGCTTGGGTTGTGTTTGCCATTGCTTGGTTCAAAGTCAGCCATGCAGGTGCAGCCTTCGTTATTGCCATCGGCGTGTTCTGGGTAAATTACTTTGCGACGTATTCTGCAGTACGTAATGTGGATTCTCGCTTTTATGAACTGGCTCGTGCTTTTGGTCAAAACGGACACTTGCGCCAAGCGCTTCAAGTAACCTTGCCGGGCGCCGCAACAGGAATCTTCTCTGGTATTCGCACGGGCATTGGACAGGCTTGGATGACACTCATCGCAGCAGAACTCTTAGGCGTTCCGGGCATGGGACAAGAAATGAATTCCGCCGCTGGTGTCGGTGCTTATGAAGTCGTTGTAGTTTACATGCTGATTATTTCTCTGGTTTACACCTTGAGCGATACTCTATTTGGTTTCATTGAAAAGCGAGTACTGACATGGCGTCCATCTTAAATATCGAAGACTTAAGTTATCACTATGGTAACAATCCAGACCCCGTTTTTGCTGGCTTAAGCCTTCGCATGGAAGACGGCGAATTCATTGCGGTTGTCGGTGGCTCTGGTGTTGGTAAATCCACTCTATTACGCTGTGTAGCAGGTTTGGCTACCGCCAGTCATGGTAATATTGAGCTTCATGTTGAAGAAGACGATACGCGACGCTCTCGTGGTGTGGTATTTCAAGATGGTCGTTTAATGCCTTGGCGAAAATTACGCAGCAACGTGGCTTACGGTCTAAAAGGACTTAAGCTGACAGCGGAAGAAAAACGCGAGCGCGTAGACGAAGTCTTAAAGCTAGCTCGCCTTGAAGAACTGGCTGAGCGCTGGCCTCATCAATTGTCTGGCGGGCAAGTACAACGTGGCGGCATTGCCAGAGCTTTGGCGGTTAAGCCTCACTTATTATTAATGGATGAGCCTTTTAGTGCGGTAGATGCCATTACTCGCCATCACCTGCAAGATCAGCTATTAACCATTTGGGAACAGACTCAAAAAGCCGTGATGTTTATCACTCACGATATTGAAGAAGCCGTGTACTTAGCAGACCGTGTCATTGTACTTTCTGGCTCGCCTGCGAACATAGTGTTAGATCAAAAAATCGAACTGCCTCGCCCACGCCATCGCGGCACAGACACATTACAAAAATTGGCTCAAGACATCGCAAACGCACTTTAATTTTTAAGAGGATATAGCTATGGCAGTTACTCAATTGTTGATCCATGCGCCAACAGTCGATGCTTTAAAACGCGCTCAGAATAACGCACGTAATTTACTGAAATTAGAATCCGATGCTCAAGTAGAAATCGTCGTTAATGGCCCAGCGGCCGCATTAGCCGTTACCTTAAATGACGAGGATATTTTGAGTAGATTAGTGATTTGTCGTAATAGCCTTCAAGCGCAATCCCTCACGGCTCAACCGGACGTGAAACAAGTCGATGCAGCGGTTCAGTACATTGCTCATCAGCAAATGAAAGGCTGGCCTTACATGCGAGCATAAGGCCTTTGGTCGGTGAATATTGATGTGTGTAAGAGAGAATATATAAAAGCTAGGGAAGGCTTTAATTATCTAAACGATGTGAATTTGCTATTTTTTCTCGAATCGCTTCACAAACAAAAGCATTTAAACTCTGCCCTTCAGCTGCAACCACCGCTTCTCGATGTAAAGCTTCGCCTGTTCTGATATTAAACGATCCCTTACAAGGCTTTTGAGGAATTCGCTCCAGTTCCTTACAAGTTAAAAGGTATTCATCGACCGAACGACGAAATTCAACATTAAGCTCTTTCAATGTCGTTGCTTCGTACGTAACAAGGTCACGAATAAAAGCAAGCTTACCAAATAGCGTGTTGCTTTCCAGATCTGGCTCAATCGTGCCGAAATAGTCTTTATATTGTAGATATTTCATAACCAACCTTCTTCTATGAAATGCGCTTTCACCGACCTCAAGGCTCCGCCTTTTAACTCATTTTCAGGATGAGGTTTATGTAGTAGTAACATGACATCTTTGCCTTGATGATAAAAACGAACCCTCGAACCCGCCATTTCTTTCTTTTCATAGCCAAGTTGAGCTAACAAAGTAACCAAATCACTCCAAGGAAAAACTTTTCTGGCAGATCGAAGCTTTTCCATTAGCTTTTCTTGCTTACCCATAGTGCTTCTTCTTTCATCCTGAAAATAAGAGTATAGATGTCGACTCTAATCCAAGCAACTATTTTTAGTTGCTTGGATTGGTGAGATTTGAAAGTAGGATTGTATTTAATTTTTAGCTGTGACGATGCTCAAATTACCTTAACCCAGTGGTTTATGTCTTTTTTGTTTGCAGACGCAAAGGGTTAACCATCAGTCTTAAGCAATTTTCGATTCGATTTTTGCCAGCCAAATTTGGTGGTTTTTTTGCGGCGAAATAATACCCGACAGTACTAGCCCTTTAAGACAGCCAAACCTTGAATGCCCTTCAACCAAGTGGTAATTATTATTCGTTATCAACATGATTGGTGGGCGAACCCATGTTCGATTTTCTTCCCAATGCTGAACTGTTGACTTGTTGTGACCAATTAAACTCCAATCATTTTCAGGTGCCACTCTTCGTGATTTTAAAGTGCACGTATCAGACCAATCTTTAAAATTTGAAAATATCGAAGCTTCAGCAATTTCACTGTAGCTGAGACGAACTAAAGTCCATTTCAAATTTGATATATCGATATCAGCATACTGCTCCTGGAAACCATAATTTCTGCCATGATCGGCGTAAAACTGTTCAATAACATCTAATGGTGTATTTGGTAGTTCAACAACCAAATCATCGATTAGGATATTACCTGCATCATCTGCGCTCAAATGCATCAGGTCACTGAATTTCATAGAGGTCCTGTTTAATTTTGAGGGAGTATAAAAGATTTTTAATAGTGATCATGCGCATACACACATTTTCAAAACTGTTTTATCGCCCTATAAAGCAAGGGTTATAAAACCATTACTAGAGCTATTAACAAGCCCGAAATTTAGTAAGACAACTTGTCGGAATAAATTCCGACCTACCGAAGTTAGAGATTTTCCTAAATTTTCCCTTTGAAAAATGGAGGTGAATCAAACGGCAGATCACACTTCGTTCATCTGCCCTACATAACAGGGAATGATTAAAGGTTGGCTTTTATCTGAAAGACGACTTCTCCGCCGTCGAAGACGCACAGCTCCCCTTCTTCCATTTGTTCCCATTTTTCATCTTGGGTTAGAGGTTGTGTGGCGATGACGGTGACGACGTCTTTGTCTGTGGTGACTTCTTTGAAGTCGATGATGACGTCTTCGTCCGATAAGGTGGCTTTTTTAAAGGGTGCTCGGCGGGTGATCCAATGAAGTTTGGTGGTGCAGAAGCAATATAATTTGTCGCCATCGGACAGCATCATATTGAAGACGCCTTTCTCTTTGAGCTGCAATGCCAACTGAGATAAAGCCTCAGACAATACATCAAGTGCAGGCTCTAGATCATCAAATCGCGATTGCAATTGCTCTATGATCCAGCAAAAAGCTCGCTCTGAATCTGTGCTGCCAAGCGGGTGATGTTGAGTGATTGATAACTCGTCCGCGTTCTCCAATTGTCCGTTATGAGCGTAAGACCATGTTTTACCCCACAACAATCGACTAAACGGATGCGTATTCAGCAAGCAGACGCCGCCAACATTGGCTTGGCGGATGTGACTAATAACAATGTCGCACTTTAATGACGTGCTACTGATGATTTCTGCCATGTCTGAATCAGCACTTGGTCTTGGGTCGTGTACTGACCACACATCGCCATCGCGATACATGGCCATTCCCCAACCATCTTTATGTGGCCCTGTTCGGCCTCCTCGTGCGCGTAACCCTGAAAAACTAAAACAAATATCTGTTGGCACGTTGGCGCTCATGCCTAATAACTCACACATTTTCTACATCATCACGTTTAAGTTTACGGTTCTTTTTCATCACTAAATACAAGAATATACCGCCACCGAGAACCAAAATACCGATGAAGTTTAATGCCAAGTACATGGCCCATTCTTGTGTTGATAACGCCTCAGATTCTTCTTCAACAATATCTTCTGCTTCAACAAGGTTTTCTGTGCTTGGCGCTGTACTGTTTAGCTCGTTGACAATGGAAAGGTCTGCTGGCGCGATGCTTGGCATGAGCTCTTCATCCATGGCGTCCGCTATCTCAGCCGCTTCCGCCACTGGCGCTTCTGTGCCTTTGCTAAGCACAGGAATCTGGTCACCTTCTCGAACATAGTTCCAATACGGCGTCCAATAGTCGAAGCGCAAGCCTGTTTGCGTTACACCAACCAATCTCGCTCTCACGGTCGCCTTGGTATTTGTATTGACTGATAAGGTGCTTTCCCAATAGCCTTCACCTAGCAAGCTCATGAGTTTGGTTTCTTTTTCACCATTTCCATAGACGACTTCAATTTGTACGTTTGAACGCAGCATATTAAGGCGCAAACTTTCTGGTTTCGCTGTGAACGTCAGTAAATTGCCGCCAGAGTTTACGCCTTCAAACAAAATACCTGGATGCACAGTGAAATGCTGACTGAGTTGTCGAGCAAAGGTTTTGCCATCCACCAAACTAATGAGCGCATAATGGCCGGGTTCTGATATGCCTGGTATTCTTTTCTTAAATTGACTTTTGGCTTTCGCCATTTCGTGAGTCGATATCGTCTCTTGCTTTTCCCCGTTGAAGCGCACTAAAGTCTGTTTCACAGTCAGTAAATTCAAGATATCGTTGTCTTCAATTAACGTGTCTTTTTCAAATAAACCGACCGTTGAGAAAATAGGCTCGTCTTGAAACAATACTGGCGCAATCACTGTGGCTTGTGCGCTTAAATGTGTAATGACTCGAATGCTACTTCGCTCTAAATCCACATTGTTTACTTGCCATTCTCCATCGTCTGGTCGAAGCACCGAAATCAAGGTGTAATGCTCTGATGCGGCGACAGAAGTGCTGTTGTTATTGACTAACGATAGTGTCTGCCCATTTGGTTTTACGATCTGAGGCTGTATTCCGTTTTCATGGAACACGACCAATGTCAGTTCATCAATTGCACTATCGACAAAGAAGGTATTGCCATCAAATGGGATTTCATCGGAAGGAGACGCTTGGGCGAATATTCGATCAAATGTATCCAATAAGTCTTCTGGAACCGCGACTTCGGTATGCGTTGCATCGGTTTTTACTGACAAATCTTCCAATAGATCTTCGTCTGTGTAACCTGTCATCGAAATGGTGTGAAGATGAATGTCTTTCTCAACCAACTTCTCGGTTAACTCATTAAGCAAACGATGTCGTGATGCTTGATTCACCGCGTCGTCTAAGCTGACATCAACCATGCCATCGGTCACGAGAATCCAATGACGATTAAAGCCTGCATCAAGGTCGCCAGTATCTGGTGTATTTAATAATGTGGTAATGATGGCTTCTAAATCCGTTTGCACATCTTCTGTGACATAACTGTTTAGGTAGTTTTCGAGCTTGGCTTTGGTGTCTTTATTGATAGGTGCTTCAGGCAATAATACGCGAGGGACTTCACCAAACAACCACACGCCAAGCGTGGCTTCTTCTTCTGGCGCAAGGTTGGAAATAAGACGTAGCGCTTCCGACGTCAGTCGATCAGGGTCACTGATCAACATACTGCCAGAGGCGTCAACAATGACACGAAATTGCGTGTCCGCTTTGATTGCCGGTGAAACAAAAGATAATACCGACGTTAATAACAACACAGTGTTTACTTTCAACCACTTCACTTTTGCGAACTCCTGAATAACAACTTTGCTGACATTAGCGACTTTATAGTGCATTAACGCTAGGTTAAATCAAAAGGCTCCGGCATGCCATGAACCCATTTTATAATGTGCGTTTCCCAGTCCTCTTCTTCGACCGTATTTTCATTCACTGCGTAATGTTGAACCGTTAACCCTTGGCGAAGCATTTCTTTATTATTACCAATCACCAAAGGATGCCAGTTTGGCAATTCGTTGGTTTCATGCAACACACGATAACTGCATGTGTCAGGTAACCATTTGAATTCATCAATTTGCTCTGGCGTCAGTGTAATACAAGTAGGTACTTTATTCTGACGTGTTTCATAAACCTTACATTGGCAGGTTTTGATGTTTAACTGATGACACGAAAGATTGGTGTAATAAATGTCATCCGTGTCTTCATCTTGCAGTTTTTGCAAACAACACTTACCACAACCATCACAAATAGATTCCCATTCTTGTGGTGACATTTGCTCTAATGGAATGGTTTTCCAAAATGGCTCTCGACGTTTTGCAATCATGATTAGTAAGTCGCTTTCGTCGGCGTCATATAAGCGTCAAGCAAAGACTCTTCTTTCACCGGAGGAAGTTGTAAGTAGTAACCTTTCTCTCGAATATCGGCGATCACATTCTCTGCATTGGCTCGGGCCAATTTGCTGTCTGGTTTCAACAACATCGTCATGGCACTGATGCCTTTTCCAAACAAAGCCATTAACTCGTCTGGAATGTCTTTTAATCCTGCGCTTTTTTCGACGTACAAGTACATGCCTTCATTTTTGCTAGAGCGAAATACTTCTACGATTAGGTGCTGTTTCATAAGGATCTGATTCTTAATAAAGTTACTTTTTGAATTTTTCTAACACGGGTTCCACAATAACGTCACGTCGCCAACCTGTCATGGCTGGATTTGCCCAATCAATCTCGGTGCCATCAAACAAATGGCGAACGATCGGATCAAGTAACTTACGTTTCATCATGGCTTCTGGGGCGATGTTTAACGCGGCCGCTTGCTCACGGACGAACGCTTTAATCTTTTTCGTTAACTCACCCGCTTGAGAAGGCAATGGTATTTCCAATGGCAATTGATGTTCGTCGGTCGCTAATTCATTTACCAAAGCAACGTTTTTCAAAATGATGTCGCCATACAAACGATGTTGACGCCCTGTTAGCTCTTCTGCGTCTGAAATCGCTTTGTGGTGTGTCGGTAAAATCTTCGACAAACACCACAAGGTACGATCTTTTAAAATCTGACCTTTTGGCACATTTTCTTTGCGGGCTTGTTCATCACGCCAAATAAAGAGCAATCGCAATAAAGATAATCCCGCTGGAGACAAGCGCCATGCGGTTTTCACATTGGCCCAATTTCGCTCTGGATCGGCGTTCATTCTGAACTGCCATTTCAATGATTCTGCGTCTTCCATTACCCATTCGAGCATATTTTTTGCTTCTAAACGGGCTATTTGTAATGGGTACATTTGCGCCAAATACACGACATCTAATGCGGCGTAACGCTTCTGTGCATCCGTTAATGGTCGCTGTGTCCAATCGGAACGGGTTTCGTCCTTTGCCACTTCAATCTTTAAGTATTCGTGAATCAGCTTCACATAACTCAATGACCACTGAGCGCCCGCATAGGCTTCGCCTATTTGAGTGTCGTAAAATGGCGTTGGTAAAACACCAAGCAAGCGATCGAAGACATCTAAATCTTCTGAGCAAGCATGAAAGACTTTCATAACCGATGGATTGACCATCAAGCTACGAAGCGGCTCCCATTTATCGATACTTAACGGATCAATCAAGACAGCTTTTTCGCCTTCACTAATCTGAATGAGCCCTGTAATAGGAAAATATGTGGTGCGACGAATGAACTCTGTGTCTACGGCGATCATCGGCAAATCTGCCCAATAATTACACCATGTTGCCAGCGACTCATTGTCATCAACCCAAATAATATTCAGAGCATCTTGTTCATTCATACTAGAGTATTTTCCGTCCCTCTAGCGCAAGCGCCAGAGTGTTCCCATCCACGTATTCCAATTCGCCACCCATTGGCACGCCATGAGCAATGCGGCTTACGTTGATGTTTAATGTTTTTAGTTTCTCCGCGATATAATGACAAGTTGCCTCGCCTTCTACCGTTGAGTTTGTGGCGATAATCGCCTCTTCTACTTTATTGTGCTGAACTAAGGTTTCTAAACGATCTAAACCAAGCTCTTCAGGGCCAATGCCATCAATCGGTGACAAGTGGCCAAGCAGTACAAAATAGCGACCAGAATACGTGCCTGCGGATTCAATCGCGATCACATCTGCGGGTGTTTCTACAATACACAGACGCTTCGCATCACGTTCTGAGTCTTGGCAAATCTGACATTCCGACTCTTCTGTCAGTGTTCTACAACTTGAGCAGCGCCCGACTTTGTCGAGCGCCTCTCGTAATGCGAGTGCCAATTTATCTGCCCCTTGATGATCTCGTTCCAATAAATACAAGGCCATTTTTTGAGCCGATCTTGGACCGACACCAGGTAAACAACGCAAGGACTCGATCAATTCTTTAATTAAGGGACTAAACAAAATGCTCTCCTAGAACGGCATTTTAAAACCTGGTGGCAAAGACATACCTGCTGTCGCTGCTTCCATTTTTTCTTTTTGACCAACTTCAATGTTACGAACCGCATCGTTAATTGCAGCGGCAACAAGGTCTTCCAACATTTCTTTATCATCTTCAAACAAAGAATCGTCGATAGAAACGCGCTTCACATCGTGGCGCCCCGTCATGACGATTTTAACCAAGCCTGCGCCAGATTGACCTTCTACTTCCATGTTTGCCACTTCTTCTTGCGCTTTCTGCATGTTTTCCTGCATCTGCTGCGCTTGGCGCATCATGTTACCCATTCCACCTTTAAACATAGTTTTTTCTCTCCAATTTAGGCTTTAACTTTAACGGTATCGTAAACCAATTGCGCGCCCATCGTAGTCGATAAAGCTTGCACAACAGGGTGTGAATTTAAGTACTCAATGGCCACCTGTAACGCTTCTGCGCGCTTACTGGCGGCAAACTCTTCTGCGGTAACGCCTTGTGTTTCTTCTACAGTATCAATAATCAAAGGCACTGCGGAATCAAAAAAGTCCCCAAGTGCGCCTTGAATTTGCTCATAACGCGCTTGATTCAACATGTGCCCGTATTCTAATGGCACTTGCAAGCGAACGCCCTGATCACTGGCGTCAATCAAGCTGGAATTCATCAGTATATTTTGCACTAAGCCTGTCAAAGGCAAGCGCGGCGCCACCAGCCACCAAAGTTTCATGGTTAATTCGTTGTAGTGATGTATCTCTGGTAACGGCATTCCTAGCGCTGGCTGAGCGATTGTATCTGGTATTTTTGACAAACGTGAATCAGGCTCGTTTGATTCTTCTGTTTCTACATTGTCGTTTGCATCGATTTCAGATGTGTCGGCACCTAACGCTTCAACCAGCTCTGCTGCTGGGTTATAAGGGTCAACCACATCCGCAATGGCGCGTTCTTCGGCCTCTTCATCATCGTCATCGTCGTCTGTTTCTTGATTGTCTTCTTCAAAAGCGGACTCTGCGATCACAAAGGGTTTGTGCGTTATCTCAGCGTTTTCTGTTTCTTGATCAGTACTTTCTGATTCAAGAGCGCCTGACTCAGGAACGTCTAATTCTCGCGTTTCTGTTTCTAAAACCTCTGCCGCAGCCGTTTCTGTCATTGGGCTCGGCATTTCGACTACAGGACGATTTTCTGTCTGAGGGTTGTCTTCAGAAACGTCTGCTTCTTTCTCCGTCGCCTCTGCTGCTTGTTCTTCTGTTGCCTCTTCCCAAGGTGGACGCTCTGAAGACGATGCTTTTTCTGTAGACAATGTTTTTTCTGAAGTGTCTATTGGTGCGGCTTCAGAAGGCGTTGCTGGTGAAGACAGTGTTTCTTCTGCTTCTACACGCTTTACTGTGCTTAAAGCATCTTTATCTTCTAATGTAGTAGATTCTACTTCACCAGATTGCTCAGTTTTTTTTTCCGCGTCATTCCCAGCTGGAATATAAGATTCTGCCGGTACGGATTCTGCTTGCACAACTGGAGGCGCGTCGTTGCTGACCATCATTGGCGGCGCTGGACGGAATGCGATTAATCTAAGAATCAGCATTTCAAAGCCCGCTCGAACCGAGTGCGCTAAAGGCAAATCACGACGGCCAATCAACAAACTCTGATACATCACTTGGATTTCTTCTGAGCTCACATTGGCAGCGATGGCTTTGATTCGATCCAAATCCCCAAGCTGATCCGCCAACGCGCCCGGCACCTGTTGCTCAATCGCGACGCGATGCAAGCTTTCCAATAAGCTGCCACAAATGGCACTAAAATCTGGCTGATAATCGGCGAGCTGTTCAATACGAGACAAAACTTGCGCGGCGTTTTTCGAGGCGATGCTTTCCAACAAATCCAATATTTGAGACTGATTCACCAACCCCAACATAGCGGTTACGCCAGACTCCGAAATTGTGCCGTTACCAAATGCAATGGCTTGATCGGTTAAGCTTAAAGCGTCACGCATACTGCCGTTGGCAGCTTGGCCAATTTGCCATAAAGCTGGCTGATCAAAGTTGATTTGCTCTGAACCCAACACCGTCTGTAGATAATCGACCACTCTCTGCGCCGACATATTTTTCAGGTTGAACTGCAAACAACGAGACAAAATCGTCACCGGCAATTTTTGAGGGTCTGTCGTCGCCAATAAAAATTTGACGTGCTCTGGTGGTTCTTCAAGGGTTTTTAGCAAGGCATTAAAAGAGTGAGTCGACAACATGTGCACTTCGTCTATCAGATAGACTTTGAAACGGCCACGAGTTGGCGCATATTGCACGTTTTCTAAAAGCTCACGTGTGTCTTCTACTTTGGTACGAGAAGCGGCATCGACTTCAATTAAGTCAATAAAGCGGCCTTCTGCAATTTCGCGACAGCTGTCACAAGTGCCACAAGGTTCAGGAGAAATTCCGTTGGTTTCACAGTTTAAGCATTTGGCAAAAATACGCGCGATGGTGGTTTTACCGACACCACGTGTTCCTGTAAACAAATAGGCGTGATGCAAACGTTGTTGACGTAATGCGTTAACCAATGCTTGAAGAACGTGATCTTGCCCCGCCATTTCAAGAAAGGTTTGCGGGCGCCATTTTCGTGCTAAAACTTGATAACTCATGATGAATACTGGCTACTAAAAAGCGATTTTTCAATTGTACGGTAGTCCGAACAATTTCGAAACCATTCTTAGCCTAATGAAGACGTTAGAAGAAAAAGGTTTTGTTTTATTCGATAAAACAAAACCTTATGGCATTATCCTTTACTTGGCTTCACGTATTTTACGTTGACGCTCTCTTTCTTGTATTTTCTCTTGACGATGCTTCATAACAGCGTCCGATACTTCCGCACCAATATGCTCTTCGCCACGAGAACGAGCAAGCTGAACTTGACGTTCACGTTCAATAAAACGTTGGCGCTGCTCGTCAGTAAATTTGTCTGCACAGTGCACACAACTAACGCCTTGGATATAACGTTCGTCTTGCTTCTCTTCTTCGGTAATTGGCATACGACAAGCGTGACATTGATCGTACTCACCTTTTTCAAGGTCGTGATTCACCGACACGCGATTATCAAATACGAAACATTCGCCTTCCCACATAGTCTCTTCTTTTGGCACTTCTTCTAAGTACTTCAAGATACCGCCTTCGAGGTGATACACCTCTTCAAAGCCTTGCTCTAGCATGTAAGCAGTGGATTTTTCACAACGAATGCCGCCGGTACAAAACATCGCCACTTTCTTTTGTTTCTGTGGGTTCATGTTTTCTTTCACGTACTCTGGAAATTCACGGAAAGTATCTGTTTTTGGGTTGATGGCATTTTTAAATGTGCCGATTTGCACTTCATAATCATTGCGCGTATCGACCAATACAACGTCTGGGTCTGAAATTAACGCATTCCATTCGCTTGGCTTAACGTACGATCCCACCACGCGTTTCGGGTCGATGCCTTCCACACCCATGGTGACGATTTCTTTTTTTAGTTTTACTTTGGTGCGATAGAAAGGCATTTCATCGTCGTAAGATTCTTTACTGACGATATTGTCCAAACCCGGTTGTTGGTCTAACCACGACAACATAGCGTCGATGCCTTCACGAGAACCGGCAACAGTTCCATTAATGCCTTCACTGGCAAGCAATAATGTTCCACGAATTTGGTTGTCTTCTAAGGTTTTTTGAAGTGGCTCACGGATGGATTCAAAGTGAGGAAGTTCAACAAATTTATACAGGGCACACACAACGATTTTTGACATTTCTATCTCCTATGCGATCTGGAACGTAAAACCAGAGCAATTAAACAAGGCGCGCATTATAGAGAGTTATCACGTATTTTTCGAGCCTTTCAGCGAAAGAAATATAGGCGCTTTATTGGTCAGGATCGAGCGACTTCCCTGTTGTGTTATTGACGCGGAACCAGCCTGCAATGCTGTAACGTGTTTTGTGAGACAAGCGAACTTCATGATAAAAACATTCGCTTAAAAAGATCGCCAAGCGGCCTTTTTTTGGCAAGAATCGCCCAAGCTCTTGGTCAGGGTTATGTTCGTCGTAAATCACTAGCTCGCCACCGTCGTTTTCTTCCCATTCTTCGTTCAAATAGAACACGGTTGAGAGCACACGATTACTTTTGCCTTTAAACGCATCCACGTGCTTTTCATAAAATGCGCCTTTGTCGTATCGCGCAAAGTGAGCTTCATAATCAAACAAACCTAAATACAGTCGACGATTCAATTCCGTTCGTAAGCTTTCCATTACCTCTAGAAAATCACCTCGCACGCCAGTATCGGGATCAATCCATTGAATATAATCTCGACGTGCGTTTAAGGCGATTTGATGATCTTTTTGACGCCCAACGCCCGCCTGTAACATGTTATCTGTTTCAATCACTAACGCTTCTTCAATAAGCGCTTGTGTAAATGCCTCTGAAAAGAAATCATCTAATACACTCCAGCCTTTCGTTTGCAAATCCTGTAGGACTTGAGCAAAAGACGTATCATGATCAAAAGCGGTCACATCAAAGATAGAAGGTTCGCAAGATAAAGTATCGGTAGACATCTCGATTATTCACAGTAAAAAGGCAAAATCACCTTGCTCAATATGATACTGTAGCCTCTTGTTGAACACACCACTATTCATGATTATTCGTCTTTTATGAGCCAAACATTTCAATTACGCGATTACCAAGTTCAAGCAGTGGATTCCGCTCTCGCGCATTTTCGTCATAGCGATGACCCTGCTGTGATTGTATTGCCAACAGGCGCAGGCAAAAGTTTGGTGATTGCAGAACTGAGTCGATTAGCAAAAGGTCGTGTTATTTGTCTTGCTCACGTCAAAGAGTTAGTTGAACAAAATCACGCGAAGTTTTTAGCCACAGGTTCTCATGCAGGGATTTTTTCTGCGGGTTTGAATCAAAAAGAAAACGCCGCCAAAACCACTTTTGCCAGCATTCAATCTTTATCAGCGAATCTAGACGACTTTCAGGAACCTGCCAGCTTAATCATCGTCGATGAATGCCATCGCGTGGGAATGGAAGACTCTAGTCAATACAACAAAACCTTAGAACATTTTCGAGCGCTCAATCCAAAAGTAAAAATTCTAGGTTTAACCGCAACCCCTTATCGACTGGGAAGCGGTTGGATTTATCACCATCATTATCATGGTTACACGCGCACTTGTCCTACGTCGTTTTTCAAGAAATGTATTTTTGAATTACCACTGCAACACATGGTAAAAAATGGCTATTTAACGCCGCCCATTCATTATGATGCAGCAATTGCTCATTATGATTTTAGCTTATTAACCGAAAGCTTGGATGGCGAACAAAACACCGACGACATTGCTTTAAACGAGTTGATCCATAAACACCCTCGCGTGACCAAAGCCGTGACCGAGCAAATTGTGCAATTGAGCCAAGACCGACAAGGCGTGATGATATTTGCCGCAACGATAGATCACGCCAAAGAAATCGCTGACTACTTACCTGAAGAACAAACCGCTTTGATCACAGGAAAAACCAAGATAAAACAACGGGACGCCTTGATCGACGCATTTAAAGCGAAAGAGATTAAATATCTGGTGAACGTGTCGGTATTAACAACAGGCTTTGATGCGCCTCATGTGGATGTGATCGCGATTCTGCGCCCGACTCAATCCATAAGCTTGTTTCAGCAAATTGTGGGCCGAGGTTTGCGCTTAAGCCCAGGCAAAAAAGATTGCTTAGTCTTAGACTACACAAACAATGGCTACAATATTTTTCAGCCTGAAATAGGCGAAAAGAAACCCACTCAAGATTCCGTTGCCGTGCAAATTCATTGCCCTGAATGTGACTTTGCCAATACCTTTTGGGGAAGACAAGATTCAGAAGGCAACGTGTTAGAGCACTTTGGTCGACGATGTCATGGCTTGATTGACACGCCTGATGGCGAAGCGCAATGCTCTTATCGCTTTCGCTTTAAACGCTGCCCTCATTGTAATGAAGAAAACGACATTGCCGCCAGACAGTGCCAGCATTGTGATGAAAAGTTAATTGATCCAGACGATTTATTGAGAAACGCACTCAACCTAAAAAACAACAAGGTTTTGCGCTGTGCAGACATTACGGCGGATATTTTGTGGAAAGAGAAAAGCTTAAAAATCACCTATCATGATGAAGATGGCGTGACGCTAACGGAAACCTTCAAGTTCAATTATAAAAAAGCAAGACAAGCCTTCAATGACACTTTTGGTAGACGAGTGGCAAATGCCAGTCAATCTTTGACGTTTGACACATTGGAAGAAGTAGAAAAGTTTTTACCTTATTTGCCTTCTCCCGATTTCGTTATTGCCAAAAAACAAAAGCAACACTGGCAAGTCACCGAGCGCCTCTTTGATTATCAAGGTCCTTATCGAAAAGCCAATGCATTAAACTGACTTCAAATCCGTTATTGCCCTAACGAAAAAAGGCATCAATCAAACGGTTTTATTTTCTATTCTTGACGGCGTTATTATATGAGGCTTCAAACGGCAGGTTTAGGCGTTTCAGTTCGTTAATAGAATCCTGGCCTAATATGCCTTTTGGTACACTGTTCAATAAAACATACCAATAATTAGCGATCATATTTTCAGTAAAAATAGACGTGGCTTTATCGTCCACGCCAGCGTTTTTAAAACGCTTTGACACACCATCAGATATCACTGACATTTGGTCTGTGTGAAAGCCACCATTGGCTAAGCTGTCCAATAGCACTTGACGAGTAAATTCGGCGTATTGATCATAAAACTCAAAGAGCACTTGAGCCATTTGCAAAAGGTAATCCACAGGAGAAACGCAAGCAGTCTGAGCTTCTGCGCCAGCACGAAGGGCAATGTCCATTTCATCAAAGAAAATATCTTTTACTAATGACAGCTTATCAGGGAAATGCACAAACAAAGTGCCGACAGCGATACCCGCTTGCTCACTCAAATAGCGAGTGCTGGTTGCTTCAATGCCTTGTGTTAAAAAGACCTCTTTGGCTATGGATTTAATTTTTGAGCGTGTATTCGCTTTTTGCTGCTGACGAAGACTCACTTGAACAACCCTCTTAATTGCGTATCTGAATGTAAGTTTAGAGAGTCTAGCCTGTCTTATTTTCAATGACGAGAGGAATTATCGAATGGAAGCCATATTTGGCATTGGTGATGCAGTTAGGCGAGCGGATAAATCCTTCATAAAAGACAACACTCGATCGGCGTTAACGCCATAATCACCATTACCTACTCTCGAGCTGGATCGCATATCAATACGAATATCACCATTGCCCATTTCAGATAGACGAATTACAACATCATCGCGAAAGCCAAATATTGGCGTGCGAGCCGTCGCTTCAACCACACCGCCTTGAATATAATTGGAAACTACTTCCCAATTACGTTCCGAGATTAACTTCATGACTTCTAAATGGATAACTTGCTGGTCTTTATTTGAAAATACAGGCTTTAATTCACTGTAATATTTTTTTTGCAGTTCAATAAAGCTGTAATCATAACCTACTGGGTTTTCACTGGATTTTCGAGTGAAGCCAACATTCATATAAACAGGTGGTGCACTAAGATCCGTTGTCACATCATTTATATTAGGTAATTCCGACTTTTTAATATAAAAAACAATCCACATAGTGCTATAAACAAGAGACACAGTCAGTACTAATATAAAGAAACGCTGACTGACAATATTACTTTCTTTTCGACATATAAAAAGAGAAACAATTGCACACAAAGATAAAACTAACGAGGCAAATACGCTTTGGCGTACCATTGAAAAACCTGTAGATGGTTCAAATAAGCCAATTCTAACGCCTGCAATAGAAATAAATGCCATACAACCAACTAACATCAGTAAAACATATAGCACCGGTGAGAAATAACGACTCATAAATAACTCGTAGAACCAAAAGAATATGTAACACAATATAGAGAGTTACCGAGAACGAACAGACGCAAATTGGATGTTTTACTTCATTCCTTTGTATTTGCATATTTTTTGTCAAGATCCCCCTCAAAGCCTGAGAAAAAAGCATAAAGATTGACACCTAGACATTTGATTTCAAACCCTGATAATAATCCCATTTCGTCTATAAACGAACATCACACTTACCTGTCAACCTTTGATCTATTCTCTAAAGAGCGCTTTTACATGATGACACTCTCGCCTAAAAAACATTGCGTTGATTTATTACGAGAAGAGTGCAGAAAAAGCGCCATGCGACCTTTTAAAGCCAGAGGCTCTAACGCTGTACGTTGCCCTCATTGCATGATGGCGGCATTTGCTTGCTTTTGCCATTTAAGAAAAAGCATGCCCTCTCCTATTGAATTTATTTTATTATTTCATCGCGACGAAATACATAAACCAACAAACAGCGGTAGATTAATCGCCGATGTCTTTACTAACGATACTTATGCGTATTTGTGGAGCAGAACAGAACCTTCTGATGCATTATTAACAAAGTTAGAATCAGTAAAAGATAACTGCACGATATTGTTTCCTCACACTGACACGGCACAAACTCAAGGCCGAGAACAAAGACCCAGCGCCTTCCAAGACAGTTTTGGTGAGACGTGTAATAACAAAAAGCACACTTTTATTATTTTGGACGGTACATGGAAGCAGGCAAGCAAAATGTTCCATCAAAGCGAGTGGTTAAAAAACATCCCTCACTTCGAAATTAACAGTGAAGCACAACGTTCTTTTTTGGTTCGCCATGCAGGCCATCAAATGCAATTTGCAACAGCGGAGGTATCTGCCATGCTCTTGGAAGCATTAGGCTATTCTCAGCAAAGCCAATGCCTTTTTGATTACTATCAAACGTTTAACCAGCATTGCCTTGCCAGCCGTAAGCGAGGAAATGAACAGCAGGTTTTGTAAAACAACAAGCTCTGCCCCAAAAATAGACACTACCTTAGTAACAAATTTGCCCAGCCATTTGAGTGAAATTGAACCGCTTGCTTTTTCTTCTTGCCGACCAAAACGGGCCCATTATCTAGGAATAAAAAGGCTTTCCAGGTACGTTGAAAAACGCCCCATTTGACTTCAAATATGACTTCATTGTGACAGCAGAAATACACGGTTGTATCATCGCCCCAAGATGAAAAATGCGCCAACAGCGTTTCTGGTAATAAAGAACTTTGGCTGTCCCACACTTTCTCCCAGTGCACTTTCCCACTCGCCACCTGTGCAGTTTCTGCTTTCAACCAATCTCGATCAGTAAAGTGATCTGGGTGTATTTGTTCATCACTGATGTAGTCGCGCCAAATTTGCGCTGCACGCTGCTCTGTTAGAAAAAGGATATTGTCCAAGTCTTGTGGATCCACTTTTGGGTCATCCCTCTTAAACACCCAACTTTTTGAAAAATTCTCTAACGCTTGATACAAGATGACACCCTTTACAGATTTTATTAATGAAAAAAATTAACCTTTACCGTGAAAAAGGATCGTTTGTCCGTACGGTTAAGTTTATCTAATATAAAAACCGTTGTAACAACACAACATTTTAAACCACTTTAATCAGGAGAATATTATGGACTCTCAAGAGCAATACGAAGCACTATTAACTAAATGGGGTTACGTTGATACAACCGCTGCAGATTATGCTCGTCGCCAAAAACGTGCACTTAGAATGAAAGCATTCGTATCTTTCTTCAAAACAACGTTTCTGTCGTTGCAAAAATCCGGCACTCACTCACTTGGACAAGCCAACGCTTAATAATCTCAATGCAGCGTGCTTCCGTTGAAAAATTGATACACGTCATCAATCTATTAATAATGATACAGTAAATACGGCTTTTACAGGGGAGAAAAATAATAAAACTCCCTCCCTTCCTTTCTTAATGCCTTTCATATTCGTTATTATAAACACTTCATTCACAACGAAGTTTGTTTTATGACTTATTCTTACGACGCTATCATATTTGATTGCGACGGTGTTATTGTCGACACTGAAACCATCTCAAATACACTCTACACGTCAATGTTGGGCAAATTAGGCCTAAAGGTTGATGAAAGGGTATTACTTGAACAATTTACTGGCTTTTCTAACGAAGAAACACTAGAGAACGCAGCAAAATTACTTGGTAGACCTTTACCCGAAGACTTCGATACAGAATACAGACAACGCTTCCAAGAGATTATCACGACACAACTAGAGCCTATTGAAGGTGTACGTCAGTTACTCAAGAAGATACCTTGTCCTATTGCTATGGCAACCAATGCTCGTCGCAAAGAAATGGATTTAAAACTGAACAAAATCGAACTGTCTGATACGTTCTCCACACGTTTTTGCATTGAAGATGTGAAAAATGGAAAACCAGCTCCAGATTTGTATCTAAAAGCGGCTAAGGCTCTAGGTGTTGACCCTAAAAACTGCATTGTGATTGAGGACTCAGCCACGGGGATAAGCGCAGGTTGTGCGGCTGGTATGACGGTGTTTGCATATAACGAAGTCATCAGCGCCGAAACTCAAATAGCGGCAGGCGCAACAGAATCATTCAGTTCAATGGCAGCATTAGAAAAACTACTAGGCCTTTAACGTCCTAGTAGTTTTCGCATTTAATTCGATAGCGCTTGCAATTGCTTCAAGAGGCTTTTTGGTAACTCTTTAATTGTTAAGGTACCTGAATCTGCGTCAAAGTGAATGGAATCCCCTAACAATTCGCTGTCAAAGCTTAATGTCAGCGCCCTAGAGCTCCCCGATAATCGAGTAAGCTTTTTCAAGGCGGCCTTTTCAACAAAGATTTCTTTTTCCATCTTAAAGCTTTCAGAGTCTGCAATTTCCAAGAATTTATTGGCTTGCTCTATCGAGAAACGAGATTCCACTTCAGAAGCCAGCGCCTTAATTTCTAGCGGTTCTCTATCTTCTGCTTTTGCCTGGCAATGTTCAGATATTACTTTTTTAAAGTCATTAGCTTGCTTAGAAGGCAGGCCTTCTGATTGACAGAAAGCCGATGTTAAATCCACCAGTTTTCGAGTTTCCTTCGCGGCCACTTTGGGCTCATCACAACCAATAAACTGCGTAAAATATTCACTTTCGAACTTAGGCGCCCGCCCAAAACGAAAAGCGATGTAACGCCCTTCGTCTTCAGATTGCCAAGCGCTTAAATTAATGCGTAAAGCCATGTGCAGCTTTTCCATTTCGATCTGTTCAATTTGGGATAAGCTCAAATCGGCTCCAAGACCAATACCATGTTTACGCTTCAACAAAACAATGTATAAAAAATGCGTTCCATGCAGCTCATAATGGTTAAACCACAACAATCCGCCTTCCGCCTCCTCTACTGGCTCTAAATGCTTTAAATACTCCGCTGCACAGTCTTTTGTAAAACCAGAAAAATCGACAAATTGGTCATCTTTAAAGTGCTTAAATAGCAAAGCAGGCAATTGTGAACCTTCTTCACTTCCTTGCGGATTTGCAAAGCGTCCAGTATTCATACCAGAGCGATTAAAGAGATTCGTCACCTGAGCGGATAAAGCTTCAGCTTGCCCATCAACAGGGTTTTCATTTGGACGAGCGATTAAAATAGCTTTTCGCTCGCCTTCATGTTTTTGTATTTCGTGCACAATCAAGTTGCTAATAGACACCAGCTACCTCTTACGTTTACTATAAATAAAGTACAACCAATTCTTCTTCTACTTACTTAGTAAAGGCTCTCTCCAACGACAACACTATGATAAAACCCAAAACTACTAAAAAAGAAACACGACAAGAACTCGAGTCTTTGGTAGATCAATTTATCAAGGCACAGGGAGAAATCCAACAAGTAGATATGGGTGAATCCGGCTTAGTGGATGGAAAGTATAACACGAGCCACATGGGGTTTAGTGAACCCAAGCAAGATCGCACACCATTAAATCATGTTGTTGCCGCTCTTCAACAGAAAAAACACAATAAGCCTGCTCCGTCATCGCACAACTCCCCGAAGAAAAAGCCCACTAAAAAAATTATCTATGATGACTTCGGTGATCCTTTAAGATGGGTTTGGGAAGAAGAGTAAAGATCAAGAAAGTTTGCACCCTTACTTTGAATTCCCCTCACGATATTGAGAAAATAGAGCATATCGAGCTCAATTAAGGAGTTAATCATGCCTATTTCTTATCTACATGCCATGATCAGAACAAACAAACCTGAAGAAAGTCACCTCTTCTATACAAAAGGTTTAGGTTTAATTCAAACAAGGCGCAAAGACAGCGAAAAAGGACATTTTACGCTTATTTATTATGCTGCTGAAGAAGGCGCACCAGAAGTAGAGCTCACTCATAATTGGGGCGATCAAGATTACACCAATGGCGACCAATTTGGTCACCTTGCTTTTGAAGTCAATAACATTTATCACGCTTGCGAGCAGTTACAGTCTATTGGCGTTACTATATTACGCCCACCTCGTGATGGCAGAATGGCATTCATTAAAGACCCAAACAACATCTCCATCGAACTGCTACAAAAAGGGGATACTCTCGAACCAATCGAACCTTGGCTATCCATGGAAAATATTGGCAGTTGGTAACATTTGGTTACAAAACTATCGATATATTAAACAACGCTACAAAAACCCTCTATCTATAGCAAAGAGTTTTCTTTAAATTAACCATCATAAATTAAATTAAGACATTTCATTAACGTGGTATCAGTCTATGAAAATCATCATCAATACAATAAGCCTTGCAGCAACCTTGTTTGCTTTAAGCAACTCGGTGGCAGCAGAGAACCTTTATGGCTCAAATGTTCAGCCACGACTTACTGATAGCGATCGTGATGGTGTGATTGAAGCGCGAGATCTATGTCCTGACACACCAAGAGGTGCTGCTGTAGATAATTATGGCTGTTCAACTCAAACCACCACTCTATTGTCTCTTGAGCTAAATGTGCTATTTGATTCAGGCAAGTCTGACGTTAAGCCTGTATTTTATTCAGAACTTAAAAAGCTAGCATCCTTCCTGCAAGCTCACCCAAATAGTAGTGTGATTATTGAAGGCCATACAGATAATAAAGGCTCAGCTCAGTTTAATCAGGCTCTTTCTCAAAAGCGTGCAACGGCTATTTCTGATGTGCTGATTGATAATTTCAGAATAGACGCAAATAGAGTAAAAGGCATTGGCTATGGTGAAACACGTCCAATTAATACTAATGAAACCGAATTGGGACGAGAAAAAAACAGACGTGTTGTCGCAGAAGTTGTTGCTGAACAACAATTAGAAAATAAACGCTGGACAATCTACAGCGTTGATCAAAGCTCGAACACAGCACTCAATAGCCGAAAGAACTACTAATATCATAATAAACAATCAAACAAACCGGACCTCAGAGTTCGGTTTTTTTTTGCAAGATAGCCTATTTCATTAAAGCACATTAAATACATCGACCATTTCACATTACCACCACCGATCCTGCCATCTAAGGAAGCTATGAATAAGCCCACTGGCTTCAGCGTGTAGATAAATTTTTATTATTCGAGGCAAGCTTCGCAGTCCAATATTTAACATATTGACAAGAAACTTAACAAAGAATAAAAAGTGTTTAGCCCGCGTCCTTCAGGTCTTTCAGAGAAACGGCTTCTCTGCGTTAAGAGTGATTGAAAGGTATTAACATTCCAGCTCACTCTTGCCTTGATAGACCGCTTCTCTAATAAGACTGACACTCAGAAGACTTATTCGTACCTTCCCTAGCCTTTCTTCTCTAAAAACCGTCATTATCTTTCTATTACATTTTACAAACTTAATTTATAAAGAAGACAGATGAAACATGCTAAGATGTAGCAAATAGCCCTATTTTTGATATTTATCGACCCATTTTAATGAAGCAATTCAAGCTTAACTTAAGGTTACTATGACTACTAATTCTAATAATTCTAATAATTTTTCTAGCATATCAACATCATCACGAAGTTTGCACGTTCAGGTTGCTCGTAGCATTGCGCGTCGAATTCTATCAGGAGAACTTCCACAAGGATCTATCGTCCCGAATGAAATGACACTTTGCGAGCAATTTGGCGTTAGCCGTACAGCATTACGCGAAGCCATAAAACTACTGACGTCCAAAGGTTTACTCGAGTCTCGACCTAAAATTGGCACTAAAGTCGTTCATCGTCCATATTGGAATTTTCTAGATGCTCAAATGATCGAATGGATGGATGGCATTAATGACCCTGAAATCTTTTGCAGCCAATTCTTAGGACTAAGACGAGCAGTAGAGCCTGAAGCCTGTGCACTTGCGGCGATTCACGCTACGCAGGAGCAGAGAGATGAGCTTTCAGTCATTTTTGAAAGAATGGTTAAAATCACAAAAAACTTCAATCAAGAAGCATGGACAGAAGTAGACTTAAACTTCCACAGTTTGATTTTTAACGCAACAAATAATGATTTCTATCTGCCATTTGGCAATATTCTATCAACCATGTTCAAGACCTTTATTATGCATTCCTCAAAAGAAGGCGACGTATGCCTTAATGAGCACCGTTTAATTTATGAAGCAATTATGGACAAGGACAGCATTCGAGCGAGAGCCGTTTCTGCCGATCACCTTCAACCAGCCAAACACAGACTACCAAAAACTGAGACAGATATTATCTAATACTCATAATAAAATAGCAGCCAAAGCGACTGCGCTTTGAGCTGCAACTATTTTCTTCAATCATAACAACAAAGACTTCCAATCCCCTCTTATCTTCTTATCTTTCATCAGTAAGTGCTGTGTCGTCCTCAGGCTTTCCACTTTTAATCTATTTATTAATACTCCCTATAGAAAAACAAAAAAGGCGTAGCAATATTATTGCTACGCCTTTTTTAACCTATACGATGGTTACATCATACGGCTATATTTATGCGACTTCTTTTTTACCTTCAGAGCCATCTACTGCTTTTACAAGCAATAAACCAACAGCTAAGACGATACCGCCACATAGTAGGAAGACACAACGGCCCCACATTGGATTAGGAATAATGAACATTCCCATTACACCGATACCTGCAATGGCAATCAATGTACCCAACATTTTACGTTGTTTGTTATCCAATACTTTTTGTTCAGCGCCTTCAGATACTAATGGTGTTGCCAAGTTATCAAAGAATTGATCTACATCACGCTGACGACCTTCTGTCAGAGGTGTATAGAACAAAGTAGACAAGACAAAGAAACCACCTGTAAAGATAACGTGAGACATTAGACCAAACGCAACTTTAGAGTCAGACCATTCACGGCTTGTTAGCTCTTCAAGACCAAATAGGTTTTGCAGGAATTCTGGTGTAAGTTGGAAGCCAACAACGTAAGAAACGACACCACCAACAACCAAAGTACCCCAACCAGCCCAATCTGGAGTCTTCTTAATGAAGAAACCTAAGAATGCAGGAATTGTCATTGGGAAACCGATCAAAGCACCTACGTACATCATTGTATCGAAAAGGCTCAAGCCTTTTAGAGAGTTGATGAACAAGGCAATCAGAATAATAAGCACACCAAATACAGTAGAAGTGATTTTAGAAACAAACACTAATTCTTTTTCAGTTGCTTTTGGACGTAAGATAACTTGGTAGAAGTTCTTAACAAAAATACCAGAGTTACGATTCAAACCAGAGTCCATAGAAGACATAGTCGCTGCAAACATCGCTGCAATCAACAAGCCCACCATACCTGCAGGCATATATTGTTCTACAAAGTATAAGTAAGAGAAGTCAGCTGCTTTTTTACCTGCATCTGGGTAAATAGCCGCCAAATCAACACCTTGACCTGCAACAAACCAACTTGGCATAAACCAAATTAAAGGACCCATAGTCATCAAAACACAAGCCAGCAATGCTGCTTTTTTAGCGTTTTTAGAATCTTTTGCAGCTAGGTAACGGTAACCATTCAGCATGTTGTTCGTGATACTGAACTGTTTAAAGAAAATAAACACAGCCCAAATACCAAAAATGCTCAAATAGTTAAGGTTATTACCACTTACAAATGAAGCACCTTCATCCATTGGGAAGTTAGAAACGATCTCACTAACGCCGCCACCTTGAACAATCGCAACAACAGCACATGTAATCGTTACTGCCATGATGATAACCATCTGCATGAAGTCAGAGGCAATAACGGCCCAAGAACCACCTGTTACAGACATCACCAAAACAACCAAACCAGTAATTACAATCGTTTCCGTCATTCCGAAACCGAAGATACTAGAAGCAATAATAGCTAAGGCATTCAACCAAACACCAGCAGATACCACACTGTTTGGCATACTAGACCAAGTAAATACTTGCTCATTGACGGAACCAAAGCGCATACGAATGGCTTCAATTACAGTAACTACTCGTAACTGTCTAAACTTTGGAGCAAAGTAAAGATAGTTCATCAAGTAACCAAATGCATTGGCAACGAAAATAACCGCTACTACGGCACCATCGTTATAAGCTTTACCAGCAGCCCCGGTAAATGTCCAAGCACTAAATTGTGTCATGAAGGCCGTTGCACCAACCATCCACCACAACATATTACCGCCGCCACGGAAGTAATCACTTGTTGTGTTTGTGAATGCTCTGAACATCCAACCAATGCTGATCAAGAATAAGAAATATATTCCGACGATGAGTGTATCCATATTATTACCTTTTTAATTTTTTTAATCAGTGATACGAAATGAACAATACAAACATAAAAACGCTATTTACTGTTTTATAAAAAACAAGCAAGGTATTGATTGAACCTTACAAAGCAATAAACAATGTCTTATTAAGTCAGCTTGAAAGCGCTAGGCTTTCAGTAAAATCTGGTTTGTTAGTGCACCAAATTCTATGCTATTTTTTTGTGTTAAAATAATACAAATAATCAACAGCTTAGATCAAGCGCTTTTTCCCTATTTATAAGGCTTTACGCAGTCTAATCCACCAATTTTTTCTTATTAAAACATCACTTGTTAAAATATTAGCCAAAGACTTAAGTCCCGTTCTTCAGTGTCTAAAGTACCACTTGTACCGCTACTATAACCTTGACTAATATCAACAAAGCCAGTTGATTGTAAAAACAACTGACTTTGCCTTTTAGAACACCATAAAACTACAATTTAGAAAACGCGCCTGTCCAGCTAAATTCCCCTAGATCTGTTTGTAGCGTATGCATGCTTCCCTGTTGCTCAGGTGTGCGATTTGAAACACCGAAACGATACAAAGAACCAGAAACAGTTTCAATTTGGATAACGGTACCATCCGCATTTTCAGCCAACACAGAAATCCCTGAAACCAAGCCACGAGCGGCATCAGACGCTTCTGTTGATTCATCAAAGAAACCATGTGTTTCCAATACAGAAGCAAAGACATGATTAGCGCCGGACTGCCTCAAAATAAAAGCAGGCTCCGTACGCAAGTTAAAATCAGGATCATTGGCACCAATACGAGTAAAGATCACTTCACTGCCTTTCGGTGCAGTAGAAACCAAACTGTAATAGCTAGAATCATGCAACCAACTTACTAAGGAGCTGCCTTCTACTTTACCTTGCCCCAGCTTCCAAAGGTGCTGATAACCATTGTCAGCACCCAATGGCTTAAGAGTCGGTGCAACGGAATAATCAAAATCCGTACGCATCACTTGACCTTTATGATGGAAAGGTAAATCGTATTCGTGCTCTTCATCGGACTCAATTCGATACACATCGATAACCAATGGTTTTTCAAACTCTTCAATATCAGCAACTAAGATACTACGCTGCATATTCACGCCATCGTAGTAACCTTCAATCACTGCGCTTGCACCCTGAAGTTTACTATCACTTACTTCAAAGAAATGCTTCTGGCCAAACTTCGTTTCTGCCAACGCTGTATTGAATTTGTTCTGTGTTTTCTGATCAACAACCACGGTATTGTGAGCAACAGTCTGCTTACAGTAGCTTTTGTTCTCTGGAATATAGCGGCCACCGAATTTAGGCTCAACATTCACCCAACGACCAAAGCCGTAATCCTGTAACACCTCATGACCTCGGTTAAATACACTCATGTGCAAACCATCATAATGACCATGATCTAACGCAGAATGGTATTGATGATCAGAACCATGCTGACCAAACCAAATCAAGACCATAGTGTCATCGTCTTGAGCGTCACGGTGACGTAAAATACTCACACCGCCCTTTTCACCTTTTGGCCCATCACTAAGGAAAATACTGCCCCAAGAGAAAGGTTTAATGGTATCAGCATTTTCTACTGCAGCAGACAACGCTGCACCAGACGAATGAACCCAGACATCTTGCTGGTGATTTGCCATGCTGATCAAAGTATCGTTTTGCTCATAACGCTGGAAGCAAACACTGGTTGCGATAATAACGCCTTCATCATTGATGCTGATGGTTTTAGAAGAGTCGTTTAATGCAGGCAAACTTCCGTCAGGGAAAGCCGTCGCCATAACCGCATAAGACGTCGTCTTGATAACAGAGTTGTTGTATTTGTATATTTCAAGCTCTGGTTGGCGACGTTCAATAGACTCTGCAAATAAGAAAATAGGACGCAAGGAAAAGCGATGGTAATACGGCCCTTCCATATAATAACCATCTGGCGAAAACAGATTATCTAATTGAGTTAAAAAGCCACCTGTTTTGCCGTCTAACTTTTGGCCATAAAGTGCTTTATCAACGGATGCTTGATCGCCAATGGCATAACCACAAATACCCACAGCAGCCACCGCCCACAAACCATGGTTATGCACGATGTCAAAATCGTGACCGTAAGTCACAACGAACATGTGAATCATAGGTTTAAACAAATTGTCTGTGATCAGTGTTTTTTCAGCGTCTGACAAAGTATGGAACACACAACTGTACGCACAAGAGGCATACAACATCCACATGTTTTCATTCAATGTTTGATGGAACAACTTACCCGGCGGATTCGAGTCACGACTGGTGTTGTCTTCCAGCGTTGGGTAAACATTCGCGTACTCGGTCAACATGTCAACAATGTAATTGCGGTAAGAGTCGTCTTTCGTGATTAAAAACAAACGCGCGGCAATATCCATAATAATGTAATTTTGCTTATGACGATTATGCTCATAACCGCCCGCTTCGCCTTGTTTTTTTGGTACTTCAATACCGACCTCATCGACATATGCTTTTACTTTTGCGATGTCGCGACGTAAGCCACGCCCTAACAAAGAATCTTTTTCAAGCTCAACCGCTAAGGCATCGGCCTCGTCAAAACTTAATAATAAAGGTTGATAACTCATGCTTATTTTTCCCCTTGAACAGGATGTGTTTCTAGTGAATAGAAACCTTTCCAACTGTATGTATTACCGCCAAATTCAAGTTGATTTTGACTGTCTTTCGTTACATTTTCTTGGTTGCTGATCATTAGAGTAAATACCGCTTTTTCAGAGGTAATTTCCACAACAGAACCCAATTCATTGTGTCCAACCACACGAACATCCGTCACTTGACCTCGAGCATCCGTAGACTGCTCAAACTCTTCATTAAAATAACCATGAGTTTCCAGCACAGAGGCAAACAAGGTTGAGCCGCCTTTACTGCGCAAGGTAAAACCAGAATCATTTCGCAAATTAAAGCTTGGATCTGCTGCACCAACCGATGTAAAGATAACCTCATCTTGAGTGTTTGAACTCGTGCCCAGCCAAGTGTAATAAGCATGACCTTGTAACCAACTGATCAAGGATGTTTGTGGCGCACTGCCTGACGCAAGCTTCCACAAATGCTGATAACCATTATTTTCACCAAGAGGCAATAGCTCATCGTACGATGTATAACTGAAATTCGTACGTACCAACTGGCCATTGTACTGATGAGAGTAATCATAACTGTGTTCAGTATCGGACTGTAAACGGAACAAATCGATAAGCAATGGTGCTTCGAAGCGCTCATCATTCAACAAAAACGCACTACGCTGCATTTTAACGTCATCATAATGATCATTCGCAAAGGCACTGACACCGATACACGCCTCGCTATCATCGCTAAAAAAGTGCGGAATACCATGTACACTGTCTGCTTTTGCCACATCAAAGTTGTTTTGGCTTTTTTGATCGACGGTCACAATATTGTGAGCAATGGTTTGGCGAGCGTAAGACACGTTCTCAGGTAAATAACGGCCACCAAACTTAGGCTCCACGTTTACCCAACGTGCAAATCCGTATTCATTTAATACTTCTTGCCCTCGGTTAAAGAAAGTAATGCCTAATGTGTCGAAATGACCATGTCCCATGCCATGTTGGCCGTAGTTCATATTAAGCTGCGCAATACTGCTGTCATTACCTTGTAGACGTAAGAACGCTTGTGCCCCTTTGTCACCATCAGCGCCTTCGTTTAATTCAATACTAGGGAAGTTCGGAGTAACAATTGCGCCATTTTGCTCTGCTTTTTCGTGCTCATCAGAAAGCGCCAAACCACAAGATTGAACCCAAACTTCTCCTTGGATTTCTGCCATGCCGACAATATTTTCATCACAGCCATAATGCTTACACAACACACTAACCGCGACTTGAACACCCGCATCCGTTACGCCCATGGATTTAGACGCATCGTTCAATGCAGGGAATTTACCGTTTGGATACGCCGTAGCAAGTAAGGCTTTGACTGTGCGACCAATTACGCCATCTTTATAGTTATAGATATCCACTTCTGGCATAAAACGATGCAGCACTTCAGCAAATACACATGTTGGATGAATGGCATAACGATGGTAATAAGGCCCTTCAATATAGTAACCCGCTGGTGATAACAACTGAGAAAGCTGTGCTAAAAAGCCACCAGTACCATTGTTTGCCTGCCCATAAACAGCCATTTCAAGGTATTCACGTTTACCAAGCACCAAACCACAAATCCCCACGGCAGCAACCGCCCATATCCCGTGGTTGTGAATGCGGTCAAAGTCATGACCATATTTATTGGTAAACATGTCTAACATAGGTTCAAACAGTTTTTCGACGATATGATTACGTTGTGCGTCGGTCATTTCATGGGCAACACAAGAATAAGCCAAGCTGCTGAAAAACAACCAGCAGTGTTCATTTAGAATTTGATGAAAAAGTCGACCTGTAGGATTGGTGTTTTTTTGAACGTGGAAACCAAAGGTTAGATATTTATCAGCGTATAACGATAGAAGTTCAATAACAAAAGTCGCGTACTTTTTTTCTTTGGTAACAAGAAATAAGTTACCTGCTAGATGCATATATTTGTAATTTTGCTTGTGTCGGTTGTGTTCGTAACCGCCCGCTTCACCATGACCAGGCACTTCTAACGGCAAACGCATAAAAGCATCTACTTGCTCGGCATGAGATGAAATCGTTTTTCCCATTAAGCTTGTTTTGCCTAACTGAGCTTGCAAAGGCCCCAGTTCGTTTTCTGTAAATAACACGGATTGCATATTCATATCGTTTCCTCTAAAACTAACCGTCACCAAATTCATAATTATTCTATTTAATGTATCTGTAGGCAGATAACAAAAAGCATACCGTCACTTTTCCTATGAAATACAATGGAAGAATGACGGTATGCTTCAGACTCAGTGCGTATTACTGATATTATATTACAAAAGCTTATAATCCAAGACATAGTGACTGATAAGGATCAAGAGAACAGCACTTACTCAGCTTGTCACTTAGCCCCTAAAACGCCTTTAAATGCTGACTTAATCGGGCATTTCTAATTCGTAAATTGCATCATTAATGGTATCTATTTTTGACATCATTGCGCTTTGTGCATCAGACAATCCTTTATTGTAAAAGGCACCACCAAATTGCTCAGCAATAAAATCTAAAAAAAATTCCGCATCAAATGTACCAATAGAAGTATCAAGTTCTTGCTCTAGGTAATCTTTAAGTTTACCTGTCATACGGTTTTTTTCTTCCTCACTGAACGTAAGCTTCGCCATGGTAACCTCCTTTAATATTGTCTCTTTCATCATAAGACTACCGCATCCATAACCTAAGGCGTAGCCCATAAACTCAAGAAAGGATCAAACCATTTTCAACCAGCAAACAACAAAACAATAAGCAAAAAAACAATAAGCAAAAAAAAGCCCTAAACATAAAATGTCTAGGGCAAACTTATCCTGGGGTAGGAAGCTTGAATATCAAAAATAACTAAGAGTGACTTGGCCCTTCTAGCGCTTCAATTTGTGTTGGCGTTAATAATTTATAGAGTTTGACGCGGTTCTTCGCATACGCCACGGTCAATTCTTTGGTCAACTCGCCTCTTTCATCTGCCAACTTATCGACTTCTTTTAAGTAGCCTTTTTCAATCGGTGATAAGCTGCTTATTTCTGCTTGTGTTTGAGCCAATTCATTTTGAATTATACGAATGGCTTTACCGTCTGCTTTAAACAACTCAGACACTTTATTTCGTGTCTTATCATTCAAATCCAGCTTTTTCGCCAAACGGTCTGCCAACACTTCATAACTTGGTCGAGGATCTTGAACAGGCGCTGTAGGCACATTAGAAGTCCCTTTACTTGAAGGACTCGTTTCTGCAAATGCATTCACTGCTGCGCCGCTCATCAACACAGACGCCAAACCGATCACACTTAACATACCGGCATTTTTACGATTCAACATATACACTCCTTAGAGATACTTAGGTTAACTGGTTTGATGTAACTGACCATTATTATGTCTGTATTTACGTCAAACAGAGTCAAAGACTAAGAATCCACCTAGACAACTTGTCATTAAGGCGTCAATGAATCTCCATATTTATTTAATGCTGAATCCCAATCCTTCCAAACCACTTCTTTGCCTTGCGAACGAATCATAGTAGCAACACTTTCTACGGGACGTTCATCACTGATTGAAAATTGCTCCAATGCTTTTTCAGCCGTATCTGAATAACCTCCAGGTTGCGTTTTAGACTCCGCGCTCATGGTGGTAAACCCCATTCGTACGGCATGATGGCGAAATTCTGGCGATTCTCTGGTCGACAAACTCATCTCTAAGTCGCGATCAAATAAACGCCATGCTGTAATAAGCTGGATGAATTGACGATCTGATATCTCACATTTCGGCTGAATGCCACCAGCACAAGGGCGAATCCTTGGAAAGGCAACGCTAAAACGACTGCGCCAATAATGTTTTTGCAAGTGCTTTAAATGATGCGCCATCATAATGGAATCGGTGCGCCAGTCATCCAAACCCAACAATACTCCCAAACCTATTTTATGGATTGCGGCTTGACCAATTCTGTCTGGCGCATCCACTCGGTAATTGAAATTGGATTTGCTGCCTCGTAAATGATGCTCAAGATAGGTTTTACGTCGATAGGTTTCTTGATAAACCAAAACACCATCCAAACCTATGCTTTGCAGCGCCTTGTATTCTCTTGACTCTAACGGCTGAACTTCCATGGTTAATTGACTAAAATGCGGTTTAATCAACGGTAACATGCGCTCAAAATACGGCATAGAAACCTTTTTAGTTTCCCCTGTCACCAAGAGGATTTGATCAAAGCCTTTGGCTTTTATGGCCGCCACTTCTTGTTTAATTTGAGTCTCATCCAGCGTCAACCGCTTGATTGCGTTACTCATGGAAAAGCCACAATAAGTACACTCATTAGCACAAGTATTCGATAAGTATAAAGGCGCAAATAAGCTGATGACATTACCAAAACGTTGCTGAGTAAGCGCCTCACTTTTCGCGACCATATCCAACAAATAAGGCTCTGCGGCGGGGGAAATCAACGCCATAAAGTCTTCCACTGTTAATGTCGTTTTAGATAAAGCACTCTCAACATCTTGCGCCATCTTTGACTGCCAAGCTTGCGTCATCGCCTGCCAATCCAAAGACTCTAAAACATGGCTAAAACACCCTTCAACGGCTGGACTCTGTTCTAACACTCTCAAGGTTTTTTGCGTCTTCTTCATTAGGTAAGCGTCCCAATAAAATCCGTCAAAGGACTCGACGCCTGAGCCTGCATATTGTGACTTGATTGTTGTTTCGACAAACCGGATTCATACGCCATACGGCCAGCGTCTACAGCCAACTTAAAGGCTTTGGCCATGGTTTCGGGCTGTTGAGCGACCGCCATAGCCGTATTAACTAAGACAGCATCCGCTCCCATTTCCAACGCCAATGCTGCATCAGATGGCGCCCCAATGCCAGCATCCACAATCACTGGTACTCGACTTTGCTCAATAATCATGTCCAAAAAAGGTCGACTGGCTAGTCCCATATTAGAACCTATTGGCGAGCCGAGCGGCATAACGCACTGACAACCGACCTCCTCTAAGCGCTTGCACAATACTGGGTCCGCATGAACGTAAGGCATCACAACAAAACCTTTCTTTACCAGCGCCTCAGCCGCCATCAAGGTTTCCATTCCATCAGGCATTAAATAACGTGGATCGGGGTGGATTTCTAATTTTATCCAGTGTGTTTCCAGCGCTTCTCTGGCCAATTCAGAAGCAAATATCGCTTCCTTTGCGGTTCTCGCCCCAGATGTATTCGGTAACAATTTCATACCGTGTTTTTGTAAAGGCTCTAAGATATTGTCCGTTTTATTCTGCAAATCCATACGTCGTAACGACAAGGTAACCAGCTCACTCTCACTCGCGATCAAAGACGCCATCATGGATTCCGCATTGGCGTACTTGCCTGTACCTGTGAACAGTCGAGAATGAAATTCATGTCCTGCTATCATTAAAGAAGACACATTAACCTCCTGCAATTGATTCAAAAATAAACACCTGACTCTGCTCGGTTAATTCAGTGACTGCCCATTGACTCTTCGGCACAATATTTTGGTTAATCGCCACGGCAACACCTTGCGTTGGTTTCTCCAATGCGGCCAATAAATCAACCAAAGTTTCGCCCTCAAATTCATAAGGTGAATCGTTTACCACCAGCGTCATAATGTTTCTCCCTCTGAATCAAAATGCCGTTTCGACTTCAAAAAATCGGACATTAAATTTCGCGTTGCAGCAACAGGATCTCTCGCCTGAGTAATCGCCGTGACCACAGCCACACTATTCACGCCTGTTTTCACAACGGAAGGTAACCGCTCTGCATTAATACCTCCGATCGCAACGGTTGGAAAATGCCCCTTCAATAACTCGGCATAGTGCGCCAAGCGAGACAAACCTTGCGGCTGCGACGGCATTTCTTTGGTTTGTGTTGGAAAGATATGTCCCAAGGCAATATAGCTAGGCTGAATACTCTGAGCCCGCGCAATTTCATAATAACCGTGAGTGCTAATTCCCAACCGCAATCCTGCTTTTTGAATCTGTTGAAGATCCGCAAGCGCTAAATCCTCTTGACCAAGGTGAACGCCATAAGCACCAAATCGAATGGCTTGTTGCCAGTAATCATTGATAAAAACTTGCGCATTATGCTGCTCGCCAAGCGCCACGGCTTTTTGAATTTTGTCATTTAAGGCTTTGTCTTCTGGATCTTTAATGCGTAGTTGGGCGATTTTCACGCCTTGATCCAACACCAACGACAACCATTCAATGGAATCAACAACTGGATACAACCCCATTTGATCAAGATCTAACGCGGTAAAAGGCCGTATTTTTTCTCCAGGCGCAAAAGGTTGAGGGAGAATATCTGGGAGATTGACTAAGGATGCTGGCCAACCTGGGCGACCAAGGGGCCCAGAACCTTCACCTATTTTAATTCCAGATTTTAATGCGCCATTTAAATACGTCTTGGCCATCGTCACCGCGTCTAACAAGTCATAACCGTGCGCCATAAAACTCGCCAATGCCGTCGACAAAGTACAACCCGTTCCTCGTGTATTGCTGACGATCATTTTTTCACTTGAGAAGCCAATAACGGACGCTTTATCTATTAACCAATCGATTGCGCTATTGGCGCTTGAATGACCGCCTTTTAACAACCAATGACAATCAGATACTTTGAAGTAAGGCATTAAGCTCTGTGCGATATCATCAGGCATCTGCTCTGAAGACGCGCTTGTTAACGCCGTAAACTCCATGGCATTTGGCGTGATAATGTCACAATGAGGTAAAATATAGCCCAACAAAACACGACCTACCGAACTCGATTGCAATTGATTGCCCTCTTCACTGCTCGCCGCCATCACCGGATCAAATATGATCGGTACGTGAGGGAAATCAGTTTTGATTTTTTGCAACCAAATGGCACACGCTTTGACGATATCAATAGATGGTAACAAGCTCACTTTAATGGCACTGGGTGGCACATCTTCCAACAAGGTTTGCCATTGAGCATCAAACATTTTCACAGAAACCGGTTCGACAAGACGCACTTCTTTAGAGTTTTGCGCCGTGATACAGGTAATAATGGTTTGAACGTGACAACCTAGATCTTGCCCTGTTCGCATATCGGCTTGTAAACCAGCGTGAGCGGACGAATCTGATCCGCCCACGCACCAAACAATAGGCACTTCTGGTAATAAACCGATATGTGATTGAGTCAAATGAGACATAACATCACCTCTTATTGAGTCAGCTTGTCTGTGGTTAATTTGTCTGTGGTCAAATAAACATCACTGCCCAATTCTCGAAATTGATTCGACATCTGCTGCATGCCAAGCTCCGCTTCATGGCTTGGTGATGACGTACCTTCTACTGCAGTCACATCAATGGCCTCAATCTGGTTCTCAAGCCCTTTGGCGTAATCTCGAACTTCTTGTGTGATTTTCATAGAACAGAATTTAGGACCGCACATAGAGCAAAAATGCGCGACTTTTCCTGACGCCTGAGGAAGCGTTTCATCGTGGTAAGCGCGAGCGGTTTCTGGATCAAGAGACAGATTAAATTGATCCTCCCAACGAAATTCGAAACGCGCCTTAGATAAGGCATTGTCACGAATCTGAGCTCCCGGATGACCTTTTGCCAAATCCGCAGCATGGGCCGCAATTTTGTAAGTGATTAGGCCTTGTTTGACATCTTCCTTGTTCGGCAAGCCCAAGTGCTCTTTTGGCGTGACGTAACACAACATAGCGCAGCCATACCAACCAATTTGTGCGGCTCCAATGCCAGACGTTATGTGGTCGTAACCAGGCGCAATGTCTTGCGTTAATGGCCCTAACGTATAAAACGGCGCTTCATGACAATGCGTAAGCTGTTCCGTCATATTTTCTTTAATGAGCTGCATCGGAACGTGTCCAGGCCCTTCGATCATGACTTGCACATCGTACTCCCACGCCACTTGGGTGAGCTCTCCCAGTGTTCGTAATTCGGACATTTGCGCTTCATCATTGGCGTCCATAATAGAACCCGGACGCAAACCATCGCCTAATGAAAGCGCTACATCGTATTCAGCACATAACGCACAAATTTCACGAAAGCGTTCATAGAGAAAACTTTCTGTATGATGCGCCAAACACCATTTCGCCATGATCGAGCCACCACGCGACACAATTCCTGTTAAACGCTTTGCTGTCATAGGAACAAACCTCAGCAGCACGCCAGCGTGAATGGTGAAGTAATCTACGCCCTGCTCGGCTTGCTCAATTAAGGTGTCACGGAAAACCTCCCAATTAAGGTCTTCAGCAATACCATTTACTTTTTCTAAAGCTTGATAAATAGGCACTGTGCCAATAGGAACGGGAGAATTTCGTAAAATCCATTCGCGGGTTTCATGAATATTTTTCCCTGTCGACAAATCCATTACCGTATCTGCGCCCCAGCGTGTTGACCAAACCAACTTCTCCACTTCTTCTTCGATAGAAGACGTGACCGCTGAATTTCCGATGTTGGCGTTTACTTTTACAAGGAAGTTACGGCCGATGATCATTGGCTCAGATTCAGGGTGATTAATATTGTTCGGAATAATCGCTCGTCCTCTCGCCACTTCTTCACGAACAAACTCCGGCGTGATTCGAGTTTGAAGGTTAGCACCAAAGCTTTGGCCTGGATGTTGTTTCAGCAACAACTCACTTTGAATCGCCTCCATGTTTTGATTTTCACGTAAGGCAATGTATTCCATTTCTGGTGTGATTATGCCTTGTCGAGCATAGTGCATTTGTGTGACACACTTGCCCTCTCTCGCTTTTCGGACTTTTGGTAATTGCTTAAAACGCAATTCATCTAAAGCGGCATTTTGCAATCGAGATTGAGCAAACTCTGAAGACACACTTGGCAACTCTTGCGTATCACCTCGCTGTTCAATCCAAGACTTTCGGATGGCTTTTAAACCTTGATAAACATCGATTTTTTCTTCTGGATCCGCATACGCACCAGAGCAATCATAAATATAAATCGCTTCATTTGGCTCAAAGGTTAGGTTATTCGGATCGGACCCGATTGGCGTGTCGGTTAGATTAATTTTACGCATTGGCACACGAATACTGTCGTCTGATCCAGTGATATAAATTCGCTCAGACGCTGGAAACGGCGTAGCTTGAAGAGACTCAATAAAAGATTTTGCGGCCAAGCGTGTTTCTTCACGAGACTGCTTGCTGGTTTTCGGTTTAGTAACATGATTAGAAGATGACATGAGCATTTCCCTTAATAAAATGGAGAATTGCTTGTCTGGGTGCTGTTTAGCCTTTAAACGAATAACGCATGTTTAAAAGCAAAACATGAACTCTGAATGATATGAAGATAGAAAAGAATGCACTGACAACATCGATTCTATCAACTTAGCAGACAGAAGTTCATTCGATGCAGATAAAGAAAAATGGATACTTTCTTGTTCCCTACGCGAGTATAAGCTCGATCAGGTTCTGCGGATCCCGCACTTAATTATGCGATCTCAGCCAAATGGCACTCCGACAAGTTGTGGGACGAGTATACCCAATTTGATGACCTTGTAAATATGCTTTTATTTATCTTGCTTAAAAGTCATAACGCTAAAAATCACCAAACTTGCCAAAGCACTTTTGAGTCAAAAATCAGCCAGCTTGCATTTCTAAGGCGATTTTATAGAGCGCATTTTTCTTTTCGCCTGTCAGCTTTGCTGCCATTGCAGCCGCTTGCTTAACCGGTAAATCTTCCAAAAGAATCGCAAGAATACGTTTCGCTTCTATTTCCGATTCGTCGCCTTGCTCCTGAATAAAGCTGAGCATAACCACAAACTCACCACGCATTTGGTTGGCATCCTCATCGAACATTGCCAAAATTTCTGCTGCGGTGCCTGATAGGAAAGTTTCAAAGGTTTTAGTAATCTCTCGAGCAAGAACAAGCTCTGCATCATCACCATAGACTTTTTGGACATCCGCAATTGAGTCATAAATACGATGCGTTGATTCGTAAAAAATCACTGTGCCATCTTGCGTTTTCCAAGACTCAAATAAATCGCAACGCGCCTTGGATTTTGCAGGAACAAACCCCGCAAAAAAGAACTGATCTGTCGGTAACCCCGATGCACAAAGCGCAGAGATCACCGCACAAGCACCTGGAATAGGCATTACTTTATGTCCCTTTTCACGCAATGAATGCACAACATGATAACCCGGATCAGAAATCAAAGGCGTACCTGCATCAGACACTAAGGCAACATTTTTGCCATCCTCTAAAAGGCTTGCAACGTAATCTGCTTTGTCTTTCTCATTGTGGTCATGAATTGAAAAAAGTTTGGCCTCGATACCAAAATGATTCAATAAGCGACGAGTGTGGCGGGTGTCTTCAGCCGCAATATAGTCTACATCGCGTAAAGTTTGCTCTGCTCTTTTACTAAAATCATCAAGATTACCTATTGGTGTTGCAACTATGTACAACGAGCCTCTCGCATCATCAGAACTATGTGGTAACATGTTGCCTCTTCTATTTGCCATTTTATAAGCTTATGAGCCTACTTAATCATTACCGCATCATATCATTAACTCTTTGCACTTTTCTGCTTAGCGCCTGTAATTCCGCGAATTTAAATACAAATCCTTCGCAGCCTGTTGCACAGAGCTCAAACACTAACAGTGCACAGGAAGAATCGACACCGACAAGTATCTATCATCCAAGAAAAACGCCAACCACAACAGGTGAAGTGACGGAGTCTTATAACCTGGCTCAAACACTGTACGAACGAGGCGATTACCAACAAGTTATTGATCGATTAGAAATTAATATCTTACATAATTCATCTTCTCTGCAGTTTGATGGCTATTTACTCGCTGCACTGTCTTCCGCCAAATTAGACAAAAGTATTGATGCGTTTGAGTACTTAAAAGAAGCTGAACTGCTTTCTATTGCTCGCCACCCAGACAATCAAAATAAAATCAAAGAATCCAGAGCACTCATCTATGAGCATTTTGAGAACTGGCTTGCCGCGGTACAAACTCGAATGGATTTGGCTTATAACTTACCGCTCAATGAAGGTGAAGAAAATCAAGATAAGTTATGGATGGCAATCCAGAATCTAACTCAAAACGAAGTCGATGGGCTTTTTGAGCAAAGAAACCCGACGCTCCATGGTTGGTTAACCATCAGTAGCATTTTACGTAACCAGTCATTATCGATAGAGCAACAGCTAAATGCTTTTAATGTCTGGGTAAGTGATAACCCAAATCATCCTGCAGCTATTACGCCGCCACAAGACTTCGAAATCATGGCCTCTATTGAAGAGATGGCGCCAAATAGAATTGTCATTATGCTACCAATGACAGGAAACCTAGAACGCGCTTCACAAGCCATCATTGATGGTTTTTTTGCCTCTTTTTACCACCAACAAGAAGCTCGCCCTCAGGTATTCATTGTCAATGTAGACGAATACGACAACATAGAAGGTGCATTAGACGCCGCAAATGAAAAGCAACCAGACGTCATTATTGGACCTTTGCAAAAAAATCACGTTGCCCAGCTGAGCAATTTAGATCTGCCGCATCCTGTTATTGCATTAAACCAATTGGATTTACAACAACATAGAGAGCAGCTTTACCACTTTTCACTCAGTGCTGAAGATGAAATACATGAGCTGATCACTTTCGCCAAACAAGAAGGCGCCACCAAGGCCGCCGTTCTGAGCACAGAAGACACTTGGGCGCTAAGACAGAGCGATGAATTTCGTAATGCGGCATTACAAGAAAACATAACCATCACTTCAAACCAAGCGTATACCAATACACCACGAGGCAGGCAAAGCGCGATTCAAAAGCTTCTACTGGTTGATGAAAGCCAAGCCCGTACTCAATTGGTTGAGCAATGGACGGGAGAGAATGTAGAAAGTATCGCTCGATCTCGTAAAGACCTGGATTATGTGTATTACATAGGCAAACTAACCGACGCCAAACAAATACGCCCTCTTCTGGATTTCCATTTCGCCGATAAAGTACCTATGCTTGCCAGCAGTACACTGAATGACAGCGCACCAGAGAAATCCACTAATCCAAGTGACATCGAGAGAATTCTATTTACCGAACTGCCGGCGCTAACGCCGAACAACAGTACACTCAGTGCATTACCTAAAAATCAAAGCTCCAATATTTTGAGACGCTTACAAGCACTTGGTGCGGACTCCTATTTACTGGCCAATAAGTACCAGCTTTTTACATTACTACCAAGCACTAAGATTTCTGCAAACACCGGCATTATCACTATGGACAGTGATCGAATTTTTCATAAAAGACCTGAAATAATGACTTACCGAAAAGGAAATTTGGTATATGCGACTAGCGAGCAATTTTTTCAACAAGAGGAAAACACCGAAGAATAACGGTGAGAAAGCAGAGCAAAAAGCAGAAGATTTTTTGCTCTCTCAAGGACTTTATTTTGTTGAGCGAAACTTCTTTTGTCGGCTCGGTGAAATTGACTTAATTTTCCTCGACAACCAAACCTATGTGTTTATTGAGGTTCGCTTTCGTGCAAACTCGTCTCATGGCAGTGCCGCTGAAAGTCTTGGAAAATCAAAATTAAAAAAGGTCAGAAACAGTGCCGCGTTGTGGCTACAAAAGAATAACAAAATGAATTTTGAAAGCCGCTTCGATGCGATATTATTTGATCAAACAATAGACACACAACACTTAACTTGGCTTAAAGCAGTATTTTAACTATATGGATTTTCAAGAAGCAATCTACACACAGTTCGCACAAAGTTTTGAAGCTCAGCAGCAAGCCCTAGAAAGCTTGCCTCCTTATATTGAACACGCCGCAAAAGTCATGTTCTCAAGCATTGCTTCTGGCGGAAAAGTCATTTGTATTGGTAATGGTACAGGCTCTCACCTTTCTCAATACTTCAGCACCTTGTTAATAGACAGAATGGACAGAGAACGACCAGGTTTGCCAGCATTTAACTTAACTGGTGATGGGTCAGCCTTGTTAGCCATCACCCATAATGATAATTTGCACGATGTTTTTTCAAAGCAAATCACGGCAATAGGCAATCCCGGCGATATTTTATTTGTTGTTGCCAACCGAGGAAACACATCACCCATCATACAAGCAATACAAGCTGGGCATGAGCGCAAAATGAATATTGTTGCCATCACTAGCCCAGAAGCCAAGAATGTTTCCTCTCTTACTTCTCAAGACGACACAGAAATAAAAATAAATTTACTCGGTACAGCGCGTGTCCATGAATGCCAAATCACCGTCATTCACACTCTAATCGATTTGTTAGAGCGTCAGTTATTTGGTTATGAAGATTAACATTGGATTAAATACAGCCTAATCAACGATTACCAAAACAAGACAAGACATAAAAAAAGAGCCAACCGGCTCTTTTTTTATGTCTTACTTTTTATTTCATTTGAAATACGTTATTTCACCACTTTCAACTGAAACCCTTTTTTAGGCTCTGGCGGTGGTGGCGGCTCATTAGAAAATTCTTCATCAGGAAAAACAAATCCATCGCCATTCTCTTGAGCATACAAAGCAAGCGCAGCACACATAGGTACGTAAACTTGCATTGGTTTCCCTCCAAAGCGAGCCTCAAAAGAAACCGCCTCTTTGTCCATGATTAAATGACGCACCGCAGACATACTAATATTGAGTACTATTTGTCCATCCTTCACAAACTCTGTGGGAATGACCACATCTTTCTGCTCTGCATCAACCAACAAGTAAGGCGTCATATCATTGTCAGCAACCCATTGATACGCCGCATTCAATAAATAAGATCGTTTAGGTAACATGTTATTTCCTATTCGTTTTTTTAATACAACACTCATTTTGTTTTCAATAAAAAAGGAGCCATAAGCTCCTTTTTTATGACCTTTCTCAGACAAATGAGATTAGTCTAAACGCATTTCTTGTTCTGCTTCAGAAAGACTTTCTTGGAAAGACTCTCGATTAAAAACAAGATCCATGTATTTATGAAGTGCAGCAGCCTGCTCCTTAGGGATGTCGACACCTAAAACAGGCAAACGCCACAATACAGGTGCTAAGCAGCAATCAACAATCGTGAATTCATCACTCATGAAGTAAGGTTTCTCTTCAAAAATAGGAGAAACGCTGATTAAGCCTTCACGCAATTCTTTTTGCGCCTGCGCCACGGCGTCTTTGTCTTTACTAGAAAGAATCAAATCTGCCAATCGTGCCCAGTCACGCTGTATACGATGCATATACAAACGACTTTCAGCACGTGCTACTGGATAAACAGGAAGTAATGGAGGATGCGGGAAACGCTCATCCAAATATTCCATCATGACATTCGGCTCATAAAGTACTAAGTCACGATCTACCAATGCAGGCAATTCGTTGTACGGATTAACATCAGCCAATTCTTCTGGCTTGTTAAACGGGTCTACATCTATGATGTCCACAGTGACAGCTTTTTCAGCCAAAACAATACGAACTCGATGGCTGTAATGATCTTCCCCATCAGAGAAGAACGTCATTGAGGAGCGCTTTGCAATAACACCCATGTCTAACCCCTATATTGAAAAATATCCGAGCTCTCTATAGTAGAGAGCATTATATGTGACGACCTAACAGATAAACAAAATGCCATCTCGCCACTGAATGAGTCATGGAACAATAAAATCACCGCAATTGATTTTCACATCCAACGCAATGTAAACACTCTTAGGTGACCATGAAACCTAAGGGCA